>NZ_CP017704.1:5028626-5337204 GCF_002243645.1 Peribacillus simplex NBRC 15720 = DSM 1321 | reverse complement strand
TGTAATATTATGTATGTTTGGAAAAGACAAAATGATTCACCTATTTTTTAGTTTAGGAAACTATACATAAGTGTATGGGTTTCCCATTTTGTTATTTCCATGGACAGAGATCTTTAATGGATAAACAACTATCACCATTCTTTCTATAGTTATTCAACATGCCTTTGAATGACTGAGCGTTGGTCACGTGTAAACGTTAAACTTATATTACCTTGCAAAAAAATTCAAAAAAACCACTTTATAAAGGAAAAATCGTCATCCGTATGTAAAAATATAATTTTATAAATATTGTAATTTGTCCTTAAAACTGCCGTTTTTTACGTTCGTTAAAGTATATGAGACTAGGCTCGGATTGGGGACTTTCTTCGATTGACCACACAATAGATCCCTGACCTCAAAGGAAAAAAAATAAAATCTCCGAGACAAAGAAGGCAAAACGCAAAAAATTCGCGACATGTATATCGCGAATTGCTTCCAGGAGGTCTATGATTATACGAAAAACGTCTAGAGTCCTTACTTAGGAAGAGGCAGCCCCCCTATTACTCCTACTCAGGCCTACCGGCAGTTAAATAAGGCCGTCGAGTTCGTTGACGCGGAACATGTCGGCAACATACCTTTAAAAACGTTTGGCTATTGGTTTTACATAGACACGAAGGATATTGCCATACTGCAACAGATTCTGCATCATTCCCATCCATCTGTCACTCTACGCTACATAGGTATTACCGAAGAAGAAACAAAAAATGCACTAAAACATTTAGCGTTTTCATTTTAAAAAATAAAAATGCCGCATTCAAAACGTTCGTACAATGTAAACTATTTCGTACTTTTACGAACGTTAAAAATGGTTCATGAGAAAAAGCCTCCGTTCCCAAACGTGCACATTTACGAACGGGAGTAACAATGCTATACTGCCCATTACGCAAATTTTATGTCTAAGAGAATTCCAACCTAAAAAGTCGAACTCCTTTACGTTAAGGAGTTCGACTTTTTTAGATTTTCATGCTTGTTTAACATAATTGGTTTTGTGAGGAATTCATCATAAATTTCTTTGATGTATGCCATACTTGCACCGGTTAGAGCCTTTGCTGAAGCCACTTCCCCATTTTGTCATCCTATCGGATAGGTTTCCTATATCGCATTGAAATCGATATTTTTCTGCCAGTCTTCATATGATTCAGGATCGATTTTCTTTGCTTGTTCCAGGAATGTATCCAATAACCCCAATTTCTTTAAATCACGAAACATCTTCGGATTATATGGATCATTCATTGTGAGGCCATCTGAATGATCGATCGCTTTCAGCACATTTCCCTTTGTTACGACAAAATGTCCGATTGAGGTCTTGATTCTAATAAATCCAACTCTCTTTAGTTCCTTTCGAATCATTATGATTTGTTCTGTAACCGATTCGGGAATATCTTGCTTTCCTTTCAAATAATCTTTTAGATTGGGCCCTTTTAAATACTCCATAATTACGTAGTTTGGTCCGACTTCATATAACCTCGGAACAATATGAGTTTCCTTCGCTGCTTCAAGTGCTTTCCCCTCTTTAGTTGCTGCATTTGGATTGACATAAATTTTTACGCAAATATCTTCATCAAGCTGAAAAACTGCACCTTGACTTCCTTCCCCAATCAGTTTTAATGTGGTTGGATTATGAATAATAAGTTCCTTTTTACCGTTCTTTTCTATTCTCTCAACCTTTATTAATTTAAAATCATCCATCTAATCTTTCACCTCTTTCCTTCTTTTTAATAACGATAATCTATAATATGAAATCCTCGATTAGTTGCTTTAGGTTAATAACACTTTTTCACAAAATTAAGTCATACCCTCTTTTACTGGGTTCTAAGGACGAGAAGAAACCTATTAGCAATTGGTGCATAATTCTCTTAAGGAAAGCTTTTCCTAGCATTTCTTCAGTGTCTTATGCTCATACACATACATTTAAGAACTTTACAAAAAAAATACAAATATATGTACTTGTCCGTTTCGAATCTTTTCTATTTTGCATTTACTATAAAAGAGGAATAACCAGAAAGGAAATGATTAGAAAGGAGACTTGTGATGGGCTACATTGAAGATTTACGTGCTCTCGTTGGGACTAGAGCTTTGATACTTACTGGTGTCACCGTTTTGGTTATCGATCAGAACAGCCGTTTTCTAATGGTACAATCCGATAAATTGTGGAAATTGCCAGGCGGCTTTATTGAATTAGGAGAATCTGCGGAAGAGGCTTGCAGACGTGAAATTTTGGAGGAAACAGGGATTAACATTGGCAACCTTCAATTAATTGGCGTTTTTTCAGGGAAGGACTATTTTACGAAGCTGCCTAATGGTGATGAATACTTTCCAGTCAATATTGCTTACGTGACCGAAGAAATACTCAGCGGAGATTTAAAACCTGATGATATAGAAATACAAAAGGTACAATTTTTTAAATGGTCCTCTTTTCCGAAAGATTTAACTGAACGAGATCGACAAATATTTCAAAGTTTTATCGAAAATTTGATTTTAGAGGGAAGGAAGGGATTGAAATAGTGAAGACAATCGCTTTTTACATTAGAGAACCTATTAAAATAAATCAAGGATTTATGTACAATCAGATCATTATGTTGGATCAATATCGGCCTATTGTAATAGGCCCTTACCCAAATAGCGACAATGTTCAATATCAGTTTGAACATTATTATAATTTGAACGAAATTCAAGACCTTGGAGCCTTCTTTAAGGAGCAAAATGTAGTTGCGATTCACGCTCATCAAGGGAAACATTCCATCGATTTTTTACCAACAGCTATAGAGTATGATATTCCTTTGATTGTGCATTTTCGAGGACGTGATTCATCCACTCAAACATATAAGAGATTTCGCAAAAATGTCCTCCGATATCAAAATTTAGTAAAACATGGAGCTGGTTGTTTTGCAGTTTGCCATTTTCTTGCAGATGAATTAATGAAATTAGGATTTAAAGAAGATAAAATACATGTATTATATGGTGGTCTAGATTTAGATTTATACCCATTTTTCCAACGTTCCTTACCTAAGGAAGGAGAAATCCGAATCTTGTCTGTAGCCAGACTTGTCGAGAAAAAAGGATTCCTTACGCTTTTGAAGGCTTTTCAACGGATTCATCAGGAATTCCCAAGAACGACACTGCACATTATTGGGACAGGAGAAGATGAAGAGAAGATAAGAGTTTTCATTGATGAAAACCAATTAACCGAACACGTTTTTCTTAGAGGACCAATGGATTCCAACCAAATTTCTAAGGAATTAAGAGATTCCCATCTCTTTTGCCTAGCCAGTGAAACGGGCGAAGATGGCGATGTAGAAGGGATCCCAAATGTATTAAAAGAAGCAATGGCAAGCGGTTTACCTGTCATCTCCACCTTTCATGGAGGGATTCCGGAATTGATTGAGCATAAAAAAACAGGATACCTTGTTCCTGAGAAAGATGATTTAAAATTGGCTCAAGGTATAAAATATTTCCTGAGTCATCCAAGAGTATGGAAGAGATATACCAGAAGTGCAAGACAGGTTATTGATGAAAATTTTGATTTGAATAAACAAATCATCGAACAACAAAGGCTATACAGCTTATTAGAAAAAAATAACGGAGTTAATTGAAATGGAAACCATGGGTCAGTCCAAATATCCAGTTGAGCTCGTACAAACATTAATTGGTGGGACGGTACATGTCATTCTTTTTAGCGACGGTAAAAAGTATGTAGTGAAATGAATGGTACTAATAATAGAGTCAAGTAAGTAGTAAATGAGTAAGTGGTCGGTAAATTAGCAATGTTCCTTCCCTTTCTTTTATCCCCTTCGGGCTTGTATATACCCCAGTCGAAGTCATAAAAAATACTCCTAAATTACATTCCAGAAAATACAAATTTAGTTCAGGATGCCAATATACTTGTTTATTTATCGAAAACAGTTTTGTACGAGATGAAGTATTTAAAGCTTTTCCATCCAAGATGTAAGAGAAAAATCACGATATGCTTGCCGGAATGGTGGTATTCGACCTTAGGGTGAATAACATCGATTGGCCCTAAGCATTTTCCTTCTAGTACAGCTTAGTGAAGGTAGCTATTTTGTCCATATGATTGATCATGGAACATGTTTTTCGGATGGATATCAGTAGTCTGAAAAACGCTTTCTCAGAAACTGAATCCCTTACCAAGAAACTTACCGACGCGCCTTCTATATGCTAAATGAAGAAGATTTCACATCATTTGTATAAAAAATTTTATCCCTTCTAAACGAATTAACTATGAAGTTACCATATCCATCCCTGTAGATTGGGGAGTCTCGATGGAGGAAAGTGAAGCGCTGTACAAATTTCTTGTAGAACAGAAAAGTCATTTACCGAATCTTATAACCAATTTCATCGATCAATACAAGAGTAATATGGTTAATAAAAAAGAAAAGGTAAAAAAGAAATAGAGCTAGACAAATTTTTTAAAAGGAGACAAAGTGATATGACAAAATATCCAGTTCAATATGTACAAACATTAAGGGGCGGAACCGCACATGTCATTCTTTTCAGCGATGGTAAAGAATATGTCGTGAAGTGGTTCGATACTAAGAAAGGAAGAGAAAAAGAAGTGGTCAATGAATACATGATCGGCAAATTGGCAGAGCTCCTTTCACTTCCCGTTATCCCATTTGATCTTGTATATATACCGGAAGAATTTATCAAGAAAACCCCTGAATTAAAATCCAGTAAACACAACTATAGTTCTGGATACCAATATGGCTGTGTTTTTATTAAAAACAGTACAGTTTTCGAGAATGTTAGAGAAAATCCTCCTACTAAGACGGATGTTAAAAACCGAGATATGCTTGCCGGTATAACGGTATTCGACCAATGGGTTAATAACTCTGACCGAGGTACGATGAATGTCATTTTGGAAAATCTCAGTGATGGCGGCTATTATGTCCATATGATTGATCATGGCAGAGTTTTTCCAGGACGTTATCAATGGTCTGCTCAAACGCTAAGTGAAACACCGGTATATAACTACCATTGGCCTTTTTATAAATGGGCCTTCTCTCTTCTCGATGATCAAAAAGAGCTTACATCGTTTATAGAAAAAATAGTGAACTTGCCGAACAAATCGATCTATCAAGTGATCGAATCCATCCCTAAAGAGTGGAATGTGAGTACGAAGGATAGAGATGCTCTCTACCAGTTTCTTTTAGAACAGAAAATTAAATTGCCAGATATCGTTGATCGTATCATCCAGCATCATAGCAATCCAAAATAACGCTGGTTTTTCCACAGAAAAAAGTAACTCCTTTTTAGCTTTAAAGGAGTTACTTTTTTTATTTATAAATCTTTCCATTCCATATAGGATTCGGGATCCATTTCTTTTAACTCTTTCAAGAACAGAGGTAATAGACCCAACTTTTTTAAACCTTCGAATATCAACTCTGGCCTGTTTCGAATCCTTGTATAGGAGCTATAATGATCTATTACTTTTAATTCCTCTTCCTTAGTTACAATAATGTGGCGCAAATCGGCATCCAATCTGGAAAACTTTAAACGCTTCATTTCTTTTAGCACAAAAAGAATTTGCCTCATCAATTTTTTGGATAGGACCCCTCCAGATTCTAAATACTGGAATAAAGTTGGACCCTCAAGATATTCCATAATAATATAGTTTTGCCCCACCTCATAAAGTCGTGGAATAGCGGGAGACTCCTGTGCAATTTTCAATACATTTCCCTCTTTAACGGCATATTCTGGTATTGCACAAAATTTCACACATTTGTCCAATGAAAGTTTTAAAAACCCCCTTACTCCCCCTTACCAATCAGTGGAAACCACGTTGGAGGAAATAAATTCACGTAGATTTTGGTGAAAATACACACATGAAAGAGACTTGTGCAAATTGTGAGCTTACTATATTTTATGTAAAAGATTAGAGTTTGCTATAGTCAACCGCCAGGTCAACAAGTATGTTTAATTGTTGACCTCATAATACGAAGCACTGTTTGCTGAAATAAGAAACAGTTATATAACAACGTTCATGGTATAATTAATATAGAAAAACGCTTACAGAAATAATATAAACTAACTGTTCGGAAAATTCATTCTTTTGGGAGTCGATGAAAGTTGACAGTGGATAATAAAATAAGTAAAGAACAAACTATTTTTAATCATATTGGAAATAAAATCAAAACGGAAGACAGAGAAATTAATGTGATTGCTAAATTAGAAGAACCTCTAATTGTAGTTTTAGGAAATGTTTTGAGTGACGAAGAATGTGACGGTCTTATTGAATTGTCAAAAGACAAATTGCATCGTTCCAAAATTGGAGTTACGCACGAATTAAATGAGATAAGAACAAGCAGTAGTATGTTTTTCCAAGAAAATGAATATGACATCATTACCAAAATTGAAAAAAGGATATCAACAATCATGAATATCCCTATTGATCATGGAGATGGTATTCAAATTCTTAAATATACTCCTGGTCAAGAGTATAAAGCTCATTTTGATTTTTTTACATCTTCAAGTATAGCAGCAAAAAACAATAGAATTAGCACAATCATTATGTACTTAAATGATGTGGAGCATGGAGGGGAAACTTTTTTTCCTAAACTGAATTTTTCAGTGTCCCCGCGAAAGGGGATGGCTGTGTATTTCGAATATTTCTATAACGATAAAAACATAAACGAACTAACTTTACATGGTGGAGCGCCCGTTATCACTGGGGAAAAATGGGTTGCAACACAATGGATGAGGAGACAAAAATAGTCTGCAGCTTGATAATGTGTAAACGATAGACTTTAAACGTCTCAAATTTAGGTGCCAAATGAACAAAGGCACCTTTTCGTTCATTTGGATCTGTTTATTTAAAATGAACAAACGATGGAATCAAAAAAAGAATGATCAATAGTCTAAATTAACAATGGTTCGGCCCTATTAACTCCAAAATTCCCGAGCGCTTTTGATCCTAACAATCGATTCGCCTAAAACACGGTATTACCCTAGGATTTTCGTTAAGTTTGATTTGGAAATAATCTTCATATATTTAAACACTTTTCATTTACCTTTGTTGCTCTTTCTAAAATTATCGTAATCAGTCTTAATGTAATGAAATACCTTCGCGTTGCCATTATGGTCTGGATGAGTTATTTTTAATAACCCTTTATATTCTGCTAATACTTCTTTACTGCTCGCCATTTTAGAGAGCCCTAATTTTTTACTATAATCATTTGATTGAGTAGTGGAGTCAATATTGTAATTGTTTCTG
Source organism: Peribacillus simplex NBRC 15720 = DSM 1321 (assembly GCF_002243645.1). Taxonomy (NCBI): domain Bacteria; kingdom Bacillati; phylum Bacillota; class Bacilli; order Caryophanales; family Bacillaceae; genus Peribacillus; species Peribacillus simplex. The sequence goes on along the minus strand of NZ_CP017704.1, from coordinate 5,329,934 downwards.
ATGTTTTCTTTTAATTTTATCAATTCATTACGTAATTCAATATTTTCTTTTAATAAATCCTTTGTTTCAATTTGTAATTCACTTTTTTCATTCTTTAGAATGGCAACTTCCTTTTTGAACATATCCCTTTGCTGAATCAATATTCTTTTTGCAGTCTCATGAAGTTCTTCGATTCCTTCTATATGCTTATCTTGAGCTTGTATTTTTAATTTTAATCGGTGTATGATTTCGTCCTTATTTTGATCTATAATATCATTTATAGCCATCTTTGAAGCTGTGTCATCGCTTATGTATCCAGTGCTCCTCTTTCCGTTTCCCGCGTATTTAATCTTACCTTCACGAAGCCAGCGCCTAACAGTTTGTACACTATTACTTTCTGTTACTCCTGCATCTTTTAACATTTCAAATGCTTGATCTGTGTCCTCCATTATGTATCCAGTTTTTCTATTTCCGTTTCCTCCCTCATATTTAATCTTACCTTCACGAAGCCAGCGTCTAACAGTTTGTATACTACTGCTTTCTGTTACTCCTGCATCCTTTAACAGGTTGAAAGCTTGATCTGTGTTCACGTTGTTCCCCCCTTTTCCCTTATTACGCAATGTAAAGTTACTCCGAATGATATTAGCCTATTAAAAGAAGGAATATATTTTACAAAGAATGCGGCTAATTTGTATGTCAATGTTTTAAATAATAGCATAGCCATTTTCTAAACAAAGAACAAATAGATGAAGAATATATGACGAATATCACAGAGAGATAACGATAAGGTTTCAAAGTTAAAAGTGTGGAACCAGAAAAAAATTATCGGTAACCACGTAAATCATGATACCAATAGTGGAGTTCGGTTATTAAGAGCAATATATATACATTCGGATTGAATCCAGGATCTAGGGACAGTGAGAATGAACGCCTACATTATTTATAAAAGTGATGTTATCTTACATGCTATCCTACCGTGCGGGATGATCTTTGGTTGCATATGAAAAGAGATAAGAATCATACCTATAATTCCATAAGAAGGACCGCAAGCAAAACGTGGATGCACAACGTTAAGGATATTCCAATATTAAAAATCCCAATCTCTCAGTGATATAAATGAGAAATTGGGATTTATTTATTCAACAAATAACAGTTGCAACTAATAGTCACCGAAACAGCTGCTATTTTTTTAACTTGAGAAAATTATTGTTGACCCTCTGTATAAATTTGAAAGGTTACACCGAATTTGTCTGATACAATCCCATAAGCAGGGCTGAAAAAAGCTTCCTGCAGCGGCATTTTCACTTCTCCACCTTGCGACAAAGTTTCAAAGATTCGTTTTGATTTTTCAATATCGTTGATTGAAATACAGATCGTGACTTGATCTCCAGATTGACTGGTTTGACCTGGAAAAGTATCGGAAAACATGAGGTCCGTTTCCCCAACCTTTAACATTGCGTGTGCCACAAGATCCTTTGCTTCTTCTGGCAGAGGAAATTCCGGGTTTTCTGGCATTTCTCCAAAGGATTGATTAAAAAGGACTTTTGCATCCAATGCTTTTTCATAAAATTGGATCGCTTCCTTCGCATTTCCGTTCATCATTAAATATGGAGATAATCGCATGGTCATAATTAAATAGCTCCTTTTGCTTTAATTTTTTTTACAAAGCTTGAAAGATTTCCAAGCTTCCTTTTGGACTGGTCAGTGGCAATAACCACTATACCATTATTACCCATGATTGTATTTTATAACAAGGAACATGTGTTCGTCAATGAAAAATTAATGAAAACTATCAATTTTTTTGTTTGTTAACGATTGAATTGAAAATTTCAAGGTTATTGGTTCAAGTATTGTCATTTCGCAAAGTATGTCACGTTACTGCAGTCATGGAAAACTTCTTTTGATAACCAAAATCTGCTTTGATTTATTTTCGGTTTTTCAAATCATGAAGCCACTTCAAATAAGAACAAGGTGAAATGAAAAAGGCATGACCCCAGTGATTGCCGGTTTCATGCCTCAAGATTGTCAAAAAAAGTGTTTAATTTTTTGTGCTATCGTTTATTAATATTAACTTGCTATCATTTCTGAATCTTGTCTTTTTTTAAGGTTAGGTAACTTAGAGTCTATAGATAGGAATCGGCTTCCATTCAATACTAGGTGAAGTGCAATAATCATAAGAACGAGATCCAGTTCGTACCCTGTACCTTCTCCATTCCCCATAAAACCTGCTGGGAATTTCACATAAACAATTGCACCAGCCATGATGAATACAAGGAGAGCAGAAATTATTCTTGTCCCAAGACCTATAATTAAAGCAATTCCTCCAACCAATTCAATAATACCGACTACATAGGCCATAAATCCCGGAATGCCTATACTTTGAAACCATCCTGAAGTGTTATCCAATCCACCCTTGAATTTTGACAAACCATGCAAGAAAAATGAAATTCCCAACATAACTCTTAATAAAAAGGTACCAATCTCTTGTTTATTCATGACATATCTCCTTTTGTTTTATTTTACACTACAAAGTGTAGTGTAAAGTGGTAAAAAAATCAAGTGAAAGTCATCAGACAATCACTATAGTCATTCCCAAAAGTATAACCAAAACATAAATAGAAACAAAAATCGTGGTTGTTTCAGCTCTCAAAGGAATTGTTTTATGGGGATGAATTAATTGCTGAAGTCTATAGTTAACCGATTCATTGGAGAAATGGACAAGAACAGGAGATGATTTATCAGTGCAACCATGTTTAATTAACTTCAACAAAGCGGTACTTATGCCTAATTCAGTCCCCATTTTATTAATTGCATTTTCGTCGGCTGATAATTCACTTATTATTTTGTAATTTTTATGACACCATTTTGTCAGTGGGACAAACCATAACGCATCTGAGATCAACTGTAAAATAAAAATTACCAGTGGATCATATTTTTTTTGGTGAAAGGCTTCATGCTCTACTACCGCTTCTAGCTCATCAATATCCAATAATTGAATTAAACCTGTACTTAACACAATGAAAGGCCGCCTGAAACCAAGCGTAAACGCAAGAGGTTGTTCAGTGTTCACAACTAAGATATCATTGTTGATCCGATTGAATGTTTCATTTATAGACCTTGTCATATCAATGTTTTTGGAAAGAAAAAGCTTTTGTTTAAACCTTCTGGATAAGAAATATTGCTCTGCAATTTTGAATAAGGCGCTCAATATACTATAGGATATTATTATACTGAGCAGGGTGACGACCACAAAGTAGTATACTGAATCTTCCTTAAATAAACTAAAACAAAATTTAAAAAAATTGGCTTTAATATTCACACCAAAAAAGATGTGTACCAAAAAAGCTCCCATTTGGCACCATACTACACAGGCAATTAAAAGACTCAGGCTTATCACAAAATAAGACTTTCTCTTCCAAATCATAATTTATCCTTTTTTAACGATTGAATTTTTTGTTCCAATTTTTCAATTAAACCTTGGTCAGCGTCTTTCATGGCATCCAGCATATGGCTTATGACCGCTCCACCAAATTCATCCAGCAAATTCTCAGTCAGTTTCTTTGACTGCTCTTCTAAAAACTCTGCTTTGGACTGAACCGGGCGAAATAATGAAAGCCTTCCTTCAGACCTCTTTTCAAGAATGCCTTTTTCTACTAAACGATTCATGACGGTCATTACTGTGTTGAAATTGATAGGTTTGTCAAGTTCCAATGATTGCTGAACCGATTTAATGCTCTGTTCATCTTTATCCCATAAATATTCCATTATATTAGCTTCCAATGGACCAAAGAAACGATTGAGTCCAACTTCATCATATTTAAAATTTTTAATATTCATCCTTTACCACCTCCCACTACAAATTGTAGTGGAAATCCTTGTTACAATCAAGTTTCATCCAGAAGATTAGTATCATGGATTTCTCTAGATTGACTTTAAATGCTTTTCAAGACCCTATTGACCTTGCTTTACCAAGTTCTTCTGGTTCTCCACCTCTATTACACCCCACTACCTTTTTTCAGAAGCAAATGTTCATCCGTTCCTTTTTCCTTTTAAGCTGGGATCAAACCTTGCTTTCAAATTAAAAAACGAGCCTATTGGAGGCTCGTTTCACTAATTAATAGTAACTCTTTGTGCAAGTTTCTCTATTTCATCAGAATTATAAAAATGATATCCTTTTGCCGTCGTTTGGGCCGCAGCGTACATTGCAGCAGCTACTTTTTTTGCTTCTATTGCACGATATGGGCGTAAAGGGCCCACAAAGACAAATTTTGCAAAAGTACTTAGCAGCCCAGAAATCTTTTCACCTGCCCTGAATTCCTTGCGTTCTCCAAGAAGTAAGGAAGGGCGGAATATATGTACAGTATTCAATTCCAGGTGTTGAAGTGTTCCTTCCACATCGCCCTTAACACGACTGTAGAAGAACTTTGATTTGGAATTGGCTCCCATGGCCGTTATGACGAGTAATTTTTCAACATTGGATGTCTTCACCATTTTAGCGGCTTCGATTAGATAGTCATAATCAACTTTACGAAATGCTTCCTTCGTTTTAGCCTTTTTGATCGTTGTACCCAAACAAATGAAAACATCTGAGACGTTGAACAAATCGGCATACTTGGATAAATTTTCGAAATTCACAACATGTACTGTGCACTTGTGCTCCGTGAATTTCATTTCCCTTCTTGTCAGCAAATGGATTTCTCTATAAATTTTGCTGTTGCTTATTTCTTTAACCAAATGGGTGCCGACCACACCTGTAGCCCCTAAAATCAATGCCGTCTTATTAGTCATGATTTCCTTCTTTCTATAATTAGCTCCTCAATATCAACCATATTTATTTTAACTCTAATCAAGTTAATAGGACTAAGATAAATGATTCACTTGATTGAAATCATCAATTATCCAAGAATCGACTTCAAATCTAATCGTACTCAAACATGCATTGAACAAGCGCATTTCGTTGGATACGATTGACTCGTTTGACATCAAGCGCAAAATAAAATGAATGACGGCTCCATGAGCAACAAGTATTACTTTCTTCTCAGGATACTCCTTCTGGATTTTCTGGAGCCCATTCATCAGCCTGTTTCGTAAAGATTCCTGATTTTCCTGACCAGGATATTCTTTATCCACAAATGCTGACTCCCTTTCAGCTGCTGTCATTCCTTCAGCGACGCCAAAATTCTTTTCAATGAATTCCATTTTTTCAATAACCGGGACTTCAATATTTTGCGAAATGATATCTGCCGTCTCCCTTGCCCTTTTTAGAGGGCTCGAAATAACCACATCCCAAGAAGCCTCTTTTGACAAAAATTCACCACATTGCCGTGCCTGTATCTTTCCTAGTTCATTTAAAGGAATATCAGTTTGCCCCTGCAGTTTCCCTAATGCATTCCAATCTGTTTGACCATGCCGCACTAAACAGATAGTAGTAATTGTCCTCAAACCCTTCTATTTAGATTGTTATTTTTTCACTTCTTCAATGATGGAGTGCCCTTCACTCTGTTCAAGGTCTGACCATTTCCATTTTTCGTGCAAGCGTATCCTTCCATCTGGCAACATTTCAGGGGTGGAAAGACAGCTGCCTCCTCTAATTTCTCCTTTTTCATTGATATGATTATACCTGAATTCTAGGGACCCATCCATATTGACAAGTCCTATTAAAGTCCCTTTAACAATGTCTCCACCATGATAACTTGCTGAAAGAATTGAGCCTTCTTGTGAATAGTGGAAAGAAGTATGTCCTGATACTTCTCCATTTTCAGAATTGACTTTAGCTTTGAATATCCGACCATCATAATTAAACATCATCATTCCCCCATATGGATTAATAAGGATAATGATACCAAATTAATTAAAAAAAGAATATTGAAAAATCTTATAGAATCTTAATTCAGTGTCAATTTAAATGCCACAAAAAATACATAATATTCCCCATTGAATTCCCCTATTATGTTGTGGTTAGATTATGGAAGATGTTACTTATGGAATGAACAGTCTCCAAGTAGAAACGTCTAATCAAACTGGAAGATGTTGGTGAGGTGCTCAATTGAAAGAAATACTTCTGATTCTACTATTACAACTTATTTATGTTCCGATTTACACGTTGCGAACCATTTTCTTAGTAAAAAATATTACCATACTTGCCTCGATACTGGGTATCGCAGAAATGTTAATATACGTTTTTGGATTATCCCTAGTATTTGGCGGTGACCAAAGCATACTCGCCATGGTTGTATATGCAGTCGGTTTTGGAATCGGAATAATTTTTGGTACGAAAATTGAGCAAAAACTTGCCATCGGTTTTATTAATGTGACCGTTAATACTCAAACCAAAAATGAACAGTTGGTAGATACATTGAGGAACAACGGATTTGGTGTAACTCTTTATACGGGCGAGGGCAGGGATAGCAACCGTTATCGGATGGAAATCTTGACAAAACGCAATCGGGAACAAGAATTGATAGCAACTGTTGAAAAGTTTGAACCTAAGGCTTTCATCATTTCATATGAACCACGTTATTTTAAAGGTGGATTTTTATTGGATCGATTGAAAAATAAAGCAAGTTGAATGAAATACAAAAGCCCATCTTTTTAAGATGGGCTTTTGCATTATTTCGTTTTTGACTTTCTAATCTTTACTACCCTCGTTACTGGTTGTTTTTTAATCCACTTTAAATATTTTTTTAATGCTTCATCATCTTTTAGCAAAAGCACGGTATATAGTCGATGGCAATCTCTCGGTTTGAATATAGTGCGTGAATCTGTTTATGACATGGTTTACAGAGATAGGCTATTGGTAAAAGGCTACCGCCTAATTCTCTAGGTGTTAAATGATGGATTGTAAGTTCTATCTCGCCCCTGTCACAAAGCTCACAAGTACCTTTCATCTCGTTACTAGTCGGTCAAGGCTTAACTGATTTTCCTTCTTCAACAATATGAAACATCAAATGGGCAAGATGGTGGATCGGTCCATACTCTTCATTGTCATCATCTTCTTCATCTTCCACTTCCACTTCATCCATGCCTTGTAAATAAAGTGCCATGAACTCATAAAAATCATTTTTAGTAAAGGAGTAACAATCACTTGGATCCTGATTATCTTCTTCATACTGTAAAACTAGATGGGATAAATCACCCTCATCATTTTCAGCATCAAAAAAAACGAAATACCCGATATTTGTATCCAGTTCAAATAATCTGCGGAAACCGCGAGATGTTGATTTTTCAAACTCAGCCGACGTCAATTTTTGCACTTGCATGCTGTCTACATTATCTTCTTGATGAAAGCCCACGATAAATGTATTCATAATCTAACCTCCTGTTGAATATGGATAACCATTAGTATCCCCATTTTACCGAATTTATTCGATTTAGAGGTTTGTTTCCAAGACAACAGGGCAATGGTCACTGCCCATGACATCGCAGTGAATGTTAGCCTCTATTAAAGAATCCGCCATACGTTTAGAAACAATGAAATAATCGATTCTCCACCCGATATTCCGCTCTCTTACTTTTGCCATATATGACCACCAAGTATAGGCACCTTCCTGGTCCGGATAAAAATGACGAAATGTATCGATAAACCCTGCATCAAGTAATTCAGTCATCTTACCGCGTTCTTCATTAGTGAAACCGGAATTACCAATATTGGGTTTCGGGTTTTTCAAGTCGATTTCCTGATGTGCGACATTGAGGTCCCCACAAAAGATAACTGGCTTCACCAAGTCCAGTTCTCTAAGATAATCTATCATCCCATCTTCCCATTCGAGACGATAATCAAGCCTTGATAAATCCCTTTTTGCATTTGGTGTATAAACATTCACCATATAGAAATTCTCGAATTCCAGTGTTATGATCCTACCTTCCGGCTCCTCGTCTAGCTCCCCTACGCCATATTTCACTGTAAGCGGTTTTTCCTTTGTGAAAATGGCCGTACCTGAATATCCTTTTTTCAATGCATAATTCCAATATTGATGGTACCCTTCCAACTCAAGTGAAATCTGCCCTTCTTGAAGCTTAGTTTCTTGAAGGCAAAAAATATCTGCATCCACATCTTTAAAGTAATCTAAAAATCCTTTTTTAACACAAGCTCTAATTCCATTCACATTCCAGGAAACCAATTTCATAATCTCTTTAATTCTCCTTATGGCCAATTAATTTATTTACATTTCAACTATACTATTTATCTGCTTTTTTTCCCATTAGAGTACATTCGAAAACAATCTGGCAAATGATTCTTTTGAACGTTCCAGTAAACCACGATTGTTATACCCGATAGGATCTAGTTTGTCACTATCAATCATATCCTCTTTGTAATGAGTGACAAGATCATCAATTGTACGGCTGCCCATAAGAAAGACATTCACTTCGAAATTCAGATGAAAACTCCTCATATCCATGTTTGCCGTTCCTATGGAAGCCATATCACCATCAACGATAATAAGTTTCTGATGTAGAAAACCTTTTTTATATGAGTATACCTCTACACCGAATTGAAGTAGCTCCCCGAAATAGGAACGACTGCCATATTGCGTTAAAAATCCATCATTTATTGCCGGAACCATAAGCCTAACTTGTATCCCCTTAATTGCGGCATGTTTAATTGCTGCTTTAATCGCTTGATTGGGTACGAAGTATGGACTTGCAATCCAGATTGATTCAGTCGCGCTAGTGATAAGTGAATAGTAAAAATCACTCATGATTCCCTGTTGTGTATCAGGACCGCTAGCCACCACCTGGACAGCTCCATCCCCTTGTTCCACTGTATTCTTGAATTCTGGACGTTCTTGCAATACATCTTCCCCACTGACATATTCCCAATCCAAAAGGAAAACAGTATGAAGCATAAATACCGCTTCACCTTTAAGGACCATGTGTGTATCTCTCCAAAATCCGATGTTTTTATTTCGTCCTAAATATTCCTCTCCTACGTTTAAACCTCCCACAAAGCCAACTTCTCCATCAATGATGATAATTTTACGGTGATTCCTAAAATTAAACTTTTGATTGAAAAAACCTTGTTTCAATGGGGAAAATGGATAAGCTTTTATCCCTGCATTTCTCATTCGTTTAACTTCATTATTTGAAAGGCTTAAACTACCGGCCGCATCAAAAATAAATAAAACTTCCACTCCATTTTTTGCTTTTTCAATAAGGATATCTATAATTTCAGTGCCAAGCCTATCGGAACGAAAAATATAATATTCAATATGGATGAATTTTTCAGCTTTTTTTAACTGTTTAATGATTTCTGTAAACGTTTCTTTACCATTTTTCAATACTTCTGTTTGCGATGATGTACTAATGGTGGTTTCAGATGCATTTTTGGCAAAAGCTGCGAATGATTGCTGATGATTATTCAAGAACGATAAATCTGGCGATGATACCTGTGTGACAAGACTCTTCCATTCTTCGCGATCTTTTTTCCTTTTACTTCGAAATAAATACCCTTTTAGATAGAGCTGACCTGAGAATAGATAAAATACATATCCAAATACCGGGAAAAACAAAAGCACATACATCCATAAAAGGGTCTCGTGGGCAAATCTATTTTCCAGCATGAGTGAAATCATGGTAATAAACATGACAAAAATATATAATCCAATAAAAAATAGCTTCACGTCGAAGCTAACATGAGTGAACAGGATCATATAAACTGCAGTAATTAAAATAAATAAAAATACAAATTCCATTCTTCTTCTTTTCATCTTTTCATTCTCCTACACAGCAATATTATATATATATCTAAACATATACCCATATTTGATGGTAAAAGAAACAAAACACTCACGAAAACAGTATTCGCAAGTGTTTTGTGTATTACCTATCCAATTATCACTTCATGACAGGAATCAAACTTTCATATAGCTCAATATACTTTAAGGAAGATGATGTCCAACTGAAGTCTAACTTCATTGCACTTTCGGCCATATTCCTCCATCTTTTCGGCTGGAATTTGTACAGACCAACAGATTGCTCAATTGTATGAAGCATATCGTGTGCATTATAATTGGTAAAACTGAAGCCATTACCTTTACCAGTAAATTGATTATAAGGTATGACCGTATCACGAAGTCCGCCAGTTTCCCTCACTAAAGGCAGAGTGCCATAACGGAGCGCTAAGAGCTGGCCGATACCACATGGTTCGAATTGTGACGGCATCAGGAATAAATCTGAACCGGCATATATCCGTCTTGCTAAACCTTCATCAAAATATGTATTGACTGATACCTGATTTGGATATTGGTCAGCTAAATGGCGAAATGCCGATTCATATTGCTCATCACCTGTACCTAATAGAATGAATTGAACACCTTGGTTCATCATTTCATGAAAAACATGGAGAATAAGATCGATTCCTTTTTGATCAACAAGCCTGGTCACCATTGATATAACTGGAACCCCATCATTGACAGGAAGATCCAGCGATTCCTGTAGCTGACGTTTATTCTCCATCTTACCCTCATAGCAATCGAATGGAACAGCAAGATGTTCATCTGTCGCAGGATTATATTCCTCATAATCGATTCCGTTGATTATCCCTTTAAGGTCACCATTTCTTTTGCGTAAAAACCCATCCAAATTTTCCCCAAAATAGGGACTCTGAATTTCTTCCGCATAGCTTGGGCTTACAGTTGTGACTTTGTTAGAGAAAGCTAAGCCGGCTTTCAAATAACTGACATTTCCATGGAATTCAAGACCATCGATATTAAAATATAACTCACTCAAATCCAGTAATTCTGCTAAAACAACTTTAGGATAAACTCCTTGATAGCGTAAATTATGTATGGTAAATATCGTTTTAATATCCTGATAGAAAGGATGGTTATGATAATGAGCTTTCAGCAAAACGCTGACAAGGCCCGTTTGCCAATCATGACAGTGTATGACATCCGGCTTTTCTTCTAAATAGGGTAAAGCCTCTAAAATTGCACGGGAAAAGAAGGCGAACCTTTCGCCATCATCAAAGAAACCATAACTCCCATGCCTTTTGAAGTAATATTCATTATCCAGGAAATAATATGTAATCCCATTAGCAACAAGTTTTTCAATGCCACAAAATTGCTGGCGCCAACCAACAGGAACTTCGATGCTCGTCAAATGTTTCAGTTCCTGTTTGTATTGGTTAGGTAGATCCCCGTATTTAGGAAGGATGACACTTACATGGACTCCCTGTTTTTTCAGCGCTTTCGGGAGCGCGCCTATAACGTCTCCGAGCCCTCCCGTTTTTATAAAAGGGGCGCATTCTGAAGCAGCAAATACAACATTCATTGCCGCACCTCCTCTATTAAATTACTTCCGCTTTTTTTATTACAGTAGGCTGTTTTAAACCAATAACTGATTTTTCACTAGTAATTCTCACTTCTTTATCAGTTATGGTATTTTCAACGATAGCTCCTTCTTCAATCACGCCTTTTTGCATGATGATGCTATTCTTTATAATCGCACCCTTTTTCACCTTTACCCCACGGAAAAGTATACTGTTTTCGACAGTTCCTTCAATATCACACCCATTGGCTATCAATGAATTGGTAACCTTCGAAGAACTTGAATATTTGGTCGGTGCCTCATGTTTGATTTTTGTATAAACATCCCAAGTATCCCCGAAGAAAGAACGGATTACCGAAGGGTTCAAGAAATTCATATTACTGGAATGAAAGCTTTCAATGGAATGGATGAATGGCATATCTCCAGTAAAATTGTAGCCTTTGACTGTAAAACGATGAAGATTGGCTTTCACAGCGTCTTTCAAAAAGTCATATTCCCCACTGGCAACACAGCTTTTGATCAAGTTCACCAATAGCGTTTTACTTATGATGAAGGTTTCTAGACAAACATGGTCACCAGGTCTAGGGATGGTATAAAAGCTAATGTCAGTAATGTCTTCATCCGAATCAACCGAGCATGTGTGATAGATAGGTTTCTCAATCAATTCGCCTACATAATCCTTATATACGACCGTGATATCCGCTTTATGTTTTTTGTGATAATCAAGCACTTCATTAAAATCCAATTTGCATACATGGCTTCCTGGGGAAATGATTACAGTATCTGCCTGTGCACGTTCGAAAAAGCTGAGATGATCATAGAATTGCTTCATATCGCCCGTTACCGTTTCATCCGGATGGATAGGGGGCAAGATATATAAGCCTCCTGAACGCCGATCCAAGTTCCATTCTTTACCCGAGCCAAGATGATCCATAACTGAAAGATACTTTTCTTTTGGAAAAACGGCTACTTTTGATACATCTGCATTAATGAGATTCGACATCGTAAAGTCAATCAAACGGTAGCGCCCGCCAAATGGCACAGATGCCACATTACGGTGAGCAGTCAGATCTTTTAAATGTTGTCTTTCATTGATTAAGTTAATAATACCCAACACATTTTCCATAGCAGCTTCCCCTTTTTCTAGTTAAGAGTGATCTTTTTTTTGTTTGGATTGATAATGGTCTGATTTTCACCAATTAAGGTAATATCGGATGTAACTGCTGAATTGCCTACTACTGCACCATCTTCTATAACACAATTGCTGGCTATGATGCTTCTTTCTATATGAACGTTTTCACCAATCGTAACATTAGGCATGATGACTGAATCTTTTATGGTTGACCCATAGCCCACCTGTACATTATAGGATAAAACTGAATGTTCAATGTTCCCGTGTATCATGCACCCTTCATTGATAAGCGACTGACTGACCTCGGCATCCGGTGATATATATTGCGGCGGATGATTTGCATTGCGGGCAAAAATTTTCCATTGCTGGTCATCCAACTGGAAATTTGGCGTATCCTCCAATAAGTCCATATGGGCCTGCCAAAGGCTTTCGACCGTTCCTACATCTTTCCAATAATCATTAAAACGATAGGCATATAGCTTTTTTCGGTCTTCAAGCATCTTTGGAATGATGTTGCTGCCGAAATCATTGGAAGAATTTTCATCTTTTTCATCGTTTATTAAATACCGTCTTAGGGTCTTCCAATTGAATAGGTAAACTCCCATGGAAGCGAGATTACTCTTTGGATACTTTGGTTTTTCATCAAATTGAGTGATTTTATCATCATCATTGGTATTCATGATTCCGAAACGACTTGCTTCCTGCCACGGCACTTGAATGACAGCTATGGTTGCCTCGGCATTTTTTTCAATGTGATAATCCAGCATTTTACTGTAATCCATCTTATAAATATGGTCACCAGAGAGAATCAGTACATGCTCCGGATCATAGTTATCAATGTATTGGATATTTTGATAAACAGCGTTTGCTGTTCCTTTATACCACTCACCGCCTTCTTTCCCTTGATAAGGGGGAAGAACGGAAACTCCGCCAACATCCAGATCAAGATCCCAAGCTTTGCCATTACCAACGTAATCATTTAGAATCAATGGCTGGTATTGGGTCAGTACCCCAACCGTATCAATACCAGAATGTGTGCAGTTACTTAATGGAAAATCGATGATTCTATATTTACCGCCAAAGGGAACAGCTGGTTTTGCCAAACCGATTGTCAATTCACCTAACCTTGAACCCTGGCCTCCTGCCAATAACATTGCTATCCATTTTTTCGCTCCCATTATTCGTTCACTCTCCCCCGTCTTTTTTTTGTTTGCTTCATAAAAATAGAAATGCCTAATGGAGGTACAGTTATTTCCATGCTGAATGGTTGATTATGGTATGGATCCTTTTTGACATTAATGGGTTCTTCATTGATCTGACCCGATCCTCCGAAAGCTGCTGAATCACTGCTGAAGACCTCTATATATTTACCTTGGGATGGTACACCTATTTGATATTGAGCATGAGCCTGCGCAGAAAAATTACAGACAACAATGCAATAATCGCCTTTGCGTTTACCTTTTCTCATAAAGGTAATGATACTCTGTTTACTATTGTTCGGATCTATCCATTCAAATCCCTCCTGGACATGATCCAGTCTCCAAAGGGAGGAAGTTTGCCTATAAAAATCCTGGAGGGTACGGAAGTAATATGCCTGCTTTTCGTGGGATTCATATTCCAAAAGCAGCCAATCCAATTGTTCCTCATCTTTCCATTCTATGAACTGGCCAAATTCACAGCCCATAAATAGAAGCTTCTTTCCAGGATGAGTCATGTAATACCCAAGGAGTAATCGTAAATTTGCGAATTTCTGCCAATAGTCACCAGGCATCTTATTCAATAATGACTTCTTGCCATGAACCACTTCATCATGTGAAAAGGGCAAGACAAAATTTTCTGAAAAAGCATAGAAAAATGAAAAGGTTAAGAGGCTATGATGATATGGCCTTTCATCCGTTTCAAGTTTCATATAACGAAGAATATCGTTAGTCCATCCCATATTCCATTTGTAATTAAAGCCTAGGCCTCCTACATCGGTAGGAGAAGTTATAAGTGGCCGATCTGTTGCTTCTTCAGCCATCATTAATGCATTGGGATATTTCTTGAAAACCACTTCGTTAAGCTTTTGCAAAAATTGTATGGCTTCCAGGTTTTCCTCACCGCCAAACTGGTTTTTCAGCTTGACTGGCAATGGATTATCATGATTTAAATAAACCATTGACGAAACAGCATCGACACGGACCCCATCAATATGGTATACATCCATCCAAAACATTACATTTGATATAAGGAAACTGACTACTTCCGGTTTGGTAAAATCAAAATTGTATGTCCCCCATAACGGGCGATCTGCTCTAGTATGATCAATTGGTTCATAGAGAGGCGTGCCATCGAAACGGGAAAGTCCATGCGCATCTTTACAAAAATGGGCGGGAACCCAGTCAAGGATTACTCCTATGCCCTTTTGGTGGCAAAGGTTAATTAGATATTTAAAATCTTCCGGTGAACCGTAACGGCTGGTTACGGAATAATAGCCCGTGACCTGGTATCCCCACGATTTATCAAATGGATGTTCCATTATGGCCATGATTTCAATATGTGTAAAACTATTATCAATCACATAATCAACTAATCTATCAGCCAATTCACGGTACGAATAAAATTCGCCATCTTCTTTCTGTTTCCATGTTCCTGGGTGCACTTCATAAATGGACATGGGCTTATGATAAATATTTTCCTTTTTCCTATCGGCTATCCACTTCGAATCTTGCCATTCAAAATTATCCAGCCTTTTAATGACCGAGGCTGTATTTGGTCTGACTTCCGAATAAAAGGCATATGGATCGGCTTTTAGGATACGTTTATTTCCAGGTGTATGTATTTCGTATTTATAGAGTTCCCCTTCTTGTAGTCCTGGTACGAACAACACCCAGATACCTGAACGCTCGATCCGTTTCATCGCATGATCTTTTCCGTCCCAATTATTAAAATTACCGACAACTGAAACTTGCTTGGCATGGGGGGCCCAAACGGTGAAGCGTACTCCTTCAATACCTAATGATGTTACAATGTGTGCCCCAAGCATTTTATAGCTTTCATAAAGGGTGCCTTCATGAAACAAATACAAATCGAAATCGCTTGGATAATTCTCTTGCAGCTGGTCAATAATTGTACTCAATAAAACCCCTCCATCAGTATTAACTCGATAGTATTTTACCCATCCTTCCCCAGTTATTATATATATTCGGTAAAAATGACATTAATCCTTCAAATGGAGGTGAATATATTGTAATAAATGCCCGTTTTTTTGAAAATTAAAACATTTTTTTGCGGAAAATAGCCATTAATTGTAAAAATATTATTATTCCAATAAAAGCTCTCCCCATTTTTTGGGAAGAGCTTTATGTTATCATGTATGAATTCTTCATGTTATTTGTTCAGTTCGAATCATCTGAGTCTTCGTCAAGAATAAATACGATAATGAGACTGACCATGCCAAAGGAGTATTCCTGTTTGGAACATTACTGCCTCCTATATATAATTCAGGAACTTCCCAATTTTCCGGAATGATCATTTTCGTTTTATCTATATATTCCTTCACTTTGTTCATCATGCCAAGTTCAAGGTAGCATAAGCCCAACCACGGAAGCCCGAAACACCATTCCGCTTCTTGACCGTCATTATAATAAAGGTCCTTTTCATATCTAATACAACCTTTTGTTCTTTCTAGGCGCTCTGTGACATACTTCAATATTTTAAGTGCTATTTCACGGTCTACCAGCCTATAAGGATAAATTAAGGATAAAAGGGCTAAATCCGTCTCTTTTGAATAACTTTCCCTTGGAAGCAGGAAACGAAGTGTTTCTTCTCCCTTTTTAATCAGTTCCTCCTTGACGTGGACCAGCATTTTGACTGAATTCAAACCAGCAACACATGCACCTATGCTTGAAGCGTGGATTTCTATATTTTCTTCCCACATCCCGTTATCTTCCGACTGCCAATATTGCAAGCATTCCAAGTAATTGACCAACTTTTGAACGATTTGTAAATCACGTTGATTTCTTATCACCTTTTTACCATGCCTATACCCTTCACCGACACCCCATAAAAAGGCACCTATCGCATCATTTTGGGCATGCCCCCACTCATCGGGCAGTTCTTTAAGTTCAGTGGAATACCGTGCATGGATATGTTCAAATAGAAACTGGGGTTTCTGTTCCGTATGAATATCTATCTTCCACTCATAGGATTGAAATAAGTCGAATAAAGCATGATATGCTTTCTCGTAACGATTGGATGAATCATTTATAAAAGGCATTACTGTATAAACGACATCCCTTATCCAAACATAATTATAATCATCGGAAACGCTTGCAGTATACGCGCCATTAGGAAGCCGCATGCGATCAAGAACCTCTAGGGCACCATTTATCTTCATTAATTAAACACCTCCATAGTAATTTGCTTATTCCCATTGTTGACAGACTCCCATTTTCTAAACGTTGGTTGTTTCATTTTCAATTAAAAGCGCTTTCAATTCAGCTAACCAAAATGACTTTTCAGAAGTACATTCACCCTAGTTTATGTAATCACTGCCCTTTTTGATAATCAAGCTTCTAATGTTCATTAAAAAGCGTCATTTGCCTAATCGAAATGAACGATCTCAAAAAGTTACCGGTTATGAAATATGTTCTTGGGAAAATAAAAACCCAGTAATGGCAATCCATTACTGGTTATATCGGCCTATCATTTAAATGTTTAGTACTTATTAAAAGAAAAATCGTAATATCATCAAGGAAAGCACGCCAATCATAACCGTCGCCAACAGACTCCTCGTAAAAATGGCAACCAGGAAAGCTGGTAAAGCTGCTGCCAAATTCAAAGCATTATCCTTAATTGAAAAGACCTGTTCCGATAATAGAAGTTCTTGAGCCAACAACGCCGCCATTACGGCCACTGGCACATGCTTTAGCCAATCTATGCCCCATTCAGGAATCTGCATTTTACTAAGCAGCATCAAAGGGAAGACTCTAGGTATGAAAGTTACAATCGAAGTCCCTAGGATGACAGCAAGGATATATCCGCTTATTTCCATCTGCCAATCACCATTCCTATCGTTGAAGCTACAACCGTTGCAACTATGACCCCAGTACTGCCTGGAAAGAAGAAACTTACTGCTACAACGATTAATATGCTGCTAAAAGCGACTGCAAGATCTATGAAAAAGTCCTTTTTACTTAATATTTGCAAAACTAAAAGTCCGATAAACATGGCTGGCAGGGCGAAGTCCATCCCATATTTTTCGGGATTTGGAATCCATTGGCCAAAGAAACCGCCGGCCATATTTGCAATGAACCAATTTAAATAGGCTGCAAGATTCAGACCAAGCATCCATTTAAAATCAAGTTGTTTTCTAGTCTGTGCAGTTGTGACGGCCACTCCAAACGTTTCATCAGTTAATAAGGCTCCAGTTATCAGGTTTTGTTTCAAACTTTGCTGCCTGAAATACGGTGCCAATGCAGCACTAAGTAATAGATGACGACTATTAACAAAAAAAATCGTAAAAATTATGGCCGATACTGGATGACTTGCAGCTATCATCCCTGCCGCTATGAATTGTCCAGACCCTGCATAGAGTAAAAGCGACATAAGTGCCACTTCAATCATACTTAATCCTGACGTTTTTTCTACGACCCCTGCAGCAAAACCGATACTTAGGTACCCCAATAAAGTGGGTATACAATCCTTTACTCCTTGCCAAAAGCCTTCCCCATCATTGACCTCGGAAAGGCCATTGCTTTTCCATTCAGCACTACCCTGACTCATATAATTCCACCCTTGTTTTAATAAGTTCCTTCATTTGTTTTCCAGCTTGCCAAGCAGAATTGGCAACTCACTATATATTTCGATGATCTCTTCTATCGGCATTCTAACTAAACCGCTGGAAGAAGGGGCAACGAATTCCAGGGTCTTATTCGATGAAGGATCTTTTTGCAACCCCCAAGAGATTTTTCGTAATTGACGATATTCCTGATAAACTCCCTTGCCTACAAAACAAACAAGTTTAGGTTTATACTTTTCAATTTTCCTTTTTAATTGCTTCCTTCCTTTTATGTACTCTTCTTTTGTGATTTCGTCCGCACCTTTTGTAGGCCTGGAGACGATATTGGTAAAACCATAACCTAAATCCAGTAATGATGAGTCTTCAGTTGGGTCATATTTCCTTGGTGTCAGTCCGGACTTGAAAAGGATTTTCCAAAAGCGATTGTTTGGATTGGCATAATGATGGCCAGTCTCGCCTGAACGAATGCTTGGATTGAAACCTACGAACAAAATATCCAAATTTCCCTTTAAATGATCAGAGATGCCTTCCATTTTAAAACTCCTTTTCATATTTGCTATTTAATCATTGTACAAAACTGAAAAATATTTAACTACCTTTCCCGCCATTTTCACAAACTTATATTCAAAAACTAAAAAACGCTTTAATTAGAATTAAGGATAATAGCTTCATAATATAGTGATAACCTGACTAATGGAATAATTGACGACCTATTACTCCTAAAACATTCCGTTCGTCTTCACTCTTCTACTTCCATAAATCGGATATAAAAGTTTGTTATAGTTTACAGATGCCGTGGTTGCAGATAGTGAACACGTAAAAAAACATATTCAGCCATTTAAGAATATTTCAATAAATACAAATGAAATTGATACAATTGATTTTTCCCCTTTATTGGAAAAAAGAAAAAAATGAATATTTCTCTGAATGCTAAAGATAATTCTTAACTGCAGCAGGATAAACCGGCATAAAGCAAAAATCTGCATGCTTTTAATCTAAGCTTGCTGGGATTTAAAATCAAAGGATATCCCCAATTCATGTAATTATCGTCGGAAACGGCAGTCAGCTAAAGGACATTTATAATGTGGATGCGAGCATCCAATTTTCATGTAAGGAAGAGTTCATTCATTTCACTGAAAAAAAAGGATGTGCAAGTGCGCTTGGAAACCATGTTGTTGGTACGAGCAGGGTTGCTTTGGAAGCAATAGCGTGCGAAAGACCCGTTATTTCTTGTGGAAATCTCGTATATTTGACGGTGAATAAGTCTCCATCAATCAAATGCCGGTGTTCAAACAGGCAGGGATTTAAATTCGATAGTAAAAAATATATATTACAAGCTTATTGAATTATATGAAAGTACAATTCAATCATTTGAACAGCAGCAGGCCATATATTAATGGTTCTGCTGCTGTTCTAATATTATTCAAATCTCTCACGATGGTTGACTTTATTATAGGGGCTACTATTGATTCTTTGTTAGGAGAATAAACTACATAGATATTGGAGGCATAAGTCTCTCGATTATTAAGAGTGCTAAAAAACGGGTCAAAAAATAAATGAATCTATTAAATAGGGTCAAGAACCTTTATTACAACCGAAACAACTTTAAAGGCGGAATCCCATTTGGCAAATGAGTTTACTCGTAGGTATTTATGTACCTACGAGTTTTTATGTTACGTATCAGAATATGCTTTTGTATAAATTCGCTTCTTTCAAACTCGCGAATCAGGAAACATTCTGCCGTTGTTCGATATGATCATGTTTTCTTGCATTGGACATCTTATTGATGGTAAGAAGAATTCCAGAAAGCCATATAATCACGATGCCTGTATAGATATATATATGGGCTTCAATTGGAATCCATGTAACTAATAATGTTCTTACATTGATTAAGATAATGAAACCACCCACTAAAACACCCATTAATTGAGCAGGAAGCATCCTGACAAGCCAGGCTGCAATTGGCGCGGCAACCACTCCACCAATTATCAACGCTACGACCCATAGCCAATTAACAGCTTCCCATCCAAGTGAAATGATAAAGCCTAGACTACCGAAGAAAGCAATGGCAAATTCACTCGTATCTACAGTCCCTACGGCTTTTCTCGCCGTCATTCCTTTTTTTGACAATAAAATAGGCGTAGCAATCGGTCCCCAACCGCCTCCGCCTGTTGCATCACAAAATCCTGCAAAAAGACCTAACGGAATGGATTGTTTTGCGGTCAATGGCTTTACGGTTTCATTTTCCTTTGACGGTTTAAAAATAAATAAAAAACGGAATAAAACGTATACACCAAGGCCAAATAAAAATATGGCAATATACGGTTTAGCTAATTCTGCTGGCAGGTTACTCAGGAAACATGCACCTACAAATGCACCAACTGAACCTGGAATGATCAAGCGATAGACCATATTTTTATCCACGTTCCCAAACTTTATATGTGAAGCTCCGGATACTGCTGTGGTCACTACTTCAGATAAATGAACGGATGCTGATGCTACTGCAGGGGCAATCCCGAATGTCAACAATAAGGACGTGGAACTCACTCCATACCCCATTCCAAGCGAACCATCGATTAATTGGGCTAAAAACCCGATAAAGGCCAAAACGATTAACTTTTTCATGACATTCCCCTTTTTTCACTAAAATAGAACCTATATAACATCGACCCTATGGTACCGTTTGCCTGTATAAATCATTTAGATTTCCATAAGACACAAAGAGGCACCTAACCAAAATGAAATGACATGTTGGTTAGGTGCCTTCAGTTTTTCTGATCAGCCCAATGATATATTTTCTTCGGCTTCTACTGGTAAAAGCCTAGCTAAAAAACGATATCTTTCTTTTAAGGAATATTTATAAATATCCTCTATTGAATCTTTCAGTAACTTAGATTTTTCCTCTTTTGAAAATGAACCATTTTTTATTATCATCCTTGCTTCAAAAAGGAATTCAAGATATTCTTCATATGATTCATCATATACTTTACCTAGGTCATTCCGAATTTTTTTTGCGAGTGTTGGGCTTGCTCCATTGGTAGAAACACTTATGGAAAGCATGCCTCTATTCAATGTGGCCGGAATATGAAAATTACCCAACTCATGATTACTAATAACGTTCACCAACTGACTTTTGGATGCATTCTCGTACACTCGTTCATTAACTTCAGTCGAATTTGTTGCAACGATGATTAAAAACGCATCTTTATAGTCAGTTTCTTCCACTTCTTTAAGTAAAACTCGAATCTTACCTTCTTTCTCCAACAGTTGAAAACCTGTGCAAATCTCGGGGCTTACGACGGTCACTTCGGCACCAGCTTCCAATAAGGGGCCAGCTTTAAAGTAACCTATTTTACCACCGCCGATAATTATACACTTTCTGTTCTCAATATTAAGCGTAATTGGATACATAAGCTCCCTCCCCACTCACTTCATGAATTCGTTCCGATATTGCTTGTTCAATCTTTGGGTGATAACCTAGATATCGGCAAAGTATGAATTTCTGCTTACCCTTTTTTTGAATCTTTTTTATACCATTTTCGATGGACTGCATTAAGAGACCGGTAAACAATAGGTAAGGAATAATAAATACTTGGTTTGGTCGAGATTCCTCTGCGAATTCCAATGCTTCTCCAAAGCTTGGTGTGGCAGCTGTCAAATAACACTCTTGCACACGGATTTTTGGAAACCTGTTCCTTAGCAAATCGGCCAGTCGAGACAAATCCCTTTTCACGTCGGGATCACTGCTGCCCCTTCCAACCAATAAAACCAAGGAATCTTCCGTAACCCTTACATTTGTTTCCTCCAACCGTTCCACTAAAATGTCAACCATTTTATCACTGACACCAATCGGCCTTCCGTATTTCAAGTCAACGGCAGGGTACCGTTCTTTCATTTTGTTCAATATGACTGGAATATCATGTTTTGCATGTACAGCTGTTAGCAAAAGAACTGGAATGGCAATGATTCTCGTCGCACCTTTTTGTACGCATCGTTCGTAGGCCTCTTCTATCGTAGGAGTTTCCAATTCTAAGAAGCAATACTCCTGAATGGAATTTTGCTGTGCTTGCATACAAACTTTAATAAAATCAATGGCTTGGGCTGAAGCTTCTTTAACACGGCTGCCATGGCAAATATATAAAATGGCTTCCATTAAAAGGCCTCATTAGCCAACAAATTTTCGGTTTGTTTTCCTTCAAACCATTTGATTTTTTCTCGTAAATTAACGACATCGCCCACGACTATCATGCAAGGATTCGAAATCTGTTCGTTATTGGCGGTTTCCACTACATTAGCCAAAGTACTGACAGCTGTTTTTTGCGTTTTTAATGTCCCCCAATGAATAAGGGCTACAGGAGTCTCTGGACTTTTTCCATGCTCCAAAAGTTTTCCTTGAATATATGGCAGATTTTTAACACCCATGTAAATGGCTAATGTATCGATTCCTTTTGCAAGGGATTCCCACTTGATATTATCCTCTTCATCCTTTTTCCGATGACCGGTAACAATTGCAAAAGAAGAAGCGTGGTCCCTATGTGTAACTGGAATTCCCGCATAAGCTGTAGCGGCGATTCCAGCCGTAATTCCTGGAACGATTTCAAAGCTCACACCACTTTTGGCAAGGGCTTCCGCTTCCTCCCCGCCTCGCCCAAAGACGAATGGATCGCCGCCTTTCAAACGGGTGACTATTTTTCCCTTTTTTGCATATTTGACCAGGAACCGATTGATGGTATCCTGCTGCAATAAATGATAATCCGGCAGTTTACCGCAATTAATCAGCTCTACACCGTCTTTTGCATGATTCAAAAGTTCTTTATTGACAAGTCGATCATATAAAATGACATCAGCTTCTTGAATGCATTTTAATCCTTTTAATGTAATTAAATCTGGATCTCCGGGACCGGCTCCTACTAGATATACTTTCCCCATTTATGCAACCTGCCTTCCCTTAGAGAATCGTTTCGAATTCCGATAAAACGAAACCTGCTCCATTTTTAATTTTCCTTTTTTCATATAATGAGATGTCATCCACTTCAGGCATTTTCAAAAAATGTTTTTCCAGCTCGATATCAACAAGTTCAAACGCCTTTTCATCCGAATCGGCAACAATGATGACATGGATTGGTTTTTCCTTGATAGTGACTTCGAAACGGTATAGATTCATGGATTGCTTACCTTCCCCTATTAAACGGCCACTTCCGTTAATATATCATCAAGCTTACTTTGTAACTGCGATATCCCTACTCTTTCCACAAAATCAAGAAAGGTTTCGGATAGAAGTTTTGTTTCTTTGAAAAATAGGATCAGTTCTTTCAGAACATGATAGAGCTGTTCAGCTTCCACTTTTCCTTTAAGTTTTTCATTGAACTTACCGCCTTCATTCAGCGTTCCTCCGACGTATATCTCAAAAGCTTCGACCATCTTTTTGTCCTGGTTTTTCATTTTTATGCCTTGAAGCCCAATTTCGGCGATGGCTCTTTGACCGCAATTATTCGGACAACCCACCATATGCATCCTTACAGGAACATCGAGATCTATTTCCTTGTCCAATGATTCAGAAATGGTCCTCATTCGTTTTTTTGTTTCAACGAGTGCCAGGTTACAATACTCGATGCCTGTACAAGAAACGGAATAACCAATGAATTTTTTTGGTTGATATGGAAATCTTTCAAAGATGGATTCCTGTTTTAATTCCTCAAGTTTTGCATCCGGCACATTTGGAATGATAAGATTTTGAGAATTACAGTTTCGGATTTCACCATTTCCATATTTCTTCGCAAGTTCGGCAAACTCGATCACTTCGTCTGGATTTAGACGACCAACTGGTATATTGACTCCAACATAGTTCAGACCATCTTGTTTTTGTTTATGGATGCCGTAGAAATAACCTGCATTCCATTCCTTTACCGCACTTTCACCCTTTTCAGGAAGTGGACCGGTGTACTCCAGCAATTTTTCCTTGAATTGTTCAGGACCCCAATCAGCTACAAGGAATTTCAATCGCGAGCGATGACGTTTTTCACGGTACCCAAAGTCACGGAATATCGTCGTGATGGCGGCCGCTACTTCGACTGTTTTTTCAGGTAAAATGAATACGTCAAGTTCTTCTGCCAGCATCGGAACGGAGGATAGCCCACCGCCTACTTTTACATGAAAACCAACTTCCGTTACTCCATCAATTACTTTAGTAGCTGGATTGAATGAAACACAGTTGATTTCAGCATTTGAAGCATTATGGATATTAGCACTTATGGCCATTTTATATTTCCTAGGAAGGTTCGAATAGTCTTCGTTAAGGCGGAAATACTCAAATACATCATAAAGTACCTCGCGTGTATCAAAAAGTTCGTCAGGATCGATGCCTGCCAATGCATTACCGATGATATTACGTGTGATATCACCACATGCACCGGCCGTAGTCAGTCCAACCTTTTCCAAACGGTTTAAGATATCGGGGACTTGTTCGATGGTCAACCAGTGGAATTGAATGGCTTGACGGGTAGTAATGTCATATACATCCCTCCCATAATCTTTAGCGATGTTAGCTAGAGTTATCTGTTGATCATAAGTCAGGATACCTCCGGGAATAACGACACGCATCATCCAGTAACCTGCTTCTTTTGGCCGTTGCAGGTATAGACCTGCCCACTTGAACATATCCCAATTCTCTTTAGGGATGGAATCAAAACCATTTGCAGCGTAATGTGGAATATCATCGAATATCTTCAATCCGTCTTTTTCCAATTTCCAGATTTCCGTTTTATTTTTAGCGATTAGTGGATTTTCCGACCAAAATTTCTCGTAAACCATTACATTTCCTCCTTGATTAGATCGCTTTCTTTGCTGTCAAATAGCCGATTACCTGTTCAACGCACTCTTCAATGCTGTATTGGTCGGATTCTAAAATGATTTCCGGTTGTTCAGGTTCTTCGTATGGAGAGTCGATTCCAGTAAAATCTTTAATGATTCCTTTACGCGCCTTGTCATAAAGACCTTTTGGATCACGCACTTCGCACTCTTCGATCGGACACTTTATGTATACTTCAATAAACTCCCCTTCATCGAGTAAATCACGTACAATCTGCCGATCTGCCCTGAAAGGTGATATGAAGGCGGTCAATACGAACTGCCCACTATCCACGAATAACTTCGATACCTCACCGATTCGCCTAATATTCTCGGTTCGATCCTCTTCAGAAAAACCTAAATCTTTATTTAATCCGTGGCGGATATTATCACCATCTAAAACATAACTTCGAATATTCCGATTATATAACTCTTTAGCGACCGCGTTCGCAATCGTTGATTTTCCGGAACCCGAGAGTCCTGTAAACCATAGAACTGTGCTTTCATGCCCGTTCTGCTTCCGACGGAGCTCCTTGTTCAATGACGTTTCATGCCAAGTGACATTCGTACTTTTACTCATATAATAATCCCCCTCTTCTTCATGTGACACTTCAATTTATATCCAATCAGTTATAAACTTCATTCTTTTTTAGACCTTCGATCAACACCTCAATGACTTCTTTACGGCTAAAGGTAGCTGGAGGAATTTCTCCATTACGAAGCATTTCCCTTACCTTCGTTCCAGAAAGGATGACATGGTCTTCCTTGCCATGCGGACAAGTTTTAGCGGAAGCCATATTGCCACATGCTTTACAGTAAAAACTATGTTCAAAGAATAATAGAGTGATTCCTAACTCATCTGCGTTAAAATTCCCAAAGATTTTTTGAGCATCATATGTGCCATAATAATCGCCCACACCCGCATGATCACGTCCGACGATAAAATGGGTGCAACCATAATTTTTACGGACCATCGCATGGAAAATGGCTTCTCTTGGTCCTGCATAACGCATGGCAGCAGGGAAAACTGCAAGGGAGACGCGATCCTTAGGATAATATTTTTCAAGCAGCACTTTATAGCTTTCCATTCTTACATCTGCCGGAATGTCATCGGATTTAGTGGCACCTACGAGAGGATTTAAGAATAAGCCGTCGACAATCTCCAATGCTGTCTTTTGAATGTATTCATGAGCACGGTGAACAGGGTTCCTCGTTTGGAATCCGACAACTGTTTCCCAGCCTTTTTCCGCAAAAGCTTTCCTTGTGTCGACCGGGTCCAAATAATGAGCTTGAAATAGCGGACGCTCTATTCTCTTGATCAACTTTATTTCCCCGCCGACATATACATCCCCACGGTTATATAAATTTTTCACTCCAGGATGCTTCTCATCATCCGTTTGATATACTAATGTCGCTTCCAATTGCTTATCTGGAGTGTAAATATCGGAAACGGATAGAACTCCGTATGTTTCACCTTCATGAGTCAACGTCACTTCTTCACCTAAAGTAAGGGTTTCTGCAGTTTCTTCGGTCAAAGGCAGCGTAATCGGGATGCTCCATACATGCCCACTGCTAAGCCTCATTTCCTTGACCACTGTCTCATAGTCACTTTTTGTAAAGAATCCTTTAATCGGACTGTAGGCACCAGTGCCTATCAATTCAAGATCACTTAATGCAATTTCATCTATTTCGATTGACTTTGTTATTTTACTAAAATCATATTTTGGTTCCCAAAGATCGATTAATGTTCCTCCGTGCGGTAAACTGATTGTCATGCTAATTTCCCCCTATGGTTTCTATTTATTTAAGATAAATGCAATCCGCATTCCGTTTTTTGAGCCCCTTGCCAACGGCCAGAGCGTAAATCATCTGCATTGAAGGCCGGTGCTGTACACGTTTTACATCCAATGCTCGGATATCCATTATCATGCAGGATATTATATGGAAGTCCGTTTTTATGGGCGTAGCGCCAAACATCTTTCCACGTCCAATGTATGAGTGGACATATTTTAACTGACTTGAACTTATTATCCTTATTGATATACTCGGTCAGAGCCCTTGTTTCGGATTGCTCCCTCCGCAATCCCGAAAGCCAGGCTGTTGCCATTGAAAGCACATCGGTAAGCGGAATGATTTTACGAATGTTACAGCACTTATTGGAATCTCTAAGCCATAATTCATCCCCATATTCCGCTGCTTGTTCCTCAAGCGTCAAGGCAGGTTTCTTCATTTCGATCGAAAGCTTTGGATATCGCTTTTTCACTTGCTCGATCAATTGGTAAGTTTCCTCAAAATGAACATCTGTATCAAGGAAAACTATTTTCGCCGAAGGATTAACCTTCGCCAATAAATCCGTAAGCACGATGCCTTCAATACCAAAACTACAAGCATAAATCAGTTTGTTTCCATAATGGTCATTCGCCCATTGCAGAACTTCCAAAGCTCCTTTTGTCTCACTGTCTTCAGGAAATACAGGTAAATCCCCTGTGTTGAAATTGTCATAGTTTATTAATGCAGCCAACTTTGTAGCCCCCTCTAAAAACTTGCTGTATCAGGTTAGAGTAACTGTTGATCAATACCCGTTGTAATCTTCTCCGGTTTATTTGATTCTAGGAAAAAGAGACGAATCTAACCAATACTCTCTTTATATCAGTTAAACCCGCCTCTAGTTTTTCTAGTCAGCAGATACCTTATTTAATTCTTAATTTTTCATTTCTTTCCATTTGAATGATTTTACCATCCTGGACAATAAGTGTAATGGATCCATATTTCATTGAATTAAGCATTTCTTGAAGTCGTTCAAATATTTCTTCAAGCTGATTCTCTTTATCCAAACCAGTTCCTCCTTTAAGAAAATCCGCGAATATTTTATTTTCAACGCTGATTAAATGAATTTCTTAGATTTATATAATTCCATACAACCTTACATTGTTATGGTTTGCCTACAATTTTTCAAAAAAAACAAAAATCTTTCCATGATGGAAAGATCCCAAGGTAAATATCTTTACCTTATCTTCCAAAATGATCAACATTTTGTTGGAGGTAGCACCTTGCATCCATCATGCAGGTTGCTGGACTTCAAAGGGCCAATTCCCTCCGTCGCTCTGGATAAGTTTTATTATTTTAAATATTAACATATATTTAATCCTTGTCAATGGAGTTTTCTTATAAAATAACTTGGTTTAATATTATGGATTAACTGTTATTTTTATACACACTATTCAATTTATGATTTTATGTTCATATAAATACGAAAATAGACTCGTCTTTTTAGATAAGGTCTCCAAAAAAATAAGTCTATTTTCATAAAAAGCCTATTATTGACGCATGTCCTTTCTTGAAAAAATAATTTCTCGAATTCCATTCCTTTTGTAGAAGGGATTACTTGAAGTCATTAATTTCTTAACTGTATCGCTTCTACAAATTCTTGAACTTGACTCTGGACGCGATCAATTAAATCCAAATCATTAATCGGTTTTTCTGAATTCTGTTTATCTATTTCCTTATCAACAAAATAAATGCCCTGCAGCGGCTCGCCTTTTAATATTGAAATTAATGGTTTAAGCGCATAGTCAATCGCCAATAGATGCCTGTTACTTCCTCCAATCATGATTGGCAGCACTGGCTTACCCTTAAAAGCACCTTCTGGCAGCAAATCAATCAAGGCTTTCAATACCCCTGTATAAGAAGCCTTATAAACAGGTGAACCAATAATGATACCTCTAGCTGCTTGAATTCTCTCTGAAAGCTTTAAGATATCTTCGCTATTATATTTCCCTTGAAATAAATCATCTGCTGAGAAATCCGTAATTGAGAAATAAGCTGTGGTAAATCCTTCGTGTTCGACTAATGATTGAATATGTTTTAGTGAAATGTCCGTTCTTGATGGTATAGCAGGACTTCCTGATAAAATTACGATATCGCTCATTTAATACCCCTCCAATGTTACATGATTTCCAGATAAAATCTTCGTAAAGCATTTCATGCAGTATGCATTTATCGTAATAGTCTGAAAAATATAAGTCAAATCTTACACTCGGGTTTCATAAATTCACCAGTTGACTTCATCGACTCTGAATGAAAATAAAACGGTCATATTTGCGGCTTGATGCTCATGCCACAAATATGACCGTTTCATTATGTATGATTTTGTTTACCATGAATACCATATACCAAAAGTTGAGCAATGCTCTTAATTCGTTCAGAAGTAAAATATGGCTCCTTTTTTTGTTGATGGATCTCATAATGTGTAGATAATGCCAATGTAAAAGAAATGATCCCTACATTAAATAGGATAATATCAGAGATATATTGTATCTCTCCGCTATCTATTCTCTTCTGTATTTCAATATGCTTGGCATTTGGCTTGAAAATCTGATCTACATATTGCTTTGAAATATCTTGATCGAATTGTGTTTCCCTAAATAATATCGAAAACTGTTCTTTATTTTCAAGAATTTTTTTTATCATGGTGCAAACATGATTCTCCACTAGATCATCCGTTGAAAGATGACTAGTCCCATCTTCAGATTCCTCTTTTTCATTAGGGGTAATTGTAGCCAAAAGCAAATCTTTTTTGCTATCAAAGTATTTGTAAATAGTAGCTTCGGAAACATTGCATGCAGAGGCAATTTCATTCGTTCTTGTCATGTCAAAACCTTTAGTGGCAAAAAGAGTCCGGGCTACATTTATGATTCGTTCTTTGGTTTGCTGCCCTTTTTTCAAAAATATCAACCTTCTTTTATAAAGATAAGACCGGTTTCACCAATTATTTTCCATGATATCTTGATGGTATCAATCGGTCAACATATTACCTTTGATCTATTAGAATTCAATATTCCCATATATCATAAATAGAAAACATCGTCTGGTTGGGACGATGTTTTCTTTTCAGAAAATCACTTAAAAGATGCATAGCCATCATCGACCATGACTACACTTCCATTAATCGCATCCGCTTCCTCTAACGATAATAGATAGACGGTATTTGCAATGGTTTCTGGCTTAATTAATTTACCGCGCATTTGACTTGCATTCAATTTTTCGATGATTCCCATATCTTTATAGCCTTGTATGATAGGAGTGTCAACCCCGCCTGGTGCAATGCCCACTACGCGAATGCCATAAAGCACCCAATTCCAAAGCTGCTGTCTGTGTCATCATTCTTACAGCGCCTTTAGTCGCCTGATAGGCAAAAGTCCCATGGGAAGCTAAGTAGCCAAACACAGAAGCGGTATTTATAATGACACCCTTGTTACCTAGCTCCTTCATTTTCCGTCCTGCTCGCATGATTCCAAAGGCAACTCCGTGCTGGTTCACTCCAATCATTTTGAAGTAACCCTCCATATCTTGATCGAGGATCATACCGCCTGCACCAATGCCGGCATTATTAAACATGATATCGATCCTTCCGTATGTTTCCACTGCCTCATTTATTAACGATTCAACATCTTCCTGCTTAGAAACATCCGTTTTAACAAAAATGGCCTCTCCACCATTCGCTGTTATCTGTTCAACAGTTTCCTATCCCATTTCTACAATCCGCAACAACGACCTTGTCCCCCTTTGCTGCGAATTTCAAGCATGTTGCTCGGCCAATTCCGCTTGCTCCTCCTGTAATAACTGCAACTCTTGCTGTCATATACATTCCCCTTTCAACACTAAAAAATAAGTAAGTAATTACTTAGTTTTCAAGTATAAAAGTAAAGAATATTAAATTCAAGCTATATGTATTTATTTTTATAGCGTTTTGAGCATCCAAAAGTGAAGCTGTCCTATTAATAGGACAGCTTCATTTGTTTAGCAGGTTTTCAATTCGACCTTACTTACGGAGGTCTTCACCATTTCAATGAAAAGTTGCAGAAAACGATCATCACCTGTTAATTCTGGATGAAACGCACTAACGAGGACATGGTCTTGTCTCGCAGCCACTACATTCTCTTCATAAACAGCCAATACTTCTACACCTTCTCCAATTCCATCAGCAAATGGCGCCCGGATGAAAACTGCCTTATAAGGGTCTTCCATTCCTTTGATTGTTAGTTCAGCCTCGAAACTATCCCGTTGACGTCCAAATCCGTTCCTTTTCACGGAAATGTCCATTAGCCCAAGATAGGCCTTCTCATCGCCGGTCAATTCATTGGCCGCCAATACCATCCCTGCACATGTACCGAAAATAGGTTTTTTACCTTCGAAGAAAGTTTTGATCGGTTCCATAAATCCATAACGATCCATTAGCTTTCTCATCGTAGTGCTTTCTCCGCCTGGAATGATCAAGCCATCGATATCCAGCAACTGTTCCGGTTTTTTCACTATAATTGCTTGTTCGCCGGAAGATTTGATTTGGTTCAAGTGTTCCTCAACTGCACCCTGTAATCCCAAAACACCGATAGTTATCATATTACCAGCCACGTTCCTGCATCCGTTCTGATGGAGCAAGCTTAGAAATATCAATACCTTTCATTGCACTGCCCAACTCTTTGGACAGCCGGCCAATCAATTCATAATCAGTATAATATGTAGTCGCTTGAACGATTGCAGTTGCAAATTTTTCAGGATTCTCTGATTTAAAAATACCTGAACCCACAAATACGCCATCTGCACCCAGTTCCATCATTAGTGCTGCATCTGCTGGAGTAGCAATTCCACCTGCTGCAAAGTTAACTACAGGCAATTTACCTGTCCGCTTAATTTCTCTTAGAATCTCATAAGGAGCACCTAAGATTTTTGCTTCTGTCATTAATTCATCGTCACTCATTACGCTCACTTTACGAATTTGGGACAAAACCTTTCTCATATGTCGAACAGCTTCCACAATATTTCCTGTTCCAGGTTCTCCTTTTGTACGAAGCATCGATGCTCCTTCGCCAATCCGGCGTGCAGCTTCACCTAAGTCACGGCATCCACATACAAAAGGTACTGTGAAATCGCTTTTTAACAAATGATATTCTTCATCAGCAGGCGTCAGCACTTCGCTTTCGTCAATATAATCAACACCCATTGATTCAAGAATCCTTGCTTCAACAATGTGACCAATCCTTGCTTTAGCCATGACCGGAATAGAAACAGCATTCAATACTTCCTCAACGATTCGAGGATCTGCCATTCTTGCTACACCACCAGCTGCACGAATATCAGAAGGTACCCTTTCTAAAGCCATGACAGCAACAGCACCCGCTGCTTCAGCGATTTTTGCTTGTTCTGCATTAATGACGTCCATGATTACGCCACCCTTTTGCATTTGTGCCATTCCTCTTTTTACTGTTTCAGTTCCTAATAATTTTTCCATTTCTCTTCCCCCTAATATTTGCATTTTTTTGATTTGTTAGATTTAGTATAAAAAAAAGTTGACCGCATTGAAAGTGTCAGTTTTAATATAATTAATGGGGTCAGTATTATATTTTTTTCTAAAAGGTGGAAACAACAAAATGAATATGCTTTCTTGTGATTTAAATCGATTTAGTGAAGTACCTTTGTACGAACAATTATATTCACATATTAAAAAAGAAATCATTGATGGCCGTCTTCTTTACGGCACAAAGCTGCCATCCAAACGTAAATTGGCAGAGTTCCTTCAGATTAGTCAAAATACTGTCGAGACTGCATATGAACAATTGACTGCTGAAGGATACGTTGAAGTCATACCAAGAAAAGGGTACTATATTCAAACATTCGAAGATTTAGAGTATACACAAACTAACCAAGTTTCCTTGAAACAAATTAATCATAAAGAAGGGGAATTGCTTTATCATTTTCATCCCAGCCAAATTGACACGGAACACTTCCCATTTGAAAAATGGAGAAAATACACGAAAAATAAAATCGATGAATCACATCAAGAGCTTCTTTTACTGGGGGATTCTCAAGGGGAATATGAATTACGATGTGAAATTGCCCATTATTTGTATCATGCACGCGGGGTACAATGTGTTCCTGAACAAATCATCATTGGTGCAGGAATGGAAATTTTATTGCAGCAGCTTGTTCTTCTTTTCGATAAAAATGCCATTTATGGTGTTGAAGATCCTGGGTACCACTTGATACACCGGATTTTACGCAGCTACCCAAATGAAGTTCATCCACTAAAAATTGATGAGGAAGGCGTAAAGGTGAACCAAATTGAAGATTCAAAGATCGACGTCGTATATGTCACTCCCTCTCATCACTTCCCCAATGGGACGATCCTATCCGTAAACAGACGGACGCGATTGTTGAACTGGGCTCAAGGGGCAGCAAACCGCTATATTATCGAAGACGATTATGATAGTGAATTTCGTTATAGTGGAAAAACAATTCCTTCCTTACAAAGTATGGATGCTGGTGATAAGGTGATTTATTTAGGGTCATTCTCCAAATCATTGATGCCATCAATTAGGATCAGTTATATGGTTCTTCCCGCTCCATTGTTACAAATGCATCAACAGGAATTATCTTTTTACCATTCAACCGTTTCACGGATCGATCAGCATGTATTGACACAGTTCATGAAGGAAGGGGATTTCGAAAAACATTTGAATCGGATGAGGAAAGTTTACCGGCGCAAGTTGGATAAAGTGATTGATCTGTTTAAACCACATCAACAAATAAAGATAATTGGTGAGCGATCAGGATTGCATGTCGTCCTGATCGTTAAGAACGGTATGGATGAACATACACTTATTCAAAAGGCAAACGAAGACCATATTAAAATATATGGATTATCGACATATTCGATCGAAAAAATGGACGAACAACCTCCAAAAATCATATTGGGCTTTGCAGGGATCCCTGAATCTGAATTGGATAAAGCCATTCACCTTTTATTAAACTCATGGGGTTTATAAAGAAAAAAATAAGTTCATTATCGTGAAAGTTCTTTAAGTTTGTCGACAAAATGGGTTTCGGAATGGTCTAATCCCGAAACCCTTTCACAATTTTTATCGAGGAAGTGATTACCCTTATTTAGAACGAAACCTCACTTGATTGAAGAAATTTGCGGCACTCTAGCCGAATAACTGGCTAGCCAAGACCCCGCTATATGCTTGCGGCGAGAAGACTTGGCGGAAAGGGAGCGGATTCTTCTATATGTGGGCCGCAAAAAGAATGCTCCGGAGTCCGAATAATGCTGTGACGGTCGAAAAACAGTGTGGGCGACGAAAAAAGTGCTCCGGCTGAAATCAACTGGAACGTTTTATTAATAAAAAAACTGCAGGCAAACTCGATTTTCTTCGAATTTGTCTACAGTCTGAAAAAAGTTCACTTTCGTGAACTTTTTTAACTTTTAGATAAATATTGTTCCATCATATCTTTTGGTACCATACTCCCGCCAGTCGCCCAGATGATATGTGTGGACTGGTTCATTTTATCCAGGAGATTTCGGTCCATAAGATATTTCCTTCCTTCTGGACCTGACAAAAGTTGTATGGGACCAAATCCACAGCAGTTCCTCCCAGAATATATTGTATTCATGATCTACGATAACCCAACAAACTGCAATAAAGATTACAATTTTCACTTTTTTACGAATAATCAGCTTAGAAAGTTAAATTCACTTTTAATTTCCCTCGCACACTATTAATAAACCAAATTTCCTCAGCGTTATTAAGGTCAGCCTTTGAAATGGGTTTTTCCTTGATTTCCTTCTTCCTGATCAAGTCTTGACGAAATGTTCCAGCAAGGAGACCTGATTCCACCGGAGGGGTATAGAGGTCACCATTTATCTTAACCATTACATTTCCGTTCGTGAATTCCGTGATGAATCCTTCTTCATTCCAAAGCAGAACATCATGGAAGTCGGGATTATTCAGTTGAAAGCCTTCATATACATCACGATTGGTGGTCTTATGAAATAGAAATGGATTTGCACTTGATATTGGAGTTTCAGCCAAGATGGCCGTAAATTCTGAATCAAGGGGCTTGATTGCTTGTCCGGAGACTTCAATTTCACCATTTTCATTAAGTAGTACCCTTACCTTTTGCAACGTCCCATGGTTTAATTCCGCAAACTTTTGGAGTCGATCTCTAAGATACAATTCAGAGAACCGATAATTGAAGTAATCAGCGGATTGTTTCATCCGGTCGATATGATCATGCAACAAATAATATTCGCCATCGCTGAGCTTAATCGATTCCAATAGTTTGTAAGCAGGACTTTCCACCGTCAATAACTTGGCTTTTAAAAATGCTTCCTCATATTCTTCCGATAACTCGGAATCCCAAGTGATTCCCCCGCCTACTCCATACTCGGCTTTCCCAGTTTCCTTATCGATCACTACCGTACGAATCGGCACATTAAAAACGGCTTCGGATTCAGGGGAGATAAACCCGATTGCACCGCAATAAACTTCACGTGGTGAATTCTCGATATCAGCGATGATCTCCATCGTTTTAATTTTAGGTGCCCCTGTTATCGATCCACATGGAAAAAGGGCCTTGAATATATCAATGATTGTTGTCCCTGGATTCGTATCGGCTGTAATCGTGGATGTCATTTGCCAAACGGTCGGATATTTTTCAATTGCCTTAAGCTGTGGAACCTTGACGCTTCCTGGTTCTGCAATCATTCCCAAATCATTTCTGAGCAGGTCCACAATCATGTAGTTTTCAGCTTGATTCTTTTCCGAGGCTGCTAACCAGTCTGCATTGATCTGATCCATTTTCAGTGTCGTTCCCCGCTTTACCGTTCCTTTCATTGGTCGAGTAATCAGCTGACCATCTTCCCAACGGAAAAACAACTCTGGTGAAGCCGATAGGATTCGATGTGTCCCCACATTCAAATATGCACTATAGTTCGACCGTTGAGCTCTCTTCAAGCGATCAAAGAAAGCGGAGTCATCTCCTTCGAACTGGGATTGCAAACGCATCGTATAATTCACTTGATACGTATTGCCTTTCTCGATTTCGGATTTTATCCTTTGAAACCCGGAATGATAGGTTTTTGAATCCGTTTCTGATTGCCATTCAGCTAAATTAAAAGCCCCGGTCATTTTTTCAGGTATTTCTTCTTCCGGTTTATCAAAAATCCCGAACCATAATAATGGCATTTTGGCTCCATCTTTTACTTTAAAAGATTTTTCAAAAGCAGGTGCCGCTTCATAGGAAACATATCCGGCTGCATAATGCCCCTGTTCGATCGCTTCCTGGACTTTTTGGAATTGTGGAATGACATCCTCAATTGAATGGGCGGTGAACACTTTTTTCGGGTTTGTAAAATATAGAGGCCGGCTGTCACCTTGTTTATCTGTGAAGTGAAATATTAAGGATAAAGGATCTTCTCGTTTCATTACTCTCTCCTAACTTTATTTATGAAGTCAATCGGTATGTATTTTATAAAAAAGCTTGCAGACACGTAATCTGCAAGCTCATTCTTTGACACTTATTTCATTCCAGTAACTTCTGCAATGATTTCATAAGAACGAAGGCGTGCATCCTGATCATAAATGGCAGAGTTTATAATCATTTCATCCGCCTGTGTTTCATTTAAAAATGCCTGCAACTGCACTTTAACCTCTTTTGGATTTCCTATAATGGAAGCGTTCAGCTGTTTCATGACAATGGCCTTTTCATATTCTGTCCAAAGTCCTTCCATCGTATCAACTGGAGGAGCAAGTTGACCAGGCGTGTTCCGTATCAAATTCAAGAACTGCTGTTGATAAGATGTAGCAATCCTTTGCGCCTCTTCCGTAGTATCAGCTGCAAATACATTGATACCAACCATGACATAAGGTTTATCGAGAACGTCGGATGGTTGGAAATTATTGCGGTAACGAGCTAAAGCTGGTTGAGTATTTTCAGGGGAAAAATGGCTTGCAAATGAAAATGGCAATCCCAGCTGTGCTGATAATGCTGCACTGAAGCCGCTTGAACCTAGCAGCCAAATCGGGATATCCTGTCCTTCGCCAGGGATGGCGCGAACACGATTATGTTTAGAATCCGCATCTAAATAGCTACGGAGCTGTGCCAATTGTTCAGGAAAATCCTGACCGTTATTACGTACATCACCCCGGAGTGCCATGGCTGTAAATTGGTCGCTTCCCGGAGCACGCCCCAGTCCTAAATCTATTCTACCAGGATACATTGCTTCCAATGTTCCAAATTGTTCTGCGATAACCAGCGGTGCATGATTCGGTAGCATTATGCCTCCAGAACCCACACGAATTCTTTCCGTCCTACCTGCAACATAGCCTATAAGCACTGACGTTGCAGAGCTTGCAACC
This sequence comes from Peribacillus simplex NBRC 15720 = DSM 1321, assembly GCF_002243645.1. NCBI lineage: Bacteria > Bacillati > Bacillota > Bacilli > Caryophanales > Bacillaceae > Peribacillus > Peribacillus simplex. Next base: position 5,292,733 of record NZ_CP017704.1, on the reverse strand, counting down.
CCAGGCATGCTATGATGTTCCGCAACCCAGAAACGGTTGTAATTCCATTGCTCCGCATGTTTAGCTAATTCTACTGTATTTTTAAAGGCTCCCGAAACTGTGCCACCCTCAACGATAGAAGCCAGGTCCAGAACGGAAAAAGAAATGTCGCTAAGTTTTTTTGCATGTTGATCAGCACTCATATCTTCATCTTCTTTCTTTCAATAATGATAAATTGGACGCAAAGTCATCATATAGAAAATGCACACAAAATGCACACAAAATGCTCGAAGGGATTAACTGTTAAGAATTTCCCTGGCAATCAAACGAAACGAATTAAGCCTATCCTCCAACTTATGAGTGATGGTTATCAGCATGATTTCATCTGCTTGATATTTTTCCTGGATCTCCAATAGGCGATACTTCACTTGTGAAGGGGTACCAAAAATCAGTTTTTTATGCATGGTTTCCATCAGTGCTTTTTCTTTTTCAGTCCAATCATGATTCCTTACCTCTTCTTTACTTGGAACCTGCTTTCTTTCCCCATATCCACTTTGTATTTTCCATAGGGTGTTGCTCAGGGCGATTTCTTTAGCATGTTCCTCCGTTTCTGCGCATATGGCCGAAACCGTAACAATCGTTTTAGGTTCTTTAAGAAAACCTTTTATTTGAAAGTGCTCACGGTACTGCTGAAAGCTCTGCACTCCATCATTTTCACTCATGAATTCACCAAACGCGTATGCAGCACCATTCTCAGCGGCAAGTTTTGCACTTTTCCCGCTTGTTCCCAATATCCATGGTTCAGGCGGTACCATTGGGACAGGAGCAGCAGAGACATTTGAAAACGGATGTTCTTTCGGAAATTCACCTCTTAGGAAATTCAACAGTTCTTGAACAAGTTCAGGCATTTTGTAAACATTCTGAAGAAAATTATCGGATAATGCCATCGTTGCTTCGGCAGATCCACCAGGAGCACGCCCCAGTCCCATATCAATCCGGCCTGGAAAAAGGGTGGCAAGCATATTGTAAGTCTCTGCTATCCGGTATGGCTTATAATGCGGAAGCAGCACTGCCCCTGATCCAATCCGGATATTTTTTGTTTGTGCACCAATATAGCTTATCAAAACTTCTGGAACGGAACAGGCCAATCCCGGCAGATCATGATGTTCAGTTAACCAGATTCTGCTATAACCCAGTCTATCTCCTTCTTGTGCTAGTTGGAGTGAAGCCTGCAAAGCTTCTTGTGCTGATTGTCCAGATGCAATTGGGGATTGATCCAATATGCTCAGTTTCATTTTGTTACCTCCTTTCTCTTGTCTTTCGTAACTTAATAGTAAATCATAACTAGTGGAAAGTCGCCTGAAACGCTTGCTTTGTTATTTTAGTTTGCAGCCTTTAGCAGAAAATATAAGGAGTTGAATCTAAATTGGGGAGTATGAGGCTATCATATATTCTAGCGAGGTGTTTTTTTAAATATATTAATCACGCAGGTGGTTCAAGATGACATCACTTATTCTATCGAGGTCTTTTTAGGGATATATGTAAATGAAGAAAAGCCCTTTTTAAGGGCCTTTCCTAAGCTATTCACTTTTTTTGAATTGAGATAGTAATTCATCTGCCATTATTTGCGAATCCAAACGAGCCGCTATAAATGGAGGCTGAACCCGATTATTGGACTCTACGGGCAAACCTAGCCAGATAACTCTTTTATCAAATATGATAAAGGAAAATGAAACAGGTGAACAAATAAAATGATCAGAGTTGATATCAGGGTTTCTTTTTGCAGAAATGATCGTCAATTTCACTGCAGGGTTTCGTTTCAATAAATATTGCTGCCATTCTTCTGACAAACTGTTCAAATCCGGTACAGCGATAACCATCTCTTGTTTTGTTGATTCAATATCTTCCTGAAAGTCCCCCAATTTACGGGCATGCATCCATTGTAATTTCGGGTGCTGGTGTTTAACCCATTTTCCAATGTCTTTCTTTGGTACAATTTGATCATTTTGAATTTGATGATCGACAAGCTGACGAAGTGTTTTGCTGCGATATACATGTTTGTTAACAAATGAAGTGTCACATACATGTACGAACTTACCCTTAGTCCTTGTTATGGCCACGTTAATGAGCCTTTCACTTTCTCTCCCTGTCAATAACATTCCAGCCCTGTTTTGCGGATAACTATCAACTGTGTCAAATATCATCATCTCACGTTCACTTCCCTGGAAACGATGTACAGTTGCAGCGATGATATCCGCCGTTTGCCGTTCTTTGTCATATAAGTCATCCAATAGTTTTTCCATCAAGTCTGCCTGAGCACGATATGGGGCGACATAACCAATTGACCTTGATCCGCCCACATAAGCTTCATGAATCAGTTGAAAAGATAAAAGTAATTGCCATAAATTCATTCTCGAGTGGGATGTCCGTTCAGTGATGCAATATTCCCCAGATAAGCTGGTATCGAGAAGAGCTGCTGCCTTATTGGCAAAAGGTTCACCCTGCATTATGCCCTCCCTGCTAGTGGCAACACTTATATGATCGCCAACAAAATTGTTATAGACGACACGATTAGTGAATGCTGAAATATCCGGATGCATGCGGCGCTGTTCCTTTAATAGGAATAAATGACGATGAAGTTCTCCTTCTTCAACAGACTGGGCAACACCGGCCCGATGAAAAATGTCTTCCTTTAGCCAAAGTTTCACGAGGGAATCACGAGCCGAAGCAATAGGTGGCAATTGTTTGAAATCACCACAAACGATAATATGCTTTGATAACGCTGCAGCAAAAGCCACCTGAGGTACGTAAGCCATACTCGCTTCGTCCAAAATAACCAGATCATACTCCTTTTGATAAACCGTTTCATCATTTGCGGCTTTAGCCAAGGTCGTCCCGATGACCTTTGCCTCTTTTACGAATTGAATCTCTTTTTGGCGGATTTTCTCCAAGACTTTGGCCAGTTTTTTCTCTATCTCGATTAATTGATCTGTATCCCTTTTACTGAAGGACCCTGCCAAGTCATGTTTTAATAGCCGTTTCTCTTCGCCAAGCTCTTCTTTTTCTTTAAATAATGTCGGTTCATGTTTACCTAGTAATTGCCCCGTAACAATATCATCGTGGATGGCTAGTGATTCACCGATTTGAGATCCATAGCGAAGCACATCGCCTTCTTTGAAACGATCTTTCTTTTTAATGAATGCCGAAATTTCAGCCATCAAAACATCAACAGCCTGATTGCTATGGGACAAAACCAGAACTTTTTTATCTTGTAAATAATGATTGGCTACTGTACGTGCCAATGTATAGGTTTTTCCTGTTCCCGGGGGTCCCCAAACAAAAGTGACAGGATTGAACTTCGAGCGGGCATATAATTCTTTTACACTGCTTTGTTTTTCATTTAAAGGATGTTTTTGAGGCATGGACGGATCCATCAGGCGCTTGATCCGAAGCCTTTTCCTTTTACTTCTTTTGATTTCATCCAAGCGGATAATCAATTGTTCAAGCAATTCCCAGGGGTCATGGTATAAAAAGGCTTCACCGATCATATCGCCTAACGAGCGATCAAATACAATGATTATACTTTTCCCTTCCGATGAGAGAATCCTTCCATCCTGTTTAATCCCTCCCCATTCCAGTCGAACGAGGGAACCGACAGGGATTTTTATCGATGAACCTGTTTCAAAATAATAGTTGAAAGAACCGTCATCTGTAAGCAGATGGCCGTTCGAAACCAGGTATTTTGTGCTGCCATATTTTTTCAAATGCAGGATTTCAAGTTGAAGTGCCTGCTGCCATTCTTTTATATAATTAACTGTCGAATTCATTTTTCACTTTCCTCACAAAATATGCCATTGAAGTACAAAGAAACTGGCCCACTGGCTAGGCTCCGATGTTGAAATAACGCTGTCACCATGACTTTTTTCGCGCATTACCTGTTTCTTCAGCATATAAAATAAGGCCCAATCTATAGATTGGGCCTCTCCTACGCCAATGTTTTAACTATAGCATTTTTTATAACAACATACCATGGGCTCTTTTGGAAGAAATGGTTTAGGTTAGCCTTCTGTCAACTCAGTGAATTGATCGACCAGATCACTGAAAATCTTCATTGCATTTTCAATCGGATCAGGTTTAGTTAAATCTACGCCTGTTTTCTTAAGCAGCTCCAATGGGAAATCCGAACTCCCGCTTTTCAAGAAAGTCAAATAACTTTCAAGTGTTTTTTTGTCCCCAGAAAGGATCTTATCAGCGATCGTAATGGCTGAAACGTAACCAGTAGCATATTTATAGACATAAAACGGACGATAAAAGTGGGGGATACGTGACCAGCCATACTTCACTTCTTCATCGAAAATAATTTCATCTCCATTATATGCACGAAATATCGATTCATAGGCTGTATTAAAAACCTCGGCATTTAGAGGTTCATCATTTTCAGCTTTTTCATGTACGGTCTTTTCAAACTCCGCAAACATCACCTGTGTGAAGAATGTCCCTTTAAAACTATCTATGAAATGGTTAAGTAAGTGTTTTTTCTTCTGCACGTCTTGTGTTGTCTTAATTAAATGGCGGATCAACAGGATTTCATTCACAGTGGAAGCAACTTCAGCGACAAAGATGGAATAACCTGCACTTATTTGCGGTTGGTATTTTGAGCTATAGTATGAATGCATGCCATGTCCAGATTCATGTGCAAGTGTAAAAACACTGTCTAAATCATCACGGTGGTTTAATAAGATGAAAGGGTGAACACCATAAAGCCCTAAATTGTAAGCACCTGAACGTTTTCCAGGTGTTTCCCTGACGTCGATATATCTTTTTTCCTTAAAGGTTTTCAGGATTGTGATATACTCTTCGCCAAGAGGTTTAAGAGCCTCCACCATCAAAGAAAAACCATCATCGTAAGAAATCTCCTCTTTAGCTCCTTCGACTAATGGTACACTTAAATCATAGGCACGCAATTCTTCTACACCCAGCAATTTTTTTCTTAAATGAATGTATTTATGCATGGGTCCGATATTTTGCTTAGTTGACATAATCAAATTATCATATACCTCTTTTGGAACTTGATCTCCAAATAAGGATTTTTCCAAGGCAGATGGATAATTTCTTAGTTTTGAAAGATTCACATTATTCTTGATTGCTGTGGAAAGTGTGGAAGCGATTGTATTCTTCAATTGTACATATGGCTGATAATAGGCGAAATAGGCCTCTTTTCTTTTATCGCGATCATCGTCTTCAATCAATTTGGAATACATTCCTCGCGTTAGCTCTACCCTCTCTCCGTCTTCATTCGTAACTTCCCCAAATTTTATATCAGTATTGTTGATCATCCCGAACGTTTTTTGAGGTGCTGAAAAGGCTTCGCCTATTTGGGAAAGCACCTCTTCTTGTTCTTTCGTTAACACATGGGCTTTATAACGGAAGGAATCCAGTAGATCCTCTTCAAAATATTTCAAACCCTCGATTTCTTTTATGTACCCTTTTAAAGTGTGTTCTTCCAGGCTCAAAAGAAACGGCATGAAAAATGCAGAAGCACTACTGATTTTCTGCCCTAACTTACCAGCTCGATCCAGTAATGCTTGTGATGAGGTTACTCTAGTATCCAAATCCGCTTGCAGCATGGCAAATACATATAGTTTGTTATAAATGTACCCAATTTCCTCACTTAATCGTAAATACTCGAACAAATCTTGAGCTGACTTAATATACCCATCATAAGTTTTTAATTTTTCTGTCATCTTCAGAACTTCTTGATAATCTTTTTCCCAGTTGGCCTGATCATCGTAAATATCCTTTAAGTTCCATGTTTCTTCTATTTTTATTTCGTCACGTGATTTAAACGTTTGCATATTTCCTGCACTTCCTTTCATGCTTATAGGCTTACCCTTTATTATAATCGACTTTCAGAAAAATCTGCATAGAAAAACCAGTATGCTAAAAATACATACTGGTTTTCACTTTTAATAATTAGAATTTTGCTGCAGTTTCAGCAACTTTCGCCAATCCTTCTGCAACGATATCCTGTGAGCGATCTGGATATTGATTATGTCCTTCGATTACGACTGTTTCTGGGTTTGTTATGCCCCATAAGTTTAAATTCATCGTTACGTATTTTTCTGCCATTTCGCCAGCATCCATTCCAGGCAAAGCATAATCCGATCCGCGTGCATTAAGTAAAGCCACTTTTTTACCTCCAGCTAAGCCGACTGGGCCTTCAGCTGTATATTTGAATGTTGTTCCCGCTTGAGCAAGATAAGAAATATAAGTTACCAATGGTGCCGGAACCGTTGCGTTCCATAGCGGGAAGGCAAATACTACTTTATCGGCAGCAAGGAATTGATTCAAGTATTGTTGCACGATATCGGCAATCTCCACTTCTTCTTCAGTCAATTCCATACCTTGGCTGCGTTTATATAGGGCAGTAATTGCTGTATTTCCGTAGTAAGGTAAGTTCAGTTTAAATAAATCCAATTCAGTTATTTCATCGTTACTATTTGCTTCCTTATATGTGTTCAAAAACGTTTCATACATTTTGACACTAATAGCTTGATCCGCTGGGCGGTCATTTGATTTAACAAATAATACTTTAGACATTTTTGTTCCCCCAATTGTTAATTTTGTATGTTTTATAAAATAGCATTTAATCCATATATCTCGAATTAACTGCAATTGCTACTTTCACATTATAAAACTGAAAATCCAATAAGGCAAGAGATATGTTTTTTATTTTCAAATGAACATTTCAGGAATTTGCGCGAATGGATTTTTTTATCCCCGGCGCCTTCCAGTAGGGAGCGAAAAAAACCGAGAGCAATTCGCCCTCGGTTAAGTTAACTCTTTATGATGGAAGGGACACTTACCTTTTATCGGTTCTATATCATCCCCAATGAAAAATTGTTTCCATTCATTATGATTTACATCTCCAAAGTGACTGATATCAGGATGTTTAGGAAGGTTATCCCATTTCTCAACTCGTTCACGAACCTTTTCACGCGACATGACTCCGCCTTTTTCCGTTCCTTCCAAGCCTTCAAAAATCATCCGGGGTTGGAATCCAAGTACAAGGCTATTTCCTAAATCGCGGGTTTTACGCTGTTTATAAGCAGGTGCATTACCAAAGACAAAGATTGGTTCCCCTGCAAAATGATAGTCCCATAAATAATGCTCGGGATCTTTCGGCTTTTCAATTGGCCAAGGTTTTTCATCCGCTTTATGCAGGTATTGCAGGATATCCCAAAATCTTTTACGGTAAAATTCTATATCACCCTCTATCGATTCAGGCTCCATAAAGACGAAAAGGCCATGCCTGATATATGGTGGTTCCTGAAATAAATCAAGAAAGCTTTCCACTGCTTTTGGGAGATTGGACCAATCTTCCTGTGTGATATAAGCATAACGAAGTTCACCTTTATTTTCAGCTTTCATACCAAAATAACAAGGAAAGGTTTTATCGGTCACTGTATCATGGAATGTTTGATATTCCTTAATTAGCCATTGCGGCACTCGATCGGGATTTGTCATATCTTCTTTTGTTAACAAACTTGAATTAGCAGTCAGCATCATTTTTCTCCTTAAATCTTTTTATTATATGTTACCCGCTTTAAATAAACTAAAACTTTTTCGAACCGCAAATCAACTCAATCATTTGGATCCTATATAATTACTTCTTTATATAAGAGTTTATGACTGCCTCCGGGTTCATCGGGATTCCAATTAAAAAACATTCGATCTGCATGTTAATCATTTTCTTTACATTAGGATAACCTAAGCAAATATAGGAGTGATGCTTAATGGCAAGGAGAAGAAAAATTCTAGTATCTGAAGCACGAGAAGGACTCGATGATTTAAAAGCCAAAGTTGCTGGTACAAAGAATCCCGAAGAGGCAAAGTTTGAAGTAGCAAAAGAAATTGGAGTACCGCTAAAAAAAGACTATAACGGTGAGCTGACATCCAAGCAGAATGGAAAAATAGGCGGAAAGTTAGGCGGGGGTATGGTCAAGGAACTTATAAAGATGGCACAGGAAAACTTAGGAAAAAAACATTAACCAGAGCCCTCTGGGTAATTATTACAAGGCCAAAAAAGCCAACCTTTATGGGCTGGCTTTTTTTTTAGTATTAATTAATTCTCACGGGTGAAACTCTTGAAACTACTGACATTATTAATTCCTCTGACATCGGGTAATTAGTGGCAGCTGGATCCGTCATTACTGCTTTAAGAATCCTTTCCATATCTGACTGGTTAGTTCCATAGGCACTGAAGTCGGTGGGCAGCCCGAGATCAGAAAGGAAAACACGGAGCTTTTCTACCACTTTCGCTAAGATCCCTTTTGAATCTTCATCATGTATTTTCACACTAAAGGCTTCGGCAATCAAATGGACCTTTGGAAGATATAAATCCGGAGTTGATTCCATGACGACCGGTAATAATACCGCATTGGCCAATCCATGCGGAATACGGAATAACGCCCCATATGCATGGGCAAAGTTATGAACCGGAATCGCATTCAATGCACTGCAAAATGCAGTGATTCCCATCATGCTTCCATGCAGCATTTCCATTCTGGCCTCAATATTCGTTCCGTCCTTTACGGCCCTCGGTAAATTTCTTTCAATAACTCGAATGGCCTGAAATGCATATGCATCGGTTATTGATGTCGCTGCAGGTGAAACGATCGCTTCAATTGCATGTGTCAATGCATCTGCACCAGTAAACGCCGTAATATCATTTGGCAGTCCGACTGTTAACTCGGGATCTAGAATGGCGACATCAGAACTTAAAAAAACATTGTATATATTCATTTTGACTTTTTTATGTTCATTATATATGACTGCGATCGGGGATACTTCAGAACCTGTTCCTGCTGTTGTGGCTACGGAAATATGCGGGATATTCATAGATTGGGCTTTTGGAAAACCCTCATACAGATAACCGCTTGGTATCGAATCATTAATATCCTCAATTCCTTTATATAATCCGAATTTCAATGCTTTTGCGGTATCAATGACACTCCCTCCACCAATGGCAAGTATGGCATCGGCATTCACTTCGCGTGCATATTTCAATGCTTCGTTTATACATTCACTCGCTGCGTCTTGTGTAACACCCAGAAACTGTCCAACTATTTCAGCTTTGGCACCTAATTTGGGCTGCTCAAAAGTTTCGGCAACTTTTTTAACAATACCTGCATTTTCCAAGCCCGCATCACTTACTAGTAGAACCCTTTTGGCCCCGAGACCATTGAATAGGTCCGGAATGAGTGAACGGGTGTTAGTGCCACTGTAAACGGAAGACCTTAACCAAAAATTCGAATGAACGTTTACCTTCATAAAATTTCACCTCAGATATATTAGTCTATATTCGTAATTAAGGATTGGTCATACCCTGCTACCAAGTTCCTGATGGCCATTCATTAACAAATCTAAACTGGATAGTAAGCTTGTCTCTTGTATCGGTTTTACAAAACCCCATATTCCATTTCGTTACTATGATAGATCTCTTCAATCCCCTTTCCTTTTGCCCTGGCTAAAATCTCCATCCGCACTGATAATTGTTTCATGGTAAAATTCAATATTGCTTGTTGGTCATTACCAAATGGATTTCCTAACCGATCATATCCCTCCGTATTTAACGCGATCGCTAGTGGTGAAAGTTCCTCCATTCTCTTTTCAACCTGTTTAAATATATGTGGATGTTCACTGATGATTCTCTGCAGCAGGAAGGTCCCATAAGCAATATGGCGTGATTCATCCTTCTTCAAAAGACCCACGCCTTTTAATAGACCAGGCATCATTTTATTAGCTTCGAGAGTCTGATAAAACCCGAAATATCCAGTTTCTGCAAGAACGCCCTCGGTAAACATATTATAAACAGTGGCTGCTTCTGCCAATGCTTCAGGGGATTGATCGGATAAAAGTTTCTCCATCGCTTCAGGCAATATTTCATAAAAAATCGATTTATAAGTGTCTGAGTGATAAACTGTCAAATCACCCGTTTCACCAATTTGATCTAAAGTATAACGAAAGAACTCCATATGCTTCGCTTCCTCGAACAGAAATGTCGTTAAGTACATTTCTTCTTCGATCCTGCCTTCTTTGGCTATCGTCATAATGAGGGGAAGCAAATCCAAAGTCACCGCTTCTTCTCCGCCCTGAAAAAGGGAAATGATCCGTAATAACACTTCCCTTTCAATATCAGTAAATGACTTCCAATCTTCTTTATCCTGGCTGAAATCAATGTCACGAGGATTCCATATACCGAATTTCTTTGCCTTTTGATAAAGTTTAAAAGGTAGGGTTTCTTCTCTAAAACTCCGGCTGGTGGTCGTTAAATTCTTTCTTTTCATGGTAATGCCTCCTTGAAATTATGAACTTTAAACTTTTGAATCTTTAAGGAATTTTTTAATTTGTAAGAGTTTTCATTATATTGTAAGATATTAGTAGTATTTATCCTAGCACTGAAAATGTAGGGAGGAATAAAGTCGAATGCTTGAGGAATCTCTGATGAATCATGTAAAAAAGATTTCCCATCAAAAAGATATGGCGAATAAATCACAAATGATCGTAAAGGGCTGTGTGGATTTTTTTTCATTTCAACGAGCATCTTTATTCAGTTACTCATGTTTAACAGGAATGGGTGAAGGAATATGTGCATGTACAAGTGAAGATACCTTTTCATTACATAATGTTAAAGAAAATATTCATGATATATACCCAATCCACCAAGCAGTCATCCATAACAAACCCATATACTTAACCATCCAACATGCGAAATCCTCCATCCCCGCAAAATACGTTAAAAGATTTTCCATTTCTTCATTGGCAATCATTCCGATAATTGTGAATGACATGGCCATCGGTTTAGTGTTGGTTGACCCCATTCACGCCAACGAGCCTGTTACCAAGAATGATTTAATGAAGCTTTCCCATTATTTGAATTTGGCTGTCGGTTCGACATTGGATTCTGCCCCTCCCACTTACCTTCTAAGCAAACGTGAAGTGGAGGTCCTTCAATATTTAGCCAATGGATTAGGATTAAAGCAAATGGCACCAAAAATGAGCGTTAGTGAATTTACCGTCAGAGATCATATTTCTTCCGCTATCAGGAAATTGGGTGTGAATCACCGGACCGAGGCCGTCGCGGTTGCCATAAGACACAAAATGATTATGTGAAAACAAAAAAAACCTTCAAAGAAGGTTTTTCAGTTTGTAGACAAAAGGGGTTCGGAATTAAAAATTCCGAACCCCTTTTGAAATTCCCTTTGAAATTTTGACCAAAGGTTAAGAGATTTGGGCTCTTCGAGCCACTATGTTAAGCCATTTTAGGACCTTGCCATGTCCAAGTGGCCATCTTCTTTAAATTAATGGCAGCGAAAGTAAGCATCGCTTGCATCGACAATTTTTTAAGTCCCCTTAAAGTAGTCCAACGCATACCATGCTTTTCTTTTGCATCTGCGAATACACGCTCAATCGTTTCTTTGCGTTTCGCATATATAGGTTTTACCTCTTGATGATGACGCAGATGATCTGCTTCTTCCACATATGCTTGCCAAATATGCCGTGTCACTACTTTTTGATGGTCTTTGCTTTCTGTACACCGTGATAAAAATGAGCATGTTGCACAAATTTGTTTTGGCGATTTGTACTCGCGATAGCCCTCTTTATTTGTTGTTGTGTACTTTAAAGTTTCGCCCGAAGGGCAAAGGTAACAATCAAAGTGTTCATCGTAAACATAGTCATGTTTGCGAAAGAACCCTTCTTTTGTACGAGGACGTGTATAAGGTAAAGCAGGTGTGATTTCTTTGTTAAATAGGTAGCTTGTAATCGCTGGTGTTTTATAAGCTGCATCTGCTGCAACTGCTTCTGGTTTTCCAACTTTCTCAATCACTTGCTCAATAAGTGGCTCCAAAATATGACTGTCATGTGTATTACCAGGTGTTACAATCGTTCCCAATACAAAACCGTTGCGGTCTGCGGCCGCGTGGAATGAATAGGCAAACTGTTTTGTTCGTTCATCTTTCACATAGTAGCCACTCTCAGGATCCGTAGTACTTTCTTTAATTGCTTTGGTTTCTTCCTTATCAAATTTATCTGGTGGAAAAGGCTTCTTACCATGGTTTTCACGATCTTGATTTATTTCATCTTGAAGACGCCCTTGATATGCTCGTGTTTCTTTGCGTACGATTTTCTTTTCAAATTTGCGCTTATTCGCATTGGCTTTCACATGTGTGGAATCGACGAATACGTGTTCAGCACTTATTAACTTTCTATCAGCAGCTGTCATTAAGATGCGATAGAAAATCTGTTCAAACAGGTCTGTATCTTTAAAGCGTCGCTCATAATTTTTCCCGAACGTTGAGAAATGAGGTACTTTATCATGGAAACCATAGCCTAAGAACCAACGGTAAGCCATATTTGTTTCAGCTTCTTCAATCGTTTTACGCATGGAACGAATACCGAAGGTATATTGAATGAATGTCAGTTTAACTAAAATAACTGGATCAATACTTGGGCGTCCTACCTCTGAATACATATCTTTCACCAAGTCATAAATGAAAGTGAAGTCAATAGAAGCCTCAATTTTACGAACCAAATGATTCGCCGGCACCAGTTGATCTAAAGTAATCATTTCAAGTTGGTCTCGCTGAATAGAATTATGTTTCGAAAGCATCCTCATCACCTCAAGTTTTAATAGTTCTATTTTAAAACAAAAAAGACTATAGACAAAAGGAGTTCCATCTAAAATTTAAAACATAGTTGATTGGAACGGAAGGTGCGAGACTCCTGCGGGAATAGCGAGTCCAAGGGAGACCCCACAGGCGCAAGTGCGCCGAGGAGGCTCCCGGACCGCCCGCGGAAAGCGAGTGCCTGAAGTGGAAATCAACGTCCAAATTTGTACAAGCCAAAAAAAAACTGTAGACAAACTCGATTTTCATCGAGTTTGTCTACAGTCTGAAAAACCTTCAAAGAAGGTTTTTTTGTTTAAGTATCATTGAGTCACTTTTTCTTCAACTTTCGTAGTCCAGTTCAACTCGTCTGCGACTTTACCTGTTTGGACACCTGTCAGTGTATCATAGAGCTTTTTAGAAAGTTCGCCAGTTTCCCCGCTTTGAACAATCATTTCTTCACCATTCCACAAAAATTCACCAATTGGTGATATGACCGCGGCTGTACCCGTTCCAAAGGCCTCTTCCAAGTGACCTAATTTATAGGCTTCATGGACTTCCTCCATCGAAATGCGTCTTTCCGACACGGGAAGACCCCAATGTTTCAGCAATTCAATAATGGAATCACGAGTAATACCCGGAAGGATACTTCCATTTAAAGCAGGAGTGATAATTTCTCCATTAATTTTGAAGAAAACATTCATGCTTCCAACTTCTTCGATATACTTTTTCTCTACTCCGTCTAACCACAGAACTTGGGCATAACCCATCTTTTCGGATACTTCCTGGGCTTTTAGGCTCGATGCATAATTACCGCCCGTTTTGGCTTCACCTGTTCCTCCATTAACTGCACGTGTGAAAGCTGACTCCACTGCAATTTTAACTGGATGAATGCCTTCTTTATAATACGATCCTACTGGTGACATGATGATGATGAACTGATATTTATCCGATGGAGAAACTCCAAGATAAGGCTCAGTAGCTATAATGAATGGCCTGATATATAATGATGTCCCTTCTGCCTGGGGAATCCAATCCTTATCAACGCTAATTAAAGTCTTTAAGGCCTTCAACGCAAAATCAACGTCGACATCCGGTATGCATAATCGGCTATTTGAACTATTTAAGCGTTGGAAATTCTTTTCCGGACGGAATAAGATAATTTCTTCCTCTGGTGTTGCATATGCCTTCAATCCTTCAAAAACGGATTGACCATAGTGAAAAATCATAGCTGACGGCTCTAATGAGAGCGGTTGATAAGGAACAATTCTTGGATCATGCCACCCTTGCCCTTGTGTGTAATCCATAATAAACATATGATCGGTAAACTGTTTACCGAACTCAAGCTGGTCCGCCTGTGGTTTTTCTTTCTTTGTTGTACTAAGCGTGATTTGCATGTCATGTTCCTTCATTACCAAAACCCCTTGTTGATTAAATTTACAAGATTTCACTTCCATAAAATCTATCTTTAATTAGTTTACTCCTATCAGGAATCATAGTTCAACCCTTTAAGACGAAATTTTCGGAATTTTTTTAAAATAAATGGAATTTTTTTGATTTCCAGACTATGATTCCTGAAAAAAGAATTAATTATTCCTGAAACCTCTCAAAAAATATCAATTCCGATTGTTCGCTAAGCTGTCTTGAAATGGTGAATATTAGATTAATTTTAACAAAATAATTACAATAAAGCCAATGAGAATAATTCTAGTTATTCCATCATGGCACCTTAAGTAAATTCAATCGTTTCCCTTTTTGTATACAGGAAAATTGATAAATAAAAAGATGTGCAGCAAGTTCGTGATTACAGGTGCTCTAAAAACACTTAGAACTGATACCTACAACTCTTATGTATATTAAAAAACCTAAGAAAATATAACATTTTTTATTCTGATTCATAAAGTTGGTTTTTTCGTGCCATTCCCACTTTTAATCCAATGGAATATAGAGGAAAATTTTTCATGAAAATCATTTTAGTAGTTTACTACTAAATAATAATCTTATATACTTATCCCACAAGATAGATAAAACGCATGCAAAACGATATATTATAGATAAAACGCATGCAACTTTCTTATTTTTGACGAAAAGGGGTAACAACATGACAAAAAACAGATGGTTAATCGCTTTATCCGCTATCGCCATTCACCTTTCCATTGGTGGTGCATACGCATATAGCGTTTACAAAAAACCATTAGTTGAGACTATGGGGTGGACAGAAACTGAAGTAACGTTAGCATTCACAATAATGATGGCGCTTGCAGGAACTTCTGCTGCCTTCTTTGGTAAATTCGTAGAAAAAAATGGCCCAAGAAAGTCAGCTTTGGTCGCGGCTGTTTTATTCGGTTTAGGACAAGCTGGTTCCGGTTTGGCAGTAATGGTCGATTCACTTCCGCTTTACCTATTGACATATGGGGTTTTAAGTGGACTTGGTATGGGGATTGGGTACATTTCACCAGTATCCACTTTAGTCAAATGGTTCCCAGATCGCAGAGGATTGGCAACAGGAATGGCAGTATTAGGTTTCGGTGCCGGAGCTCTCATTACAGCCCCAGTAGCTGCAAGCCTTATGGAATCCGTTGGCATTTATACTACATATTATATTTTAGGCGCAGGCTATTTCATACTGATGTTCTTAGGTGCATCCTATATTGCACCTCCAAAGGCCAACTGGCTACCTGAAGGAATGAAGAAAGATATTGAGTCCGGTAAGAAAGAACTGAAGAAAGACCTAAGGCAATTAACTGCAAAAGAAGCGGTTAAAACTAAACACTTCTGGATGTTATGGTCCATGAAATTGATAAATACAAGTGCAGGAATCATGATGATTTCGGTAGCTTCACCTATGGCTCAAGACGTTGTTGGTCTGTCTGTAGCAGGTGCAGCAACATTAGTCGGTATCATGGGAATCTTTAATGGCGGAGGAAGACTTGGCTGGGCAGCAGCATCCGATTATATTGGCCGTCCAAATGTTTTCGTCATTTTCTTCATCATTCAAATCGGAGCGTTCCTTTTACTTCCAACGACTACAAATACACTATTGTTCCAAGGACTCATCTTGCTGGTCGTTAGTTGTTATGGAGGTGGATTTTCAAATCTCCCTGCATTTGCCGGGGATTTATTTGGAACTAAGGAAATTGGCGCCATCCACGGTTATCTTTTAACTACATGGTCACTAGGCGGTGTTTGTGGACCAATGTTGGTTACTGCAATTAGGGAAAGTACGAACAGTTACATCCCGGTATTCTACGTTTTCGCAGCATTAATTGCCATAGCATTCGCCATCTCCATCTGGTTGCGTCTGGACATAAAAAAAATGCAAAGAGAACAGAACCCAGGAGTAACGAACACAATAAGTAAAATATCCTAATTTAAAACCTTTCAAAAAGGCATTATCAAGTAAACTTCCATAACCGGAATTTGCATTGATGATGCCTTTTTTAGTTTGTTTATGGCCGTTAACGGTGTATCTTTTGGAACAGTAGCACATTCGAATATTTTATGGATTATGTCATCCCACCCGGATTATTTGCTGATGCAGTTGTGAGCATTTCTAAAACTTAATCGCAGTAGTCTTTGGAAGTGCAGTTAGCGGTGCAATCCTTGCAGGCGGGCTTTATTAGTGACTTATGCAGATAGGTAAACGTCAAAGTGACCGATATATTTTTTAAGATGACCTTCATTGTACAATGAAAGTCTTGTTTTCGTTTCCAATGATAACAACTTCAATAAACAGGTTGTATTCCCATTTCCTTGTAGCTTGTCAGCTAGCATTCCTTTTATGTCAAAATTGAAACAGCACAATCGAAATAAAGTTGAAAGATAAACGTTCACTATAACATGTTTTGCACCAAACATTTTGAACAAGTTATATAGTTTAACATTAAGCTAAATCAGGGAATCAAGTAAGAGATGGAATTGGGGGGATTGTCTTGTGGATCAATAAACCGTTTTTCAAATATGCATCCGCGATCATTTTGATCATTTTAATTATTTTTTTACTAGGTAAGATTGAATATGTTCTGCAGCCGGTACAAAAAATCATTGCTGCCATGTTTTTCCCTATTATTGTGGCTGGACTTTTATACTATATATTACGGCCGGTCGTTAACTTTTTAACTAAATTTATCCCGAGGTCAGTTAGCATTTTCACCGTGTTTTTAATTATATTTAGTATGATTGGGATGGTAAGTTACTTTGGATGTCCTGTAATCGTGGACCAATTTCAAAAATTATCTGAAAACCTCCCCAGCAAAGTCAAGGAATTCTCTAAAGAATCTGAAGTCATGATTGAAAAAAATGATTTTGGAATGGTTAATATGGAAGATCTGAAAGAAAAAGCGGTCACGCATTTGAAAGATTACTCGGAAAAACTCATTGTGAATGTCAATACCATTTTTTCCACGATCACAAGTGTATTAACAGTATTGGTCATTACACCATTCATTTTATTCTATTTCTTGAAGGATGGAGATAAATTAAGACCATTTCTATTAAAATATATACCGACCGATGTAGAATCAGAGGGGAACACAATTTTAAAAGACGTCGATAAAGCCCTTTCAACTTATATTATCGGTCAATTCATCATATCAATCGTCATTGGGACTTTGATGTATATTGGCTACCTGATTATCGGTCTCGATTATGCACTCGTATTAGCCTTATTCGCCATGATTTTTACCGTTGTACCATTCCTTGGTCCATTAATAAGCATCATCCCTGCCCTTTTCATTGCCTTACAGCAAGACCTTGGGTTGGCAGTGAAAGTACTCATTGTCCTTACCCTTGTTCAACAGGTCGAAGGGCACTTGGTTACACCGAATATTATGGGAAAACGGCTTAACATTCACCCACTTACCATTATCTTATTGCTGCTTGCTGCAGGATCAATATATGGTTTCATTGGCATTTTAATCGCTATCCCCACTTATTCCGTAGTAAAAACGATTATAGGTAATTTCAGGAAGTTTTATAGATTACGGAAAAGAATTACATAAACAGGTATGGTTGTCTACACACTTAATTAAAGGAGCTGTATCATTAGGAATCCTATTATGAGGTCTTTTCTATCAACGTTTCAGACTGTAAACAAATTCAAGGAAAAGCGAGTTTGCCTGCAGTTTTTCTTTAAAAAAGTTCCAGTTAATTTCAGAAATCCGCTCCCTTTCCGCCGACTGTCTGCCAAGCGTCTGTTTAGGTCTTGGCTAGCCAGTTATTCGGCTGATTGTCGCCAATTTCTTCAATCTAGTAAGGGTTCATAAAGCCGTAAAAAACCATTAAGGATAACCTAGTCTTAAAATCATGGTTCGGGATAAGACCATTCCGAACCCCCTTTTGTAGACAAACTAAAAACGTTGATAATTTTATCAACGTTTTTTTAATAATTTTTTAACCCACCGTTTGATAATTGCCTTGTAGCTTTTCTTTTTAATAACTTGAATGGTATGATTTTGCTTCTCGATATAAATTTCTTCTTTGTTTATGGCATTATTTTCTGCTAATACCATACCCAAATCGGAGTTATGCTCTTTGTTTAGGACAATTTTGTAAGGAATATTATGACTTATTGCCAATTTAATATATTTCCCTAGATATTGATAGTCCATCTGACCATTTAAAAACAAATTTGAACGGGGATACTGCTTCATCATTTGCTCTATCTCCGGATATACATTGGTTTCAAAGACTTGGCTTTTTTTTAGGACGATGACGACGCGCTCCCGTAATGTGCCCAGAAATTCTCTTCGTTCACCAGGCTTGATTTCTTTTGGACCATAGATGCCTTGTTCTAGATAGTCCTCCACCTTTAGGCGTGACAATTCTTTCCCACCTCCGCTTTCACTTCAATAATGTATGTAATATGGCCAAAAATAGTGCCCATCATTCTCTAAGTATGCATAAAAGAAGAATATGGTCTAGTTTTGAAATCCCCATAGTTAATTAGTCTACCCTTATCTTAAAAAATTGTCACTTTATCCTCACTTCATGCATAGGATAGTATATGTGTAAATGTAGGTTGCTTAAATGAGGGACGGGGAAAAACATGAAAAAATTAATCGTATTTGTATTGATATTCGCCTTTAGTTTTTTGGGATTCAGTAATACTTCAGATGCGGCAGCAAGACAACTGATCATCATCAATAAATCCAATAATCAGCTTGCCTATTACGAAAATGATAAATTGGTGAGGGTATTCATCGTGGCGACAGGAAAGAAAGTCTCCTACACTCCTGAAGGAAAGTTCAAGGTAGTGACAAAAATTGTGAATCGTCCCTATTATAAAGGCAACATTAGAGGCGGAGACCCAAAAAACCCTCTAGGTAAAAGGTGGCTGGGGATCAACGCAAGGAATACACCAGGAAATACGTACGCGATACACGGCAATAATGATCCAACAACCATTGGGAAATATATAAGTGCCGGTTGTATTCGTATGTATAACGATGATGTTCAATGGCTGTACGATAGGGTAAAAATGAACACCGTAGTTTTGATTGCCAATTCGAATAAATCATTTGCCAACATAGCTTCCACGAATGGATATAAAGTGAGCGGATCTGTGAGCCTACCTGTAAATACAAACGCTACCCTGAAGAAAGGAAGCAGTGGCCCCCAAGTAATTGAACTGCAAAAAAGATTAACTAAACTTGGATACAGCACTAAAGGAGTAGATGGGTCATTTGGAAAAAACACCGAAACAGCTGTGAAGAAATTCCAAAAGTCCAAAAAACTTACTTCTGATGGGATCGTCGGACCAAAAACGAAAAAAGCGCTTGGACTTAAATAATTTTCCTCACGATATCCACTTTTAGAGGATATCTTTTTTTATGTTTTAACTGTACAACCTATACATTATTACCCATATCGTCTTTAATTTTCCACCATCAGTTATTGACTTTATGTTATAATTTATACATTAACAGCTAATCATAATTGCACTGTCATTACATACAAGGAGGTAATACGAATGTACGATGAAATTCTCGTAACATCCATTAAAGCTATTTTTGTAATTGGAACCATCGCTATGTTTGTTATTTTAGGATTCGTAAAAGGACGCCGGTTTTAACTTTATCTTAAATATCCTCACTTGCCTGATTACATGTATAATTTCATATGGGTAATCAGGTTATTTTCACTCAGAAAAAAAGCATATCCTCTCTGGGCATGCTTTTCCTTACCAATTCCAATAATCCGTTTTATCTAAAAGTTGATCGATGTCAAATGTATCAAGATGGAATGAAACTGACTCTTCTGCAATCGCTTCAGTGGCTAACAATAATTGGTCGATATCAATAATGGCCAAAACAGTCCTCTCCCTTTTTTTAATGGTGTTTCCCCTCATTTTCAATACATTAAACACTTCGTTCAAAAGAAATTTTATTAGAGGGTATCCATTAAATTTTACATTTGACATTTAATTAAGATGCAGTGAATCTTTTTCAGATCCTTCCGGTGAAAGCGTATGTATCAATTTAACTAGTTTATAAAAAGTCCCGCTGCAGATTGTTACCTCTGGCAGATTATGAAATATTGATTTTTTATTAATATGATAATTGTCTTTCTCAGGTGAATACACTATAATTTTCTTATTTAAAGATAATGCATATCCAAGCTCATATAGATTACCTTTGCCTGCAGTTAGGAAGATCAGCATGAAGTCGGCTTCCTCAATCCCTTTTTTTTCATATTCTCCAATGCCGTCCGTTATTTGGTTGTTCTCATCACTCGTAATTAAATTGAAGTCATTCACACAAGTAAATCCTTTTGAAGTCAATTTCTTGATCAATGATTTTACCTGTTTCAAATTTTTTTCGTCTGATGCTATATAATATTTCACACATACACCTCCAAAATATATAACTATTGATACTTTTTACCTATGTTACCTATACTATACATATTCGTTATAAAGAACGCAATATCCTTTCCCCAAAAATAAAAAATAATTAAAGTGAATTTTAAGCGAAACAAAAAACCATCATTCCTTTTACAGGTAATGATGGTTTGTTAAAAAATTTAAAGCCCGGGTATTTTAAGTAGTGATATCATTATCACCGTCGTTTTCACCTCACTACAAAAAATAATATACTATGTACTAATTATGGTCTGACATTCCCGGTTACAAAATGTTCATTGCATTTCAAGAAGTACAAAATAAAAACCTTGTCCTCTTACCGGCAAGGTTTTTTTATTTTTCATATGTGATATTTTCTATTTCAATCCTGAAGGGTGCAGCCTCACATATATTAATTCCCCTATCAAGATTCACCTTTTCCATTTCACTTGCATCCGGGATTGTTTTTTTATCGTGAATAAAATGTTCGACCATGGATTCCAACAGCTCTTGAGCACAAGCTAAGGCATCTACCCGATTCCTACCGCTAACGGAAGAAATGATTCCTTCTCGCCTAAAATCCGGGAAACAAACTTGAACGGAAAAAGAGTCGATAATCAACGGGTGCTTTTCATAATAGAATACGGCTGGATACTCAAAGATTTGAATGGTCAAAATATCATCCCTTCATACAATATTTAGGTTTTTATATTAATAATAACATGAATTTCCATTTTATACAGGTTTAATTTACTTTTCTATGTTTGTCAAGTTAATACTTACATTTAATAGGTTGTTATGCCCGTATCAACTACGAAATAAAAAAACACCAGGAAAATCAGAATCATAAGAACATTCAAGATTATTCCAATAATGCTGCACACTTTTCCAGCTGTAACTAACCCCTTTCCAGATTCACCAGTAAGCTTAATTTCTTGTTTACTCTTCGATGCAAATATTAAACCTAGAATACCTAATATGATGCCTATGAATGGAATAAACAGGGATAATACCCCCATGATCAATGATACAATCGCTTTGCTATTGCTTGGTTTAATTTCCGACATATATTCCACCTTCTTTCTTCCTTTATATATACGGTTATTAAAAGCAAAAGATTCATTTTTTTGTACTCATTCATCACTAATATTCCGATCTACCCTGCCGGTTAATTCATCATACACTTGGTCGGATCCCTACATGTAAAAAACCACTCATATATTGAGTCGTTTCAGACTATAGACAAATTCGAAAAATGCCAGTTTGCCTAAAGTTTTTCTGAAAAATATTCCAGTTGATTTCAGAAATCCGCTCCCTTTCCGCCGACTGTTTGCCAAGCCTCCTCGACGAATGCGTCTGTGGAGTCTCGGCTAGCCAGTTATTCGGCAGGAGTGTCGCGAATTTCTTCAACTAGTGAGG
The DNA here is from genome assembly GCF_002243645.1 of Peribacillus simplex NBRC 15720 = DSM 1321. NCBI lineage: Bacteria > Bacillati > Bacillota > Bacilli > Caryophanales > Bacillaceae > Peribacillus > Peribacillus simplex. The sequence goes on along the minus strand of NZ_CP017704.1, from coordinate 5,270,827 downwards.
TTTCATTCGTTTAATCAAGAAAAAAACATGAAGGATAATAAAATTTTCTTTTAATCATGGTTCGGGGTGAGATCACTCCGAACCTCCTTTTGTAGACAAGTAGAAAACGACTCATTTCTGAGTCGTTTTTTTAGGTTCGTTTCAATTCAAGTCTCTGGGCTACCAAAGAAAGACTATAGTTCACAATGAAGTACATGAGAGCCACTAGGATCAAAATCGGTATTAAATACTTTTGACTTTGTCCATATATGATTTGACCATGATGAGTCAGCTCCGGCAAAGAGATGACAACAGCTAAAGAGGTATCCTTTAATAAAGAAATGAATTGGCTGACAATAGGAGGAACCATGCGGCGCAGCGCTTGGGGCAGAATAATATGTATCAATGCCTGTGTATAGCTCAAGCCTGATGAACGGGCAGCTTCCATTTGCCCTTTATCAATGGATTTAAGTCCACTACGAATGACTTCAGAAAGCATGGCTGACTCGAAAATTGTCAAGGCAACAATGGCTGCTGGAATGATTTCCAGTTTAATCCGTACCTCCGGCAAAGCAAAATACGTAAAAAATATTATTAATAACAGCGGTAAATTACGTACCGTTTCCACAATCAAAGCTAATATTTGTGATAACACCGGCACTTTTGCGTAACGGATTATACCTACAAGCCCGCCAATAATGAAACTTAGAATAATGGATATAAAAGCTACCTGGAGCGTTACCCAAAATCCTTCTAATAAAAACTTAAGATTATCTGGTGTATAGGCACCTGCAAAATCCATATCATATACCTCCCTCAATTACTCTTAGCCAGACGTTTTTCCAAATAACCAACGCCAAAACTTAAAGGAATGGTAAGTATTAAGTAAAACGCTGCAACGAAAATGTACACATCAAACACGACAAATGTCCTTGAAGAAATCAAATCCCCATGGTACATAAGATCGAGGCCTGCAACGACGGCTAAAATGGAAGAATTCTTAACTAGATTGATAAATTGGTTCCCTAAAGGAGGAATGACTATTTTAACGGCCTGTGGCAATATGACGAGCCTCATTGCCTGCCCATATGTCAGTCCTGAAGAACGGGCAGCTTCCATTTGACCCTTTGGCACGGAAAGTATGCCGGCTCTAATTGCTTCAGCTATGAAAGATGAAGTGTAAATGGTCAAGGCTAATGTCCCTGCGTATAGACCGCTGAGTTTAAGACCGAGAAAGAAGAAAAAGGTAATGATCAATAACGGTATATTCCGAATGAACTCGACATAGGCGGTCCCCAGCCAGTTTAGTGGCTTTATCGGCGCAATCCGCATGATAGCAATAAGAACACCAAGAATCAAACTCGCTACCAACGCGATCAAACTCGACATGATCGTATTTTTAAAGCCTATTAAATACATATCCAGATTCTCTGTTAAAATGGAGAAATCAAGCACGGCATACACTCCTTTAACTAGTAAGGATGAGCAAAACGCTCATCCTCACAGACAAATGTTCAAATGTTATATAAGGTCAGCTTCCCTTATACATTTGCTAAAATGTTTAATGTTTAATCCATTTATCATGGATTTCATCGTACTTGCCTGAATCTTTCAGTGATTTAAGGGCTTTATTCAACTCGTCAACAAAGTCTGCATTTCCTTTTTTCACAGCAATTCCGTAAGGCTCTTCCGTAAATGTACCGCCAACAAGCTCATAACTTGGATCTTCATCTGCCATTCCATAAAGGATGGAATCATCCGTGGTCAATGCATCCCCTTGTCCGGATTTAAGTGCAGCGAACGCTTCGGAATAGTTTTCAAATTCAAGCACTTGTGCTTCAGGAGCTTTTTCACGAATATTTATGGAAGAAGTAGAGCCCTTGACGGCCAATACCTTTTTCCCTTTTAAGCTATCAATACCCTTGATATCGCTGCCCTTTTTGACTAACAAAGATTGTCCGGCATCAAAGTAAACATCAGTGAAGTCAACTTCTTTTTTACGATCTTCCGTGATTGTCATGGTTGCTACTATCGCATCGATATCACCATTATTCAATAATGCCATCCTTGTCTTAGAAGTCACTTCTTTAAATTCAACTTTATTCTCATCACCAAGGATTTCTGCTGCAAGAGCTTTGGCTATATCAATATCAAAGCCTTCTACATCTCCAGTACTTGGATTTTTCAATCCGAATAGCCTTGTATCATTTTTCACACCAAAAACGATCTTATCCTTTTCCTTCACTTGTGCGAGAACATCTTTTTCTTTGTCTTTACCTCCACCCTCTTCAGCTTTGTCTGAATCATTTCCCCCGCCGCATCCAGCTAATAAAATGACAGCCAGTAATGATAGCAAAGATAATTTTAACCATTTCTTTTTCTTCAACATGAAATTCACCCCTGTTTTTTATTTAATGATTTAATATACGGCTAAGGAATAAACGAGCCCTCTCTTCACGAGGATTTGCGTAGAACTCAGCCGGTGATGCCTCTTCTAAAACCCTGCCTTCGTCCATGAATACGATTCGATCCGCTACTTCACGGGCAAATCCCATTTCGTGCGTAACCACCACCATCGTCATTCCTTCATGGGCAAGTGCTTTCATTACATCCAGTACCTCGCCAATCATTTCTGGATCCAAGGCTGAGGTAGGTTCATCAAATAACATGATTTCAGGGCCCATTGCCAAACCTCTGGCAATCGCTACCCGTTGCTGCTGTCCACCTGAAAGCTGAGAAGGAAATGAATTCGCTTTATCACCAATCCCTACTTTCTCCAGATACTTTAGTGCGATTTTTTTCGCTTCCTCTTCGGATTGTCCTAAAACCTTCCTGGGAGCAAGCATGATATTCTCAAGCACGGTTTTATGAGGATACAAGTGAAAATGCTGGAAAACCATACCGATATTCCGACGGAGTTTGTTTATATCCGTTTTTTTATCCGCTACATTTAAACCATTAATGGACAGGGAACCTTCCGAAATGGTCTCAAGACGATTAATGCATCGAAGCAATGTACTTTTCCCTGATCCGGACGGTCCGATGACCACTACCACTTCCCCCTTCTTAATTGTAAGATTAATTTCTTTCAATACATGAAAATCGCCAAAATACTTATTTACGCGGTCAAAAACTATCATAATTAGCCTCCCTGCCATAATCAATCTTTCAAATCCGAAAATTTAAAATAATCAGAATTACAAAATCCTAGCATTCTCTTAACTCGACCCAGTTCTTATGTATAATCCTCTCTTCATTTATTATTTCCCAATGTAACATTAGTGGTAGTGAAAAGACTTTTTTTATTGTTATTTTAAACTAGTAATTTAAATAATATATTAAATATTCACATTATTCATTATATATAATATTACTTAAAATTACCATATAATCTTTAAATTGTTAAAAACGATACCGTATTTTATGATATTATTGCTATATTTCATAAAACATTTATATTTAAACAGATGTCTCCCAAACCTCCCCCCTTTTTTTGTAAAAATTCCTTTATTTCCCGTATGCATAATGCCGGATATAAATTAGCTTTAAAAGTACGCACGAAAAAAGACAGCAATTGCTGTCTTTTCCATCATTCCTTTAATGCATCTTCAAATGGTGATGAATATAAACCTCTTGGCGCCAGCATATCCGTATCCGATTCGCGGTTTTCCCCACTGAGAGTATATGGACCTGCTGGAAAAAAATCAAACATTTCACTTTCCTTATGTATGATCAAGAAATAATCGTATAAATCATCCATAAGTTCCTGATGTTCATCTATTTTCATGATTTGGCCAAATTCATCAATTTCAAAGTTTTCATTAATCGCATCTTGAAGTTCCTCATTATTTGAATACGCGATATAAAAATCGACATCTCCGCACTCCATGCATAGCAAGAGTTTTTCTTCTAGTGCTTCTTCATAGGTTTTCAGAACGATGTCCTTTAAAATGGCATCAATCTTTCCAGTATTGTTCAGTTTAACTTTAGTCTGTAACACAAAACCCCTCCAATCAAATACAGGCATTAAAAAAAGTAAACGCACCCTTTAATATTAAATGAAATTGTTGAAAATCATTTTCCAATTAACACCTAAATCCAAGTCCCTAAGTTCGTTCACTAACCGCGATGGGAAACTAGCCCAAGACTTGGTCATCAAGGGCAATACATAAGATCTGTCCGGATCCCTTATTTTAATTAGATAGCCCGCTTCGTGTATATAATAAGTTTGCCCACATAATTAGAATGATAATCTCCTATAATACAAAGAAAAAGATGATTGGAAGCGTAATCAGACTCAATGATGTACTAATGAACGTAGCACTTGATACGAATTCAGGCTCCGTATTGAATTGGAGCGCATACATCGTAGTGTTGGCCGCCGTTGGCATGGCAGCTACGATGATCATGATATGCCTGACCATTTCACCCACTGGTAAGGCAAGTGATAACAGGAAGGCAATGGCTGGTGAAACGGCAAGTTTAAGAAGCAGCGAAACTGATAGCTTTCGATAGGCAATTTTTTTCAGGGAAATGTTGGCCAGCTGCATTCCCAGTGTAATCATGATTGTTGGGATCGCTGCATTTGCAACAAGGTTAATAGCTTCCATAACCGAATTGCTTAAAGGTATGTTCACGAACTGAAATACTGTACCTGCAATAGCTCCATAAACAATTGGCATCCGACATACAGCTTTAATCGCTGTTTGAACTCCGTTACCTTCCGGGCTGCCCTTTGCTGCAAAATAAATGCCTATCGTGCACATCACTAACTGCTGTCCCACCATAAGGATGATTGCATAATCGAGTCCTGCAGCTCCGAATAACAGGAAAATGACGGGTGTTCCGTAATTCCCGTTATTCATGAAGGCCGACGCCAATATCATGCCGCTTGTCTCAGTGACTGTATATTTTTTAAAAAAAGATATGATGTAGACTACCAGTATAAGAGAAAGACAAAGCACTATCGTGAATAAGAACAGGTAAAAATAATTAATCGTAAATTCTGCGGAATAAAAAGTTCGGAATACAAGAAAAGGTGACATTAAATATAATGCCATCGTGGAAATCGATTTTGTATCAAGTTTAAACTTTTTCTGACCGATGAAACCTAAAACAAATATACCGAATATCGGTAAAAGAACTCCCAAAAACCCCATGCATATCACCTTCATAATTCTAATGATTTTCTTCTAACAATATCAGTTTTATAATTATTTGTAAAAATTCTTTTAAACCACTTTTGATTGCCGTCATATATTCTAACACAAAATGATTTTTCTTTATTTTCAGAAAATAATATTCTATTTCCGCGCGTCCATATGGTATATTGTTTATTATATTTACGTTAAAAAACGTAACATTAACACTTTTTGGTTATTAATCTATGAAGGGGTGTTTTTTAGTGGATGTAAAATTCATGGAGATGGCTGTTCAGCTTGCATATGAAAATGTTTTGGCAAAGAACGGAGGACCTTTTGGTGCTATAATCGTAAAAGATGGCAAAGTCGTAGGAAGAGGATGTAACAATGTGACAACAGCCAACGATCCTACAGCTCACGCCGAAGTACAGGCGATTCGTGATGCATGCAGGAATCTCGACAGCTTCCAGCTTACAGATTGTGAAATATACACTAGCTGCGAACCTTGCCCCATGTGCATCGGTGCTATTTATTGGGCACGTCCAAAAGCCATTTATTACGCATGTACTAAAGAAGACGCTGCACTTATTGGCTTTGATGATCACTTTATATACCAAGAACTTGCCCTGCCAATGGAAAATCGCACGATTAAAATGGAAAAAATGTCATTTAATGACCACGATTTACCATTCCGAACATGGGAAACCATTACTGAAAAAGTGAAATATTAACCGGTTATTTTTTTGCCAAAGGGGTTACGAATATGAAAAAAAACTTGTTTAAAAGGAGAATAGACGTTGCGGCGGGCAGAACACCTGCAGATTGCGTCATTAAAAACGGGCAAATCATAGATGTTTTCAATGGTGATACCTATACAGGCGACATTGCTATCGTCGATGGTTTTTTTGCTGGAATTGGGCGTTATGAGGGTATCTCAGAAATCGATGCAGCAGGAAAATTCGTATGCCCTACATTCATTGATGGCCATGTCCATATTGAATCTTCAATGGTCAGGCCTTCTGAACTCGCAAAAATCCTCCTTTTACATGGTGTGACCAGCATCGTTGCAGATCCTCATGAAATTGCCAATGTTTCTGGCAAAAAGGGCATGGAATATATGATTGAACAATCCGATCAACTTCCTTTTGACTTTTACTTCATGATGCCATCTTGTGTACCTGCTACGGAGTTTGAACATTCTGGTGCCGTCTTAAGAAGTGAAGATTTAATTTCATTTTATCAAAACCCGAGAGTGCTCGGTTTAGCCGAAGTCATGAATTTCCCGGCCGTTTCAGATACGGATGAGGATATGCTGCAAAAATTATACGATGCAAATAGACTAGGCAAAAGCATTGATGGCCATGCAGCAGGATTATCCGAACAACAGCTCGATGTTTATATGAGTGCAGGCATTAAAACGGATCATGAATGCACTACAGCGGAAGAGGCAAAAGAAAGACTGCGTAAAGGAATGTATCTTATGATCAGGGAAGGCACCGTTGCCAAAGATTTAATAAACCTGATTCCAGTTATTAATGAGAAGAACTCCCGCCGTTGTTTATTCGTCACCGATGACCGGCACCTAGATGATATTGTATCTGAGGGGAGTATCGATCACAACGTTCGACTTTCCATAGAAACAGGTGTCTCGCCAATTACCGCCATTCAAATGGCGACCATTAATGCAGCTGAATGTTTTGGTTTAAAGGAACATGGTGCAATTGCACCTGGATACAAGGCAGACTTTCTTCTATTGGATGATCTTGATTCTATCATCATCCACTCGGTCTATAAAGAGGGAAGGCTTATGGTGCAAAATAATCGTTTACTTAACTTTCCAGATGTAAAGGAACAGGTTATTGACGACGGATTGAAACACTCTGTTCAATTTCATGAAATAACGGAGAATGATTTGGCGATACCTTTTAAAAATGAGTTCGCTAATATTATTGAGATAACTCCAAACAGCTTGATTACAAAGCATTCGATTGAACCGGTCACACTTAACCATGATGGTCTATTCCAGTTCTCCGAACATGTTGATCATATAAAACTTGCTGTTATTGAACGGCATCATATGACGAAACAATTAGGTCTTGGAATCGTCAAAGGGCTCGGTTTGAAATCAGGTGCAATTGCCACGACAGTAGCCCATGATTCACATAATTTGATCATTGCCGGGACGAATAACCAGGATATGCTAATGGCAGCTAAGGAAATCAAAAAAATGCAGGGTGGATTGACCGTAATCCAAAATGGGGAAATACTCGCTTCCCTTCCCCTTCCAATAGCTGGATTGATGAGTGAATGCAATTATATGGATGTGGTTCACTCATTGAAAAAAATCGATGGAGCCCTATTGAAACTCGGTGCAAACAGGCATTTCAACCCTTTTCTTACACTTGCATTCTTGGCTTTACCTGTCATCCCTGAAATTAAACTGACGGATCAGGGTTTATTTTCCGTTTCTGAGTTTAGGCATATTCCTATCGAAGCCTCAAAGCCAGTCGATAAAATTTGACCCCCTAGTCGGGGTTTTTTTCTTCTCACCCAAAAATTTTTAAATAAAAAAGGTTCCAACTCAACTTAAACCGGGAAAAGGATATAATGGGTATCATCTATGTTAAAATAAAAATAAACACAAATCTTTCTTGGAGGAGATAAATATGGAAAAACATGATCAACAGAACATCATTGGATACATAGGTACTTACACAAAAGGAAACAGCGAAGGTATTTACCGCTTTACTTTAGATACAGAAGAAGGAAAACTCAGTACACCGGTTCTTGCAGCAGAATTAACCGATCCGACTTATGTCGCCATCAGCCAGGACAAGAAGAATCTCTACGCCATTTTAAAAGAAGCGGGCAGCGGTGGAGTTTCAGCCTATTCGATCAATGAAGAATCAGGTGAGCTTACCTTCTTGGGCAAACAACTGACACCAAATGGCTCTTCCTGCCATATAAGTGTCGACAGCAAGAAACAGGTCTTGGTCACTTCCAGTTATGGAGAAGGCGTGATTGAATCATATCCGCTTCAGGACGATGCGACCCCTATGCCCGTATCATCCACTGTTCAACATGAGGGTCAAGGACCGAATGAAGAACGTCAGGAAAAAGCGCACACTCACTTCGCCGGGTTCACACCGGATGAAAGGTTCGTTGCTGTAGTCGACCTCGGAATAGATAAAGTAATAACCTATAAAATAGATAATGGGGTTTTGGAAGAAGTAAACAGCTTATCTGTTGCTCCCGGCAGCGGACCACGGCATTTGACCTTCCACCCAAACGGAAAATTTGCGTATGTTATGGCAGAACTTGTACCAGAAGTCATTGTTTTGAGCTTCGATAGTCAAACCGGAAGCTTTTCTGAAGTACAAACGGTTCGGTCCGTTCCGGAAGATTTCAAGGAAAATAACCAAGGAAGCGCCATTCATATTTCTGATGACGGGCAATTCATATATGCCGCAAACCGCGGACATGATAGTATTGCCGTTTACCAAATCAATCAAGAAACTGGCAAACTTGCATTCGTGCAACTGGTTTCTACAGAAGGACATTGGCCACGTGATTTTTCATTGGACCCTAGCGGAAAATTCCTGATCGCTTCTAATGAACAATCCGGAAACCTGACGCTATATTCCCGGAATGAACAGGACGGAAAGTTAACATTATTGCAAAAAGATGTTCAAGTTCCCTTCCCTGTTTGCGTAAAATTCTTATAATCGATAATAAAAAAGGATTGAAGCTTGTACCCAAGCTTCAATCCTTTTTTATTATCCTTCTTTAATTCCATTTCTCCGCCATTTCGGGAAAATCTATATATGGGTTACGATTACCCTGCATTTCATGTATAGCCTGGTTTCTATGTTTTTCATAAGTGCTGACCGGAAAAAGCCGATGCCATTCCCTAAGCAGCTCCAAGTCAATATTGCCGCTATCTATTATGCCCTCATATCTGAGTAAAAAGTATAAAGTAGCCCTCGCCACGATGCCTTTTCCGTATTCAGGCTCGAATTTACCCTCCTCTGATTTCCCGCAACCCGCTTTTATACCGGCAGCCGATTTCTCAGGGATATAATCCTTAAAATCATGGTATGGATAGTTACTCCGGCTACTGTTACAAGTTGGTTCACAGGCGAATAGATGATGCAAATCCCCCCTCATCGGTTCTTTTTTATCGAACCATGATTGAGGTACGACATGTTCACAATTAACGAGAATGTTCTCCGTATTTGTTGATTCAATGCCACTTGACACCAATTCTAGTATACGGATATCTTCCTCAATTACTCGTACAGGGTCCATCCCTTTACCGGAATACAGACTTTTCAACTGGCCATTTTCCTGTAAGTCCACCCAAGGGTAAACATGACGATGTGGTGAGTAGTTCAGCTGGTTTTTATGGGTTGCCACAAGTAAGTCCTTCAGTCCTTCCCGGTCTAAGGAACCATCTTTATAGTATGCTAGCTTAAGTTCCTGATCTTTGGTTTCATCATAGTATTCTCGGTTTTCATTGAAGTTCACAAGTGCAGCCATTGCCATTTCCCGTTCTTTTTCAAGTACTTCAAAACTATACTTCATCCACTCATCCCCCCGCTTCTATTAAATCCTAACTTTTACCATAATTTCAGTTTAATAGAAATCCATCGAAAAAAAAAGGTCCTTTAGAAGGGTCTAACGAAGAATTTCAATAAAATGGGTAAGGATTTTCGCCGTCATTCCCCAGATTACCCGATCATTAAATAAGTAAAAATATTCTTCCATCTGTTTTGGCTGCCATTTATAATTCTCCCCGCCAACGACTAAATCATGGGGGAAGTTGTCATGCGGTTCCACTTTATATTTCACATGATAAATTTCTGGCGGTTTTTCCATGAAGAAGGATAGCGGGACCGTAAAAATGGTTTCTACCTCAGCTGGATTAGGTATTATCCGTTGATGGTTACGAACAAATCCTGCATATGGATAGACAATCATCCCAAATGGAGATACCAAATAATCGATTGGAAAAACATTATCGATATCTTCTTTTCTCAAATTAAGTTCCTCATATGTTTCCCTTAGCGCAGCCGCCTGTTCATCATGGTCCAGTTTGTCTATTTTCCCGCCCGGAAAACATATATCCCCCGGCTGCCTTCTCAGTTTGTGTGAACGCTCTTCGAAAAGAACATGAATTCCATCTTCTTTCTCTATAAGCGGTACCAATACAGCATACTTTGAAAAATTCCCACTCCCTAAAATTTCAGGGATATGTAATGTTAGTTTTTTTGTTATATCTTCATTATTCATGCCCCTCACCTCTTCTACCGGATAATATTGATTTTCTACCACACCTTATCATTCCATTTTCGAACATCCGCTATAACTAAGCAAGGAAAACGATTCCAAAATATCCCCTTTAATTCATAATAGATTTCTTTTCCTCTTATTCTTCCTTTATCATAGACAAAAGCACCGTTCAAAGTTCTGAACGGTGCAAAACTAAACATAGCAGTCTCATTTAAAAAGAAAAAAATGGATGTAATCTTTCTTAAATAAATAGTGTGTATCAAGACGTACATACAGAAACTTAACTGAATGCTGAATTTTCAGTTTTTTCCATCACCTTATTTTCATAGTTCAGCTAGAGCTCGCTTTACCGTCGTTGTGATGAATGAAAAATCCTCTTCAGTTATACTAAGTGGGGGAGCAAGAGTCAGGACGTTATTGAAACCTGCTACTGTATCACCATTTTTACCTATGATCAGCCCCTTTTCTTTGCATGATGCAATCACTTTATTGATTTTGGAAAGTTCGATCGGTTGTTTTGTCAGTTTATCTTCCACTAGTTCAATGCCTACCAACAAACCTTTCCCACGTACATCCCCAACATTGGGATGAGATTTGATTTCTTCAAACTCTTGCAGAAAGCGTAGCCCTAACTCCTTAGACCGTTCTATAAGTTTTTCATTTTCATATATTTCAATATTCTTCAAAGCAAGGGCACAGGCAGCCGGATTGCCGCCAAATGTATTTACATGTCGAAAGCGGTCATATACGTCTGAGCCAATATACGCTTCATAAATTTCACGTTTGACGGCTGTAGCGGATAATGGCAGATAAGCGCTCGTGATTCCTTTAGCCATTGTTACGATGTCTGGTTTTACATCATAGTTCATAAATCCGAATTTCTTACCAGTACGGCCAAACCCGCAAATGACCTCATCCGAAATGAGAAGGACTCCATTTTTCTCACAAATTTCTTTTACACGTTTCATATAACCATCAGGAGGCATCAAAATTCCGCCCCCAGTGATGATTGGTTCCATGATGACCGCAGCCACCGTTTCGCTCAACTCCCATGTAATGGTACGTTCAATTTCCGCTGCACTTTTTTCACCGCTTTCATCCTCTGGATTTCGGTAAGAATCTGGCGGTGATACATGAAGAAATCCTGGAGCGAGTGGTTCATATTTATATTTTCGCTGCGCCTGCCCGGTAGCTGACAGGGCTCCCATTGAATTGCCATGATAGCCGCGATAACGGGAAATGAATTTATAACGTCCATGTTCACCTTTTTGCTGATGATACTGCCGCGCAATTTTAAAAGCAGTCTCATTTGCTTCTGAACCGCTATTAGAGAAGAAAATCACATAATCCCCACCAAGCCATTCATTTAATTTCTCTGCTAGCTTAATAGCCGGAATGTGGCTATTCGTTAAAGGGGCATAAGGAAGTTCCTTCAGCTGCTCGTAAGCTGCTTCAGCTAGTTCCGTGCGGCCATAACCAACGTTGACACACCATAAACCTGACATCCCATCCAGGAAGCGATTCCCATCAACATCCGTAATCCATGCTCCTTGCCCGTTTTTAATCACCATTGCCCCAGGGATGGGTTCAGCCCCTTTCATATGATGCCACACATATTTACCATCCAAAGCTTTAAGATCCTGACCCTGTTTTTCAACCTGCATAAGCTACACTCCTCCTAAAATAATGTATAAAGGAAGGCCGACCACAATTCGCGTCGACCCCCACTTTCCTATCAGTATCTTGCCGTTAACATTTTCTTTCTAGTGTAAAATTCTACGCCGTCTTTCCCATTGGCATGAAGGTCTCCATAAAATGAACTTTTATAGCCGGAAAATGGAAAGAATGCCATTGGCGCGGGTACCCCAAGGTTAATACCAAGCATCCCTGCATCAATTTCTTCGCGAAATTCCCGGATGGCTTTTGCGCTATCCGTATAGAGGCAGGCACCATTGGCAAATTCGGATTGATTGGTCAATTCGATTGCCTCTTCCAGGGTATTAACCCGTACTATGGATAAGACAGGAGCAAAAATTTCATCCTTCCATATTTTCATGTTTGTTTTTACATGATCAAATAATGTCGGTCCAACGTAATAGCCATTTTCCTGATCGCCTTCATTCCTGCCATCACGAAGGAGGACAGCTCCTTCTTTTTCCCCGATTTCAATATATTGTTCTGTTCTCTTTTTATGAGTATCACGAATCACAGGTCCCAGGAAAACGTCCTTATCCATTCCATTCCCAATCTTGATATCATCCGCTGCAGCCTTTAATCTCTCAACAAGCGAATCTCCCACTTCCCCCACCGCAACAACCACTGACGCAGCCATGCAGCGCTCGCCTGCAGATCCGAAAGCGGCATTCGTTATGTTCGTTACCGCATTATTCAAATCCGCATCAGGCATGACGATTGAATGATTTTTCGCTCCTGATAAAGCCTGGACACGTTTTTTATTGGCAGCTGCCGTTTTGTATACATACTCTGCGACAGGTTGGGATCCAACAAATGATACCGCTTTAATGTCTTCATGTTCCAAAATCCCATTCACGACATCATGGGCACCATGGACAATATTGACAACCCCATCCGGAACTCCTGCTTCTGTCAATAATTCCACAAGACGGTTGGCTAAGAGCGGTGTCCGTTCTGAAGGTTTTAAGATAAACGTATTTCCACAAGCTATCGCCAGCGGGAACATCCAACATGGCACCATCATCGGGAAATTAAACGGCGTAATCCCGGCAACGACACCCATTGGATAACGATACATGCCAGATTCAATACCTGGAGAAATATCAGGAAGCTGACTGCCCATCATCAAGGTAGGCGCACCTGCTGCAAACTCCACGCACTCAATCCCACGCTGAACCTCACCATATGCTTCTGTATAGCTTTTTCCATTTTCGATCGTGACCAGCTTTGCAAGCTCATCCCAGTGTTCTATCAATAATTGCTGGTAACGGAATAAGAAGCGAGCTCTTTTTGGAACGGCCACCTTTTTCCATTCTTTATACGCCTTTTTAGCAACCTGCACCGCTTGGTTTACATCTTCCTTTGTTGAAAGGGGTACGATTGCCAAAGCTTCTCCTGTTGCCGGATTAGGCACTTGTTCATGTTTCGAAGTTGTGGAATCCACCCATTTGCCACCGATATAATTTTTCAACGTTTCTACATCATTGATAACTGCCATTAAAGAAACCCTCCATTTCAACACGATTTCATAGTTTCATTATATTTTTCAAACGGACTTTTTTCATTAGACGTTATGTATAGTTTTTGATTTAATATTTGAACACATTGTTTGTTTTTGATTTTCCCATATTCATTATAATCATGAACGGAAATTCACGCTTCCAAAACCGATGTATATTTCCTTATTGCTTTCTCTTTAATCAGCAGAGTTCACAGCCATCATTTAATAATGGAGTATAGCTTTAAGTCTTGATGCTTTCCCTTAACAAACATTCCTTTTCTTATGATTCCCTCAAAAGACATACCAGTCTTTTGCATGACTCGCTCTGAACCCAAATTTTCAACGAAGCAGCGTGCTTGTATTCGAACTAGGTTCATATTTTCGAAGCCAAAGGCGATTATCTTTTGCGCTGCCTCCGTCATCAAGCCACTCCCCCAATATTCGGGTGCAAGCACATATCCGATTTCTGCACTATGATGATCAACCTGCCATGAAACAAAATCAATAGTACCAATCAACTTACCACTTTCCTTGTGTTCTATGCCCCACGGAGCGATTTTCTTATCCTCATAATTTTGTAGGATAAATCGGATAAAATCCCTTGTATCACTTAGAGAACGATGTGCTTCCCATGTGACGTAACGGGAAACTTCACCGTTGGATGCATAAGCGAACATGTCCTCGGCATCATTCATGGTGACTTTCCTCATAACCAAACGTTTTGATTCTATAGTAGGCAGCTGCCCATATATGTCTTTCACGTTCATGTATACACCCCATTCCATTGATTATTAGTATTATAGCAAGATTGTTAAGCAATCGCTTTCCCAATTGAAATATTATGGAAATTTACGTATAATTCAGAAAAAATGATACAGGAGGATAATTATGCCAAAAAGGAAACTAATAATAAGCCAAAATTTGAATGAGTTCTTATTACAGAAGATCAAAGAATTGGTTCCAGAGTGGACTGTTATCACTGGAAGATCTCCGGAACTATGGAAGGATCATATAGCCGATGCTGAAGTGATCGCAGGATGGAAAGCGGAAATGTCTGAATCGATTATCTCAAGCGAAGTAAAATGGATTCAGACATGGAGTGCAGGAGTGAATGCTTTACCCCTGAAAAATTTAGAACAAAAGGATGTACAAATTACAACTGCAAATGGCGTCCATGCGTATCCCATTTCAGAAACGATTTTTGCGTTAATGCTTGCCTTAACAAGAAAAGTAGATACATATATTAAGCAACAGCAGGCAAAGACTTGGCATCACGCACATATGAAGCAGGAAATTCATGAAAAGACCATAGGGATCATCGGTGTCGGAAAAATCGGAAAGGAAACCGCTAAAATTGCCAAGGCTTTTGGCATGACCGTATTAGGAATGCGCCATTCAGGTAAATCAGAAGAATTTGTCGATAAGATGTTCACACAAAAACAATTGAATGATCTTCTTCCTAGGTGCGATTATATTGTCGTGACATTACCATTGACCCCAGAAACACTGAATATGTTCGGAAAAAAAGAATTCGAGTTAATGAAACCCTCCGCTTTTTTCATTAATATAGGAAGGGGAAATATCGTCATTCAGAACGAATTGGTTCAAGCGCTTAAAGACAAAGATATTGCGGGTGCTGGACTTGATGTGTTTGAAACGGAGCCACTTCCTGAGAATAGCCCATTATGGGAGTTGAACAATGTAATCATCACACCGCATACATCCGGAAATACGGAATTTTACGACCAAAGGCTTATTCAGGAAATTTTCATTCCGAATTTAAAGAACTATCTAAATGGTAAAACACCTTCAACAAATTTACTTGATTACAAAAAAGGGTATTAATAATTGTTCATTGTCTGTGTACATAAATAATCTTCCCTTGTTAGCTTGCAGATTCCGACATTATCTGTTATATTTAAAAAGAATTATTTTTGTTCGGGAAGATTGATAAGTGAAAAACTTTTCGTCTAATGATTGAGCAAGGGTAGTAACACAATGTGTGGATTCACACTAGGAGGCAACAACAATGGAACAAGGTAAAGTAAAATGGTTTAACGCAGAAAAAGGATTTGGCTTCATCGAACGCGAAAACGGAGACGATGTATTCGTACATTTCTCAGCTATCCAAAGCGAAGGATTCAAATCATTAGACGAAGGTCAAGAAGTTACTTTTGAAGTTGAGCAAGGTCAACGTGGACCCCAAGCTACTAACGTTCAAAAAGCGTAATTTTAAATACAATATATAACAGACCCTACTTGTAGGGTCTGTTTTTTTTGATTGAAAAAGCAAACATAAAAAAAACCCTATTCACAGGGAATAGGGAACATGAAACAAGTTTAGTAAATGGTAAACCCAGTATAACACACTAAGAAAAGAAACCCTAATTTATCCGAAAAGTAAAAATTATCACAAACTTCCGAAGCCCTGGATTCCCTTACCTTACCTTCATTTCTTATCCACTTCATACGTTCGATCCGTTCCCCATGGATAAAACGGAGGCATATCAGTGCTGCTTTTCATTTTGAAATCGGCTTTCCTTTTTTCGAGGAAAGCTTCGATACCTTCTAGTGCATCCGCTTGTTTTCCGGTCCAATGAATCATTTTCGATTCTATTTTGTGTGATTCAACAGGATGGTTTGCACCGAGCATGGTCCACATTAATTGTCGGGATAGCGTCACAGAGACGGAAGATGTATTTTCCGCAATGTCTGTTGCAATTTCCATTGCAGCAGACATCAATTCGTTTGGCTCTACGATCTTGTTTACCAACCTTCCCTCATATGCTTCACTTGCCGAAATCATCCTTCCGGTAAAAATCCATTCGGAAGCTTTACCCATTCCGACAAGCCTTGGTAAGAACCAGCCGCTGCATGCCTCCATAGTTATCCCCCGCCTCGCAAATACAAAACCCATTTTTGCATCTGTTGAAGCAATTCTAATGTCCATGGGCAAAGTCATTGTTATCCCAATCCCGACTGCCGCACCATTTATGGCTGCTATCATAGGTTTCTTCATCTCAAAAATCCGTAATGACAACATCCCGCCTGCATCGCGATATTCAACCAAAGGAGTGTGATCCATAAAGGTTTCTGCACCTTTTTCCAAATCCATTCCAGCACAGTAAGCATCCCCAGCGCCAGTTAAAATGACGGCTCGTACGTCATCATTTTCATCCGCTTCATCAAAAGCGTGAATCATCTCCTCACACATCTTTTCATTGAAAGCATTCATTCTCTCAGGACGATTAAGAGTAACAATCATGACACGATCGACGATTTCACTAGTTATCGTGGAATACAATAACAGTCCCTCCTTCTCTCACAAATTGAAACATTCAACAGTATTTAATTTTACATATAATTACATATTATATGTTTTATTTTCAGATTCCTAGTTATTTATTTTGATATACTGATAAAAAAATTTAAGTCGGCAGGATAATCGCTTCTATTCTAAAAATATTTTACATAAATGTGTAAAAAAAGACCAGTCGCAAATGCGACTGGTTTTTTTGTTTACCAATATAAATGACAAGCAACGAAATGCCCCGGTTTTTGTTCTTTCCATTCAGGTACAGCACTCGAGCATATCTCCATCGCTTTAGGGCAGCGAGTCCGGAATACACATCCGCTCGGCGGATTGATTGGACTTGGTACATCGCCCTTAAGTACGATTCTTTCCCGTTTAATAGTGGGGTCTGGAATTGGCACTGCAGAAAGCAAGGCCTGTGTGTAAGGGTGAAGCGGATCTTTCGTTAACGAATCACTATCCGAAAGTTCCATCATTCTTCCAAGATACATGACTAAAATGCGATCTGAAATATACTTGACCATCGATAAATCATGCGCGATGAATAAATAAGTCAATCCCATTTCTTTTTGAAGCTCTTTTAATAAGTTGACCACTTGTGCCTGTATCGAAACATCCAAGGCAGAAATAGGTTCATCACAAACGATGAATTTAGGGTTTAAAGCCAAAGCCCTTGCAATTCCAATACGCTGGCGTTGTCCACCACTGAATTCATGCGGAAAACGAGTGATATGTTCCGGACTTAAACCAACCAGCTTTAACAGGTCTTCCACCCGTTTTCTTCGCTCTTTACCTTTTGATATCCCATGAATGGCAAGTGGTTCCCCAATCAATTCCTCCACCTTCATCCTTGGGTTCAAGGATGCGTAGGGATCTTGGAAAATCATTTGTATTTCACGGCGGATATGTGACATTTCTCCGGGTTTGTAATCGAAAATATTTTTCCCTTGAAAAAGAACTTCTCCATCTGTCGGTTCATAAAGTCGAGTGATTGTACGACCTGCAGTCGACTTACCGCAACCGCTTTCCCCAACAAGACCAACAGTTTCCCCTGGATAGATTTTGAGATCCAAACCATCTACCGCTTTCAGCGATTGAGAACCAATAGGAAAATACTTCTTCAGATTCTTTATTTCAACAAGAGGAGAATTTTCGTTGTCTGTCTTTTCTTTTACGGCCTTATTTTTCAGTGAAACCATTGTTTCTCCTCCTTTATACATTAGTCGATGCTTGTACCTGTGCTGCCTTTGCCATTGGGTGGTGCAGCCAGCATGCGGCTGTCTGACCTTCTTCCACTACTTCAAGCTCCGGATCATGGTCTTTGCACACTTTCATTGCTGATTCACACCTTGGATAAAATGGGCATCCTTTTGGCGGATCCAATAAATCCGGTGGTGAACCGATTATGGGAACCAACGGAGCCGTTTTTTCCATATCCAGCCTTGGCACCGTTTTAAGCAGTCCTCTTGTATATGGATGCTGCGGGTTTGAAAATATAGCTTCTACTGTACCCGTCTCAACAACCTTGCCTGCATACATGACGACTACCCGTTCACAAGTTTCCGCAACCACACCTAAATCATGAGTGATTAAAATGATGGAAGTATCCATTCTACGTTGGATATCTTTCATCAGTTCCAAAATTTGCGCTTGTATCGTTACATCCAAAGCAGTTGTAGGTTCATCGGCAATCAGCAATTTCGGTTCACATGCAAGGGCCATCGCTATCATCGCCCTTTGGCGCATACCACCTGAAAACTCATGCGGATATTGCTGCATCCTTTTTTCCGGCTGAGGAATACCTACCAGTTTAAGCGTTTCCAACGCCCGTTCGTATGCATCATTTCGGGACATGTTTTTATTATGCTTTAAAATGCCTTCCATGATCTGGCTGCCGATTTTTGTCGTTGGATTGAGCGAAGTCATCGGATCCTGGAAAATCATACTGATTTCATTTCCACGAATCTTCTGCATTTCCTTCTCACTCATTTTAAGAAGGTCTTTACCGCCAAAGTTTATCGACCCTTTTCCATACTCTGCTGGAGGAGTTTCCAGTAATCTCATGATAGATTTCGCTGTAACACTTTTGCCGCATCCGGACTCCCCAACAATGGCAACGGCTTCCCCTTTTTTCACTTCAAAGTTCACGCCGCGAACCGCTTGCACTTTTCCTGCATAAGTATGGAAGGTGATTTGTAAATCGTTGACTTCTAATAGGTTCTCCATCATCGTCCCTCCTATTCTAGTAATATCAAATCTTTATGTTAGGACTCATTTATTTCCGTAGTTTTGGATCTAGGGCATCCTGCAATCCGTCACCAGCCACATTGAACGCGAACATGGTTAAGGAAATCAATATTGCAGGGATTAAAAGTTGATAGAAATTCCCTACCAGAATGCTTCCCAGGGCATCACTTGTCAATGTTCCCCAGCTTGCCTGAGGAGCCGGCACTCCCAGTCCCAAAAAGCTAAGTGTAGCTTCGGCAAAAATAGCAGTAGGTACAGTCAACGTTAAATTGACAAGGATCGGTCCCATTGTATTTGGAATCATGTGCTTTCTTAATGTCCAGCTCGTATTGGCACCAGAGATGGTTGCAGCATGGATATATTCATTCTCTTTTAGTTGTAAAACCTGTCCCCGTACCAGTCGCGCCATCGGAATCCACCCTGTAATCGACATCGCAATTATGATCGGCAGAATACCAGGTTTTAATACGACCATCATTAAGATAACCATCAATAGGTATGGGATCGCATAGATTACCTCAGCAAACCGCATCATGATATTATCTGTGCGTCCACCGCGAATGGCTGAAATCCCGCCATAAAGGACACCAATTAAAAAGTCGATCAGCGCTGCCATCAATCCAATGAACAAGGATATCCTCGCACCATACCAAGCTCTCGTAAATAGATCCCTTCCTGATGAATCCGTTCCAAACCAATGTTCGCTATTTGGGCTAAGATTCTTTTTCTCGAAATCTTGTCCATAATAAGTATATCCGTTAATATATGGACCAAAAATCGCCATCAAGACCAAGAGGATTATAAGAACAAATCCCGTCATCGCCAGTTTATTTTCTTTAAACCGACGCCAGACGTCAGACCAATATGAAACTGTAGGTCTGGCTATTTTTTCAGCTTCCTTAAAGTTGTCTTCTGCGGGTTGGAACATATCTTCGGTTAAATGCACTTTATCTGCCATTATTTCTTCTCCCCCGTCACTTTAATTCTAGGATCAATCAACGTATAGGCTATATCAACAATGAATATCAATAGGATAAGCACCGCACTATACACAATTGTGGAACCAAGAATGACCGGGTAGTCTCTGTTTGATATTCCCTTTACGAACATATCTCCCATGCCTGGAATACCAAAAATACGTTCAATGATAAAGCTTCCTGTAACGATATTAGCCGTAAGGATGCCCAGAATCGTGATAATCGGCAATAACGCATTCCGAATCGCATGTTTGATTATGACACCGCTCCGTTTCAATCCTTTGGCCTTTGCTGTCAAAATGTAATCCTGCCCCATTACTTCAAGCATGCTTGTCCGCATCAATCTCGCGATGAAAGCAAGCGGCATCATCGAAAGGGCAATGGATGGTAAAATGGTATGCTGCCATGTCGCCCACGTAGCGACAGGGAATATATTCCATTTTATCGCAAAATAATTGATTAAAATAGTCGCCAAGATAAAGTTAGGAACGGAAATCCCTACGATGGCAATAATCATTGATAAATAGTCGGGCCATTTATTTCTTTTCAGTGAAGCCACTACACCCAAAATTAGCCCAAAGAAGATGGCAATCACCAATGCTTGTGCCCCTAAGTGCAAGGACACTGGAAATCCCTTCAAAATGTAATCATTCACAGAAATGGATGAGGATTTCAATGAAGGACCAAAATCAAATTGAACGACTTCCAATAAATAATTCCCATATTGGGTCAACAACGGCTTGTCCAATCCATAGTGGACTTGAAGGTTTTCATAAACAGCAGGAGGCATAGCTCCTTCTTTCGCAAATGGATTTCCCGGAATCGTATGCATTATGATGAACGTTAATGTAATAACAGCCCATAAAGTAATAATCGCCCATTTAAAACGGTTTAATGTATATCTCAACATGGTAATCACCCCAATCATCGATTTTCTAAGGAGTTGAAAACGGAAATGAATTCATGAAATATTCAAATTCGCAATTGAAAAATGGGGTATGTCCTTAATCGGACATACCTCCCATTTCACTTTTATCCTTCTCTTACTTTTTATCCGCGTAAATAAAGTTCGGATAAGCGTTAATCGGAGCATAGACTCCAGTAACATTCGATTTAACCATATATGGTTTTGTGTAGAAGTAAACCGGAAGGATCGGCATTTCTTCAATCATAACTTCCTCTGCTTTATGTAAAGCAGTCATGCGTTCTTTTGGTTCCATTGTAGATTTTGCCTCTTTTAATAAACTATCATATTCTTTGTTGGACCAACCTGCATCATTATAAGCCCCGTCAGTTTCCCAAAGCATGAAGGTCATCGGGTCAACATAGTCACCAACCCATCCTGCACGGGAAATTTCGAAGTCGCCAGCTTTTTCACGATCAAGCTTAACTTGGAATTCTGCATTTTCAAGTGTCACTTCAACACCTAGGTTATCACGCCACATCCCTTGAACGGCTTCAGCAATTTTCTTATGGGAATCTAAAGTGTTATACAAAATTGAAAACTCAGGTAATTCTTTCATGCCTTCTTCAGCAAGACCTTCTTTTAACAATTTCTTAGCTTCAGCTGCGTTTTCCTCAAACAGGTCACCTGTATTTTCTTGGAAATCACCTGTTGCATCAGGAATTCCCGGAGGGACTACACCAAATGCAGGCTTTTGACCGCCTTGAGCAACATTTTCGGTAATTTCTTTACGATTGATAGCCATTGAAAGCGCTTTCCTAACCTTTGCATTGTTGAAAGGTTTTACTTCCGTATTAAAGTTGTAATAGTAAACAGCAAGTTCTGCGCCGTTTTTAAATTCTTTGTCTCCAGAATTAACCAATTGGCCTTGCACGTCCACTGGCAGTGGATAAGCGATATCCAATTCGCCACTCTGATACATTTGCCATGCTGTATTTTCATCTTCAATTAGAGCAAAGTTAACCGCATCCAATTTGATTTTATCTTTATCGTAGTAATTTTCATTCTTTTCGATTTTCAGGCTTTCTTTATGTTTCCACTCCGTTAATTTGAACGGACCGTTTGAAACGTGAGTTTTTGCATCCAAAGCCCATTTTGGATTTTCTTCCTGTACCTTTTTATTGATTGGATAGAAAGTATAGAAAGAAGTCAAGTCAAGGAAATATGGTGTAGGCTGTTCCAAAGTAACGACTAATGTATGTTCGTCTGTCGCTTTAACGCCTACGTCCTCTTCCTTCCCTTTCTTACTGTTGTAAGCTTCCCCGCCTTTAAGATAATAAAGTTGATAAGCATAATCAGCAGCTGTTTCCGGTTTCAAAGCATATTTCCAAGCATATTCGAAGTCATTGGCTGTAAGCGGATCTCCATTTGACCATTTCAAACCATCTTTCAATTTGAATGTCCAAGTTAATCCATCTTCACTGATTTCCCATGATTCTGCAGAACCAGGTACGATTTTGCCTTCTTCTGTTTTCTTTGTTAGTCCCTCAAACGTGTGTTCAAGGATCCATGATTCATGAGTACCTTGCGCATTGGCAGGGTGAAGCGAACCAGGTTCACTTGAGTTGTTTACGTTTAATACTTTTGAGCCGGATGAGTCACCCGAGCCGCCTTCTTTTTCATTCGAAGTTTCCTTCGAACCGCCGTTGCATGCCGCAAGCATAAGCATGATGGCCATAAGAAGAGCAAGCACTGAAAATTTAGACTTTTTCAAAAAATATTCCCCCTCATCTTTAATCTTTCTTAGAATAATCCCATTTAAGAGATTATCCTTCTAACACCTATTAATCTTTCGTATAGTACAAATAATGTCAGCGAGGAAAGTTAGAAGCATCCATTGCAGGAATTCACCAAAAAACAACTAGCGAACCGTTTGCATAAATCTGTATTTCTACCTATAAAAGCAATTAATGCAGTTTACTAGTTAAAAATCACCCTCTTTTCAACCTCGCTTAGGATACTATACCTCGAATTAAAGATGTTGAATTTTAAGTATATTACGAATAAATCAAAAAATCAATAAACCAGTGAGTACTTTTTCACAATATAGTAATTAATTGCTAATCAATTCGATCTAGATACTAGGTAAATAGAAATGATCACCTAAAAGGACTTCCGGCTTCCAGGTATTTTTCCAAACACCTCTAAATCAGTATTCATATAGGTTCTCTTGTCTATTTATTTCTAAATATTCTAATAATTTATGTTAGGTTGGTTACTAAGACCACTTTCCTAGCAAACCATCCCCTCTCAAATAATATATTTTAGTAGGATAATGCATTACTTCATTAAAATATTGAGTTCTTTTTAATTAATATCCAAATAATAGGTAATAACTATAGGAGAATAGAAATATCCCCTCATTCTCCCCTATATGTACCCGTCGTTTCAATGAAAAATGACCCTTCTTCATTTATGATTAAATAAATATAATGACACGAAAAGTAAACATATGCCTGCCACCTTTTTCGCATCCAATGGGATGCGTACGCCTCCAAATAAACCGAAATGGTCAATGATTGCCCCAATCAATATCTGGCCTGCGATAACCCCGACTAATGCAGGTGCCACCCCAATCTGAGGGACAACCAATATTATAACAATGACATAAATAGCCCCTAATAGTCCACCTATCAATTGCCATTTTGGTACAGACGCGACCGCCGAAATATTTCCATTTCCTGCAAACAAAACAATAAATAATAAAGCGAGTGTCCCGATTCCAAACGAAATGAAAGAAGCTTCAATGACCCCCACTTTTTTCCCTAATCCACCATTGATTTGTCCTTGTATGGCAATCGTGATGCCGCCTAGGACCGCAAGCAACGGAAATAGTATCTTCACAATGATTTTGCTCCTTTTTATGTCCATCCGGACTGATTAATGAATCCGCATTCCATTTTAACATGAAAAATATGTATATTGTCCTTTACTGATATAAAATCATCTGCAAATAAAAAAAACTGGCACATGGGCCAGCTGTAATATTCTTTTTCTAAACTAAAATCTATTTGATCCCTAAACACTTTGTTGCCGTAACTGGCAATACTCTGTACATAACAAGGAAAATACCAGGGCATCATGAGATTGTTCACGAAGGAATAGATAACTTCGGAGGCTGCCTTCCTCTTTAAATCCAAATTTCTTCAATAGGTTTCTGGATGCAATATTATCCTTGAAAGTTAAAGCGGCGATTCTGTTTAGTCTTAATTCTTCAAAGCAATAGCGTAATACTTCGTTGACAGCTTCAGACGTAAAGTGTTTTCTCCAATATTCAGGATGGATTTCATACCCTATTTCGGCGCGTTTGTTGGCAAGACTCAATTGATTCAGGCCAACGGTACCGATGAATTTGCCTGAATCCTTTAAAATGACTCCCCACCGCATCCCACGTTTGTTTATATAAGCACTTTTAAACGAGTCGATTAAGCGGCGAGCATCTTCAACTCGAGTTAAACTTTCTATCCCATCATATTTGGTCACTTCATCTTTAGAGAGAATTTCAAACAGACTCTCAGCATGATGGTGACCTATTTCGATTAAACGCAGTCTTTCTGTTTCCAATTCCTTAAACCACATCGAAGAATCCCTCCGTATATTCAGCTGTCTACTTTATTCTATTCACGAAGAAGAGATACCTGTCTTAATGGATAATACTTTTTGAAAAATTCCTTTCCTTAACATACAATGCCGAGTCCTCATGTCCTCCCTTTGTAATCAAATCCCTGATGATTTGGGAAAGGATAACACTGTAAACCGTCCCATTCCCGCCATAACCTAATAAGAAATAGCAATTTGGATGGTTAGGATACATTCCTATTGTTGGTAAACCATCATGGGTCTCACCAAAAAAAGCTCCCCAATAATAATCAGCCGTAATCCGATTCTCTAATTCTGGAAACAAATTGATAAGCTGCTTTAATAATTTATCTCTTTTGTTCAAAATCATTGAATCCCTCTTCTCCAGGTAACCGGTCGATTCATCAAGACCACCAATGATAATTCGGTTGTCAGGAGTTTTTCATGCATATAAATAAGGCCGTGCCGTTTCCCAGATCATCATATTATCATGCCATTTAGCTTGATCGGCTATTTGATTCGTTGCGATGGCATACGAACTGAGAATCACTGCATTTTTGTCCTTCACCTCTTCTTGGGCTTCATACCCAGTTGCGAAGATGACCGTCTGTGCATGTATCGTATGTCCGGTTTCGGTAAATAACTGGGTTTGATTCTCTTTTAATATCTTCCCATTGATTTTTGTTTTTGAATAGACACGTACGCCTTTCGAAACTGCTTTTTCAATCAATAAATGTGCATGTTTATAGGGGTTGATTTCAGCATCATTATCTGTAACCAGCGCTCCTTCTTTTGGAAACGAAAATTTTCGGTTAATCTCTTTTTTAGTATAATATTCAACAGGGAAATTGCTGGATTTAAGATTACTATATTCTTCTTTAAGCTTAGAAACATCCTTTGGATTGGATGCATAGTACAAGCTTTTTCTAATTTTAAAATCCGGATTTTCCTTTAAACTTGGAACAACCTCTGTCTCAAGTGTCCGAATGGCGTCCAAACAAAGCTGAACATGCCTCGTCCCAGCTTCTTCTCCAAAACTATGGATGAGGGAAGTTAATGTTTTATCATTTGAATACTGTAAAAGTCCAGTATTCGCAACCGTACTACCTTCACTTATATCCCGTTTATCTATCAGGACGACATTCAGGCCCGTCTCTGCTAAAAAATAGGCACAGTGTGCCCCAGATGAACCACTCCCTATTATACAAACATCACATGAAAGATCCTCATCCAACATTGGATATTTTCTAGCTTCAAATGTATCTTTCCAAAACACTTTCCCGGCCTTTAAATCCATACAAGCTCCACCCTTAGGATAATTTATTAGTTCCATATAACTATATCGTTTTGATGTTCTTATTATTTACCCTGACAATCATGGCCTGCAAACGTAAAATGATTCTTTTTCTACATGAAATTAATCTTCCAATCTATCAAAAAGCCCTATGATTTTGGTTTACCCTTAACACTTCCAGGTTATATGGACCCTTAACATTCATCTTCCCGTTCGATACCTTTTTCCCATACCAACAAAGAATGTGAATTAGCTAATTTTACACAAAACTATTTTTATAGCATACTATACTTCCAATCCAGATAATCTACTAGGAGGAATCAAAATGAAGAAAATCATCCTATTATCAGCACTGTCGCTTACCCTATTATCTCCAAAAGTTGCAATGGGAGCCAATACATACGAGGTGGCAAAAGGAGATACCTTAACGAAAATTGCTTCTGAATATGATGTCAGCATTGACGAATTACTCAAAACGAACTCTGCTATAAAGGATGCAAATCAAATTCGAATCGGACAAATCATAAATCTTCCGGCATCCAACACCACAGTAAATCAAAAAGAAAGTCAATCAGTTGAACAGCGGGTTCTTAGTTTGGTTAACGAAGAACGTTCAAAATCTGGCCTCCCTCCCCTTGAAATGGATACAGCCGTTTCCAACGTAGCAATTCTGAAATCTGAGGATATGCGTGATAATAATTATTTCAATCATACAAGCCCGAGTTATGGATCGCCTTTCGAAATGATGAAATCCTTTGGGATCAGTTACGAGTACGCAGGGGAAAATATCGCAGCAGGTCAACCTAGTGCGGATGCTGTCATGAAATCATGGATGAATAGCCCCGGACATAAGGCCAATATCCTGAACAAGAACTATACACATATTGGAATTGGGCATGTGACAGGAGGGAAATACGCCCACTATTGGACCCAGCAATTCATTGGAAATTAAAAACGTTAGAGGCGGCAGATTGCCGCCTCCTTTTTTTATCCTTAAATTCCTAATCTAAAGCTTGCTATTATCCGTTGACTATAGACTCCAAGTAAAAATATGCAGGGACCTTTCTCACTTTATTTATAGAAAAGAGGGCTTGCATTTGATCGCTTCAATATTTTTTTTGTTGGATGGATACGCAAGGAAAACACGTAATGTAGTTATAACATACTATCTTTCAATTATCTTACTGATAAAAATTAAATTATGTTAAAATAGAATTCTATACATAGGTACAAAGGAGCAATTGTAATGAAAATAGAGGTTGGCTCTGTTATCAACGAATTACGAATAAAACAAAATCTTACAAAAGAAGAACTGGCTAAGGATATATGTGAACCTAATGTCCTGTCAGATTATGAAAGAAGCATCACTTCCCCATCCATTGATGAATTGGCACTTTTTGCGGATAAACTTAAAGTTGACCTGCCGTGTTTCTTCACTACCAAAAATGAACCGATTTATAATTACATAGAAACCATTAAACTTTTGATTAACAAATACAAACGCACACGTAATTATGAAGTAATTTATGAAATCGTCCAAAAAGAAATGGCAACGGCACCGGAAAAATCTATATCATTTTATCAATTCTTGAAATGGCATGAAGGTATCTCTTTTTTTATTTGTACAATGACAAACAAAAGGCTATAGAATTATTGAATGAGGCCATTCAGATTACCTTGGGTAAACGAGTCATTCTTCATCAACAGGAGATAGAAGTTTTAAATAGTATCGGAATCCTCCATTTTAAAACGAAGAATTATGCAGAGGCTATCACCATCTTCAATGAAGCACTGGAATTTATCGAGAATACTCCCCATGTGAATCAAGAAGGTATCATTATCGTGAAGATCATTCATGGATTATCACAAGCATTGACTGAACTTCATTATTATCAGGAATCATTAAATTATACCCTTAAAGGTATCAACATTTGTAATTCGATAGAATCATTATATTTATATGCGGAACTCCATCTTTTAACTGGTAAGAATCTGGTTCATCTTCAACAACCTGAAGAAGGACTGCAATATATAAAGCAGTCCAAGAACATTTTCAGTCTTCAAAAAAACGAAGAATTCATACAAATTGCCGAACATGAATTGGAAAGCATTTTGCAATGCATATGAACTTCAATGGATAAAAGAAGATAGAGATTGCTTTGAAAAAAGCAATACTCTATCTTTTTTTTAGCATCGTTAGTTCACCCTTGCTCTTACCAATCATTTTTCAGGAATGCCTAATCTTTTTCACTTTAAAAATGATACTTTAAAACAAACATTACACTTTCAATAGCTATCCTATGTCAGCTATAATAGAAGAATGTAACCCAACTGGAGGAAAAAAAATGTCTAATAGATTAGGTTTAGTGCTAGACGTAGAAACAACTGGTTTACGTCCCTCTTCCGATGAAATTATCGAGCTTGCTCTAATACTCTTTACATATAGCAGTGAAACAGGCGAAATTATTAATCTTATTGATCAGGAATCATTTTTAAGGGAGCCTCTCTCCTATGGAGCAAGAAGGAATTATGATCAAGCATACAGAATTCATGGAATTCCATACAGCTCCGTCGAAGGAAAAAGTTTTCACGATGAAAAAATTAAATCCTTCTTTGCCAGGACCGATTCGATTTTTGCACATAATGCTTCTTTCGATAGAAGTTTTCTCTACCAAATGTATCCGGAAATCAATGATCAAAAGTGGTTCTGTACGATGCGGAATGTACCTTGGAAGCAATACGGGTTTGAGAATAGTAAACTCTTAACATTGCTGCAGGCACATAATATCACTAATTTCCAGACACACAGGGCTCTGGACGATATTTCTTACCTAATGGAACTTATGAGAAAACAAGGTCCTTCTGGTCATCCTTATTTAAAGGATGTCATTGCTAAAAATCCGATGAAGAAATATGCACCTGCTTCTCAAAAGACAAGGGTATAGATGATTCAATAATTTTACTTCCGCGTACAGGCTGCACCAAAGTTTGTCACAAACAAACCGTTTTATAGCAAATTGCTATTCCATGAGAACAGGAATACATATCTTTACGCTGGGTGTTATTTAAGGTGCATTTTTATTTTCCTGCGTTTCACTAATTACCTGATATTGATTAAAAAAACAGCGACCCATGACGGGTCGCTGTTTTTTTTAATCAATGTACAGTTGCATCTCCCTGTTTTTCATTTAATGCGCCGTTCAATTTCTTATACCGATAAATAAAGTAAAGAAGTGATAATATTAATGCCGCAACGAGGAATATGGCCAATATGCCAAGATTATGCCACATGAAGCTATAATCTCCAGTTGAGATGACTGCACGAAAAGCATTAATAGAATAAGTCATCGGTAAGAACGGTGTGAATCCTTGCAGGAATCCAGGAACCAATTCATTTGGGAATGTTCCGCCACTACTGGTCAGTTGAAGAATTAAAATCAATAATGCTATGAACCGGCCAGGATTGTCAAAGGCTGAACCCAGGAACTGAATGATTGCCATGAATGTGCAGCTAGCAAGAATGCTTACTGCAAAAAATAGCGGCAGGCTCGTAACGTTGATTCCAAGACCTAAAATTAAAATCGAGTCCACCAATATGGCTTGACAGATTCCTATGATTGCCATGACGCTGTATTTACTTATAAACCAGCTAAATCCATTTGCAGGTTTAACAGCAGGATCTCTTAACGGGAATATGATCGTCAGAACGATAGCCCCGATAAATAAACTTAATGAAATTAAATATGGTGCAAAACTAGTGCCATAGTTCGGTACATTATTAATTGGTAATTTATCCACTTTAACTGGGCTTGCAAACATATCATATACTTCTTCATTGGATTTTATCTTGCCTGCTTCGTTTGCCCCATCATTCAATTCGTCATGTAATTCTGCAGATCCATCTGAAAGTTTGGCGATTCCATCTTGTAACTTAATGGCTCCATTCGCCAGTTCTCCCATACCATTAGTAAGACTGGATGAACCTTCCTTCAACTTATCCGTTCCTGTAACCAGTCCTTTCGAACCTTCGGAAAGCTGTGAGGTTCCACTTGATAATTGCTTGGAGCCATCTTCAAGCTGATCAAGCCCGCTTACCAAGTTATTGCTGCCTTCGGTTAACTGTCCAAGCCCACTCTGGGCTGAATCTATACTATCACCAAATGTTGTCAAACCTGACACCAATTGACCTTGACCATTTTTCAGTTCTTTCGCCCCATTGGCAAGTTTATCCTGAGCTTGCTTCAATTGAGTGAAACCACCGCTTAATGCACTTGTACCTTCACCTAACTGATTAGCTCCATCACTAAGATTATTTGAGCCTTTAGCAATTTCACTTGCACTGGCTGATAGTTTCCCTACTCCTTCAGAAACTCCTTTACTTCCTTCACTGATGCGGGTTAGAGAAGAAATCACTCCCTCCAAACGCGCTTTCTCGGCAGGATCACCCGTAGCTTCAGATTGTTGTTTCAATCCTGAAATAACCTCATCCAAACCTGCCGAAACTTCAGATGCCCCCGCTTTTGCTTCGTTCGATGCTGCGCTCCATTCAGACAATGAACCTGAAAGCTGAGCAGCGCCAGCAGCCACACCATTTGCACCCTCTGTCAAAGCGGGCAGCTTTTCTTCAATTTGATTGAAGCCCTCTATTGACTGTTGCAGTCCGGAGGCCAATTCACCAGTTCCAGCTTCAGATTTCTTGGCTCCTTGCAAAAGCTCTGATTGCCCATCCTTCATTTGACCAACACCAGAGCTAAACTGTTGTAACCCTTGATTAAGTTCTTTTGATCCCGCAGCTGCCGAACCGACCCCATTCGAAAAGGTCAATGATTTTTCAGCTAACTTTTCCAGATTTTCATGGATTTCAACAGAACCTGAATGAAGGGAATCAATTCCTTCATCCACTTTTTTGGAACCTTCTTTAGCTGAGTTAATCCCTTCACCAAGTTCACTTGATCCGTTCTTCACTGTATCTGTTCCATCTTTCAATTCACCAGCTCCATCACTGGCACTTTTGAGTCCGTCAGCCACTTCGTTCAAATTATCGAACATTGACTCCGCATAGGTTTTTGTAACGGCTGACGAAACTTCCCCTTTAATTCTCTCCGAAGCTGCGTCACCTATTTTTGTGGATATATAGTTGAACCCTTCATTGGACGTATAAATTAAATCAAGTTTTTCCGGATTGTCATCCTGTAAGGTCGTTGCATTTTTCGAAAAGTTTTTCGGGATTTCTATTTTCATGTAATAATCTTGATTTTCCAGGCCTTCATTGGCTTCTTTTTGACTGACGAAATGCCAATCGAAATCCTTCTTCTCCTTTAACTCCTTGACTAAATCTTTTCCTATTGTAAGTTCCGATTCATTGAACTCCGCACCCTCATCCATATTGACAATGGCAACAGGCAATTGGTCCACCTTACCATATGGGTCCCAAAATGCCCACAGGAACGTGCCGCTGTATAATAAGGGAATCAGTATGATCCCTATTATGGAAATGAGTATCATAGGATGTTTTATTATGGCTAAAAATTCACCCTTTAAAGATTTTAACACGCCTACCAAGCCCTCCTATACGACGAATATGCCGTTTATTTAATCTATCTCGGTGAAAAACGGATTGAAGAATACATATTTAAGTCATTTGCTTCTGCAATATATATTTAAATTTTTTTATCTTAATCCTTTAATATATATTACTTTTTAAACAAACAATAACTAATGACTATATTGTTCATTCGGTCATTATCACGAAAATAATATAACATTTATCCATCTTTTTATCAATATTTTTTCTCTGTCTTACATCCTATATTTACAATTTTTCTCTTTATAACCTAATTGGATTGCCTTTTTAGCTGAATATATTGCATGGAAAAAAAGGGTATCCATAATGGATACCCTTTTTAATTAGCTATATTCCCATAATTAAATGAAGCGCTTTCATATCATTTTGATATAATGCCTTTTAATTTTTCCGCCTGCCCGGTCAATTTCTTTAAGGACTCCTGATACTCTTTTTCTAACTGTTTAATGATTCCGGCAGCGGTATCTATTTTTTTAATCGACCCTACACCATGACCCGCTGACCAAATATCACGCCACGCTTTAGAATCAGTTGATTTGGACATGCTGTCAAAATCGACTTTTTCTTTTTTAGCTAATTGTTCTGGGTCCATGCCTTCCTTTCTGATGCTCGGTTTAAGCATATTACAATTAACGCCTGAAAATGCATCAGTCAAGATGATGTCATCATGATTTGAATCGACAAGCATTTCACGATATTCATCATTTGCCCTGCTCTCTTTTGCCACGATAAAACGAGTACCCATATATGCAAGATCAGCTCCTGCAGCCTGAGCGGCCAAGATACTGTGACCAGTACTGATGGATCCGGCAAGCAAAATGATTCCGTCCCAGAATGTCCTTACGCTGTCCACGAAAGCAAAGCTATTTATCTCACCCGCATGACCACCGGCTCCCGCAGCAACCAAGATCAATCCGTCCACACCTGACTCCGCAGCTTTTTTTGCAAAATCCACAGAGCTGACATCAGAAAAGACCAAGCCGCCATAGCTATGTACGACATCCACCACATGTTTTGGTGAACCTAAAGATGTAATGACGATGGGAGGCTGATGCTTTTTGACCAATTCCAACTCTTCTTCAAGACGGCTATATGTACGGTGGACAACCATATTCATTGCCCATGGAGCAATCTTTGAGCTTGGTTCTTTAGCCTTTGCTGCAATCAATGTGTCGTTTATGTCACTCATCCATTCATCCAATACCTCTATCGGCCGCGCATTCGGCGCTGGAAAAGAACCGATCACCCCATTCAAACAGCATTCTTTCACTAACTCAGGACCGGATATTAAAAACATAGGTGCTGAGATAACTGGTAAAGATAATTGATTCCACCACTGTTCAGGCAAACTTCTTGTCATCTTGAAACCTCCCATTTTTAATATATTACCAAAATATAACACTACTAGATTATCATACTTCTAAAATACACAATTTTCAAGAAATTAATTCAACAGCAGAATCTCTTTGTCATGCAGCGCCATTTCAATGAAAAAACTGTATATGGAATACGTCCCATATACAGTGTCGATTCAATTTGAAAGCGCCCATTTACGAATGGCCTTAGCCACACCATCTTCTTCGTTTGTTGCTGTAACCCAATCTGCTTTTTCTTTCACAATTTCTTGGGCGTTTCCCATTGCCACACCCACTTTTGCATCAGAAATCATTGCAAGGTCGTTAAGGCTGTCACCTACTGCCATAACATTATCCATAGTAATATCGAGCAATGAACATACAAGCTTTATCGCTTTCGCTTTATTGACGCCCATGGCATTCACTTCAATATTAGTTGGGCTTGAATTGCTTATTTCAAACTTTCCTTTTGATACCAGTTCATCCATGAGGATTTGGCGGACGTCATCATCATTTGTATCAAATCCAAATTTAAGCCATTGCGAATCATGGATTTTTTCAGGCATTTCAGCCCTGTAAATATTATCGCAACTAATTGCCCAAAAATGTGTACCATGTTTTTGGCTTAATTCCCACATCCATTGTATCGACTCACTATCGACGATTTTCCTTTCCACCAGTTTTCCTTGATTATCGTATATTTCGCTTCCGTTTACCGTAATGAGGTATGATTGGAGTTCCATTGACTTTGCAAAATCACTGCATGTCGCAAAGGATCTTCCTGTGCTCAATACAACAAAAATCCCTTGATCTTCGGCTTCTTTTATCGTTCTCCGATTTTCTTCAGATATCTCTCCAGCCTTATTGAGCAGAGTGCCATCCATATCAAGTGCAACTAGCTTAATATCTTGTTTCTCCATTCTTATTCACCCTTCCATAATCCTTCTTTATGTAACTAAGTCCATGATAGCTTATAATGCATACGGAAGGAAAGTACGTGAAGAATTGAACAGGCATTTTCATTAGTTTCATGCTTTTTATAATCAACCAGATATCCTTATCCGGACACTTTGTATTCCGCCATTCTAAACATCTTCTACTCCCTGTCTTTTTTCATTTCATTCAATTCTTTTTTTATCTGACCTTCCCATTTTGGAACACCATCATTTTCATCAAATTCAATAATGACATCCGTTACTCCTCTTTCCTTGAATATCTCATTAAACAGCCGATCTTTAATGTCATCCGCCTGGGCGATTGAAATATGGGGATCAAGTTCAACTTCAAGTTCAACATGAAAGTCTTCCCCTTCTTTTATAACGGCCAGTTTCTGTATATCCCTAACGTCTGGATCATCCATGACCATAGTTCCAATTTTTTGTCGCATTTCAATATCGGCTTCCCCAAGAGCACCTGCAGCATTATCAAGAAAAACCCTTCCAACCACATAGAACATACCGAGACCGATCATGACGGAAGCGACTCCTTCCGCTTGGATGAAGGGCGTGAAGTTTGCTAATAAAATGGCAATTATCGCAAGTACCCCACCACCGGTTGCTACCATATCTTCCATGAATACTAATTTCGTCGCTGGTTTTGCTCTTTTTAAACCAGAGAAGCTCTTAAATATGACGGCTGCTCCTTTAGCTTCGATTCCAGTCTCATGCACCACTTCTTTCATCGCTTTAAATAATACATATGATTCCAACACAACCGCTAACGAAAGGACGGACAAGTTAATAAGGATGCCAGTTGATTCTGCAGGGTGCAAAATATGATGGAACCCTTCTTTAATCGTTTCATAAGACATGATTCCGACAACCAATACTGCCCCTAATAATACGAGGTTAACCAAACGTCCAAAACCATCAGGGAATCGATCAGTTGGTGACTTTTTACTTAGTGCGGAACCAATGAAGACGAAAAACTGATTCGCAGCATCGCCCAAAGTATGTAAAGTTTCAGCAAACATAGCGACATTCCCTGTCATGAAATAAGCAATCCCCTTTAGCACAGCGATGATACTATTCACACAGGCAGCAATGAACGCCGATTTATTACCTTGTTTTAATAACCGAAATAATTCTTTCATATAAAAACCCCCCCTAATCTTTTTATAAATCCATTATCATAATGTATTATCCCCAACACTGGAATATATGAAACCACAAAAGCGAAACCCTTAACTATACGATTGGAGAATGGTTATATGTTGTATCTCCCACAAACGAATATATTTCAGGAATGGACTCATCTATTCTAATAAGTTCACAATGGGCATTCATTTCTTTAGAAAACTGATTAATGCAACAAAAAAAGGGAGTAAGCGGTGGCTTACTCCCTTTCATTCAAGAACTTTGCTTTTAAGCTTCCATCCCCTTTTTCACTAACTTAGATGGATTATTTACTTTATACCGTATTTCTTTATTGTATTTTTTGTCGACCACTTTTCCATCAAATTCGATTGCGTCCCCTTCTTCAAGCTCAGCTTTTTTTAATGTCTTGCTATAACCACACCAAGCATCGCCGATTGTCAATTCAGGTTCCGTTGTCACTTTGACATTCTCCAAGAGTATGACTTCATCTTCTTCACCAGTGAAATGGTTCATTTTCGCCGTGAATTCCTTGACGGTTGCAGTGAAATGCACTTTTTCCCCTGGTAAGTCTAACTTAGGTTTTGCTGTCGTCTTTTTAGTTTTGGTTTTTGCTTTTTTTGGTTCTTCACTTATCTGATCAGAGTTTTCCGTAATTGGTGCTTCCATTACCTGTTCAGTTTCACTTGGATCTGCAGATGTTTCGGAAACCGGTCCACTCAACAATTCTTTTCCGAAACTGGAGCTTTGCATTTCCTTTAAATAGGAAGGGTGAATGCAACTAAGCTTACCATTTTCAAATTCAACGACTACAGTGTCTAGACCATTTCCATACTGTTCGTAGCCTGCTAATTTGACTTTTGCTTGAAAACTGCCGCTTTTATATAATAGTTCTCTTTTTACCGAACGGGCAGTGAATAATTTCCATTCCAATCCTTTAGCGATATAGTCCGTATCATCTAAAAAAGAGATATACTCTCCTTTTGGTGCAATATAATGAATCAAATCTTCAGCTGGAGTTTCAGCCACAGTCACCACTCCTAATCTTTTCTATAGATTATATTCTAGCAAAGGATTTCAAAGTTGCAAATGAATGAGCATCATAATGGGGTTGATAGCAGTCACAATTACGAACACGCTTAATTCCCCCCCATTAAATGTATTTGATCATTTATGGAACCAGAAAAAAAGCTGCCCATTAAGAGCAGCTCAGACTGTAGACAAACTAGATAAAAATTAAGTTCGTCTATGTTTTTTTGAGGGTTTGTAAAAACTTGAACGTTGATTGGAACGTAGGGTACTCGCATTCCGCGGGCGTTCCGCCCTCGGCGCTCTTTGCGCCTGTGGGGTCTCCCTTGGACGCGCTTTTCCCGCAGGAGTCTCCCCATCTTCAAAAAAGGACTTTTGGAATTCATATGCTGGCTGGATTTTGCGTTAAAGAAGGTTTGATCGATCTCTTCATTTTCTCTTCTGGTCAATACAGCCGTAGCCCTTGTTCTGTTTACCATAATATCCTTTTGCTAGAAAACGGTTGTTTGAAGAGTAGCATTTTATTAGAATAGTCAATCTTTTCTTTCTATAATTACACAAAATCGACTACATCCGTTACCCTTCCTTAACGTGAATATTTTTTAGTGTTGCTTCTTGTTCAGGAGTTATTACCTTTTTCTTATGATAAAACAGAAAGTATGACCCAATTACTAGAATCGTGAGAAGGGTTGTAAGAAAGAATTGCAATCTCATGGAATCAATAAACGCCTGAGCAACGAATATAATAAATAATACGGCAATAGTCGCGTAGGTTAAATAAGGGAATAGCCACATTTTCACTTTGAGTGTCCCGGGATTTTCTTTTTCCGTCTTTTTCCGTAAATATAGATGGGAAAAGGCGATAAAGATATACATGATCATAGTGACTCCTCCAGAGCTGTTTGCGAGAAAAGCAAACAATTTATCAGGAGAAACAAATTTAAATGTCGTGCACACATAAGAAAAGAAAACACTTGCCGTTAACGCCCAAATCGGGATTCCCCTCTTATTCACACGAGAAAGGATTTTCGGTGCATCACCTTTTTTTGATAAAGAATATAACATACGGGAGCTTGTATATAGCCCTGAATTCAAAACAGAAAGCAATGAAGTGAAGATTACGATATTCATGATTTGACCCGCTGCCGGTAGGCCTGCCATATCAAATACGCTGGCATAGGGGGTTTTTAGTAAATCTTCAGCCCCCTGGGGGATTACGAGAACCAACACGGTCACTGAACCAACAAAGAAAAGAAGGAGACGCCATACAACACTGTTTATGGCTCTAATAATATTTTTTTCAGGGTTTTCAGACTCTCCTGCAGCAATTGCAGCTACCTCACTTCCCGATAAAGAGAAAGTAATGAATATCACACTAAGAAGGACAGGCAGAAAACCTTTTGGTAAAAATCCTCCATCCCCAGTAATGTTTGAAAGGCCTGGTGAATCAAAACCCGGAACAAATCCAAAAATCATGGCGGCACCCAGGAAGAGGAATATTACAATGGCAGCCACTTTCATGAAAGCTAGCCAGTATTCAAATTCCCCATAAGCTTTGACTGAATAGATATTAGTAATCGTCATTAATATAGGGAAAGATAGACTAGCAGCCCACATAGGTATACCAGGAAACCAATCATGAATCATAGTACCCAATAATGTAGTTTCAATAGCAATGATGATAACCCAGTTGAACCAGTATAACCAGCCGATCGTGTATCCGGCCCAGGGACCAAATGCTTGATGTGCATATGTTGAAAAGGATCCGCTATCAGGATTTACTACAGCCATTTCACCCAGCATGCGCATTATAAGCACGATCATCAATCCTGCGATTATATACGATAAAATAGCACCAGGTCCTGCTGAATTTATTATTGTTCCGCTTCCGATAAATAGTCCTGCCCCAATTACCCCGCCAATAGAAATCATTGTGACATGCCTGGTCTTGAGACCATGTTTCAATTCATTTGTTTGAAGTGCCACTATTGTCACCATCCTTTAAAACTGTCTATTTACCGTTTGTAAGCAGTAAACCACTGCTCATGGGTACCCTAGTAGAAATCTTTCATTCAAAAAAATGTTACAGTCTTATCCCGTTTCATCATTAGTTTTAATGATGCCAAATTCACAATCGATATATGTATATTGCACAGCATATACTCTATTAACTGTATCCGCTTTCTTTTTATAATCCTTCTTTACTACCATCAGCCCCTCAACGAAATACACGGAAAGTACAATGTTCTGGTTGATTTTGCACTTTTTGCTTTTTGTTGAGTGAAGTCCTTTTATGTAAAAATATAGTTACCCAGCTCTATTATTCCTTCCTCACTCTTCTTTTTTTATAAAAGCACCCTCTCTCACTAAAAATTTTATACATATATTATAAAAAGCAATATCCATGCCAAAAAAAGGATAGTTATTTTAGTAGTGTTTAACGCTTTTATGAATTTAAAACGATTCGATATTGAATCAAAAATTCAATTTTCGATTCAAATATTAATTATCCACCCTTTTCGATTCACAATCGAATCAAAAATGACAATTTAATTGTTTTCTTTTAAAATTTCGACAAACATATATACTGAAAAATAACAGGGATAAAAAAGAAGATGCTAAAATCCAAATTGATTTCTTGGCATCTTCCAAATAGATATATTTTCACTGAGAATGATTTTATGTAAATTACCGGCAGACCCGGAATGCCCTTCTGCTATTAATCAAAGAACTATGTACAAGCGTCGAAAAATATCGATATGTATGATATGTATTAACCCATTATAAATTCAGTTCTGAACTTTTGGGAAATGGATGCTGAATGTAGTTAAATTTTCATTGGAGACACAATTCATATATCCATCATTACTTTCAATAATCTTTTTACATACGTATAATCCAATTCCCGTTCCTAGCTCCTTCGTTGTGACAAAAGGCTCAAAAATAGATTCTATCAATTCACTGGCAATGGCCGGTCCATTATTTGAAATTCGGATTATTCTTTCATTCGCCTCAATTATAGAGTTTATCCTCAAAATTCTAGGATGTTCCTTATCCTTTAAGGCATCAATGGAATTTATAAAAAGATTCAAGAACACCTGTTTTAACCCATCCTTGCTCGCTGTCATGACAAAGTTTGGATAAATATTTATTTCCACATTAACGCTGGCATCCACTATATTTGCATATGTCAGTTCTTGTATTTCTTCAATTAACTTTAACACGGAAATTTCCTCTCTTTGTTCCTCATTAAAATCAGATTTAGAGGTATGGAGGAATTGGGTTATCCTGAAATTCAGCTGATTTAACTCATAATCAATGATATCCAAATATTTCAAGCTCGGGTTCTCCCTCTTCAGTAATTTATTGAACCCCATGATAGCTGTAAGAGGGTTTCGGAACTCATGTACAAAACTTGATGATATCTGACCTAGTACCGCTAATTTATCTTTGTGGTTTTCACTAATATAAGACTTTTTTTCCTCAATCACTTCATTTGTAAGATTCGTATATCTTGTTACTGCATGGTAGCTGAACGTATCAAAGTGCAAGTTGATGTCATTAATGAATTTCTTCATATAATTAATTGGGATATTGGCCC
Organism: Peribacillus simplex NBRC 15720 = DSM 1321; assembly: GCF_002243645.1. Classification (NCBI taxonomy): domain Bacteria; kingdom Bacillati; phylum Bacillota; class Bacilli; order Caryophanales; family Bacillaceae; genus Peribacillus; species Peribacillus simplex. Next base: position 5,231,183 of record NZ_CP017704.1, on the reverse strand, counting down.
CAAAAACATTTCTGATTATGATATTTCTCCCCAAATTGATATTATATAGAAAATCCCCAATGTTGATATTTGCTTCAAGACGTTCTTTTGCAACCTGGTAAGCCAATTTTATCAGCACATCATCAGACAATATTTCCTTGAACGTTTGGATGACCAGTGAGTACATCCCATAACCATTTTCTTTAATCTTTTCTTTGTAGGGGTCTATTTCATTGATCTTAATAGTCTCATTCCATTCATTTAAAAACGCAGATTCATTTTCTTCCAAATATTGAATCAATACATGTTTATACTTCGTATGTTCAGATGACAACTTCATACTATTGACCACACATCCCTTGCGGAATTTTAGATACTATATCAATAACATCATTCTATATGAGATTTTGATTTCCTGCACTTCATTATTTATTGTTTTTCAAGGTGAAATGTAGCTTATAAAGAGATAAGGTATGCTGGTCCGCATATAGTTACTTGCGATAACAAAGATTCGACCAAATCAGGCCGAAAATTCGATATTGTCATAAAAAGGAAACGCATCATTCGTGTTTTTTTATATACGATGAAACTCTTACTTTTGATAGTTGATTCCATATTTTTTCATTTTTCTATAAAGCGTATTTCGGCCGATGTCGAGTTGTTTCGCGGCGTTACTGATATTTCCATTTGTTCGTTCCAATGCATTTCTGATAAGTTGGGTTTCTTGTTCTTGAAAGTTTCTTGGTTCTCGATCGGCATTTGCCTCTTCCTCATGTGTAACGGAAGAAACAGGACAAAGTGCCACAAGCAAGTCCCTTCTAATCGGGCCATTATCAGCTAGGAATGCAGCCTGACCGAGCACGTTTTGTAATTCGCGGAAATTTCCTGGCCACGAATATTCCAAAATGAATGTTTTAGCTTCGTCAGTTAGTTCGGTATGTTCACTCTTATAAGGTAAATCCGCTAAAATGCATTCTGCTAACAGCAATAAATCTTTACGACTCCTTAGATTTGGAAGTTTTAAAGATAATCCACAAAGACGGAAAAATAGATCTGCACGGAATTCTCCAGCTTCAATTTCTTTTTGTAAGTCTTTGTTGGTGGCGGCAATGACCCTTACATCGATGGGAATGGAAGCATGTCCGCCGACACGCGTCACACATCGTTCCTGAAGCACACGGAGCAGTGTCGCTTGAGCTTGAAGCGGCATATCCCCGATTTCATCCAAAAACAGGGTTCCGCCATCTGCCGCTTCGAACTTCCCCTTATGCCCGCCGCTTTTTGCGCCAGTAAAGGCACCCTTTTCATACCCAAATAACTCACTTTCCAATAAGTTTTCGGGAATTGCGCTGCAATTGATGGCGATGAATGGCTTATCACTTCTTAAGCTAACCCCATGAATGGATTGAGCGAACAGTTCTTTTCCCGTTCCGCTTTCTCCAGTGATTAGCAGGCTGATATCAAGTGCTGCAGCTCTTTTAGCAATGGATATGGTTTGATTCATTTGCGGATCATTACTTATTATATCAGTAAATTGATAACGATTAGTTGTTAAACCATCAATCAATTTTTGTTTTTTTAACCGCACGATCACGGAGGATTGATGTTCTATATTATTGCCGAGGGTTTGAACCAAGAACTCCTGGTCTTTAATTGAAACCTTCTGTTCTAAAACAAGTGGTTCTGTTCCTGATATTATATTCGATACCGGTTTTCTCAATGTGCCTATAACATGCGACGCCGCTAAATTGAGATCTGTAACTTTCCCCTCTTTATCAAGGGTAATTAACGGATCAGGGTATGAATCATAAATAAAATAAAGGTTTTTCTCCCTTTTTTGAGTATGGGACAATAATAGTGCTTGTTTGATGCTATCAGCCACCCTCTGAACTAAACTAATGGAAAAAGGATGATAATTCTGTTGATGACTGCTTAAGTTCAAAACACCAAGCAGCTGCCCATCGGGGTGATAAATGGGCGATGCGGCACAAGTAAGGAAATGGTTATCCTGATGAAAGTGTTGACTGCCATGAATCAATACTGGGTTTTTTTCTACTATGGCAGTTCCTATTGCATTTGTTCCTTTTGATTCCTCTAGCCAATTTGCCCCTTTTCTCAGGGAAACATTATCTGCATGGCGAATGAAAGCTGGATCTCCAACTGTTTCGATGATATATCCTTCAGGAGCAGCAAGTAATAATATGGACTCCAAACCATTAATCGAGCGATAAACTTCTTCTAAAATGGGGGAAGAATGGTACAGGAGTTCTGCATATCGTTCGTGGTATTCGGCCAACTCAAATGCACCAAGCATATCTTCCTTATCCATCCTGCTTGGCTGAAGCCCCTTCGAAATGCACCGCTGCCATGATTCTTGAATAAATGCCGGTATGGTTCCTTTATCCGCGCTAATATTAACAGACATTGAATAATCCTCCCGTATGTATAATCCAGTAAAATGGCCACTGTTTTTTATTCAATTTCATTAATGAAATTCTATGCATTTTAATATTTCAGAGTATTTAGGATTCGTTCATTCAATTTAATTATAACAGAAAATTCAGATATTCACCAAAGTGAAGACAGCCATCTGCGAACTACTTCACTTTTTTGTTCCATATTGGAACACCTGCTTGTTCCAATATGGAACACCTGCTTGTTCCAATATGGAACAGAACGGCACCTTCCCATATCCCTCTACCATCTTCTTTAACTGGTTTCATTGGTTTTTTGTTATTGGCATAAGTCTTGCATAATTACATGTCGAGAAATTGATTCCTTTTTGATAAGGGGGGAACGAAATCAAGTAATCCAGTTTTTAAAGATATTGAAACATGCTGCAAGCAGCTAAAGAGAAATGTATCGAAAACATAAGCTTATACCTGATCCTTTTACTTAGAGGAACGCCATTGCACAGATTTTATGATCGAACTTAAAATCCAAATGAAAAGGGGTATTATACATGGAACAAACTATTAAACTTAATTCACGAGTGCAAGAATTCTTGAAGGGCACTAAAAAGCTTTTGATTAATGGGGAATTGGTGGAAGCTGCTTCAGGAAAAACCTTTGAGACTCTTGATCCTTCAAACGGCAAGGTTTTAGCGGTTGTGTGTGAAGCAGGTCCGGAAGATGTAGATAAAGCAGTCAAAGCAGCCCGTAAGGCTTTCGACAACGGTCCTTGGAAAAAAATGAGTGCATCGGAACGCAGTCGCCTCATTTATAAATTAGCGGACCTCATGGAGGAACATAAAGAGGCTTTAGCACAATTGGATACCCTGGATAATGGCAAGCCAATTGGCGAAACGACTAATGCCGATGTCCCCCTTGCAATCGATCACTTCCGTTATTATGCTGGTTGGACTACTAAGATAGTAGGACAAACAATACCTGTTGCTGGGAATTACTTCAACTATACCCGTCATGAAGCAGTTGGAGTGGTTGGGCAAATCATCCCTTGGAATTTCCCTCTACTTATGGCCGCATGGAAATTAGGCGCAGCCCTGGCAACCGGATGTACGATTGTTTTAAAACCAGCGGAGCAAACGCCGCTTTCAGCATTATATTTAGGTCAATTGGCGCTTGAAGCTGGTTTTCCTCCTGGCGTTCTTAATGTCATACCTGGATTTGGGGAAACAGCAGGGTCACCGCTTGTAGACCATCCAGATGTCGATAAAATTGCCTTTACCGGTTCAACCTCAGTAGGTAAAATGATCATGCGCCAAGCCTCGGGAACTGTGAAAAAAATCTCGTTGGAATTAGGCGGAAAATCACCTAATATCATTTTACCGGATGCAGATATGAGTAAAGCCATTCCTGGTGCTTTAATGGGCATCATGTTTAATCAAGGACAAGTTTGCTGTGCCGGTTCCCGCCTGTACATTCAAAAGAAATCCTATGACAACGTGGTAGCTGACTTAGTGTCCCATGCAAAAAACATTAAACAAGGGGCCGGTCTTGATCCATCTACCCAGATAGGGCCGTTGGTATCCAGTGAACAATTGGAAAGAGTGGGCAGTTATATTGAAAAAGGAAAGTCTGAAGGAGCCGAAGTGGTTACCGGGGGCAATTACGGACAAGGAGAGGGTTATTTTGTAACACCTACAATATTTGCAGGCGTTGAAGATGAAATGACAATCGCTAAAGAAGAAATCTTCGGTCCAGTTGTAGCCGCCATGCCATTTGACGATTTGGATGATGTGATAAACCGTGCAAATAACTCTGAATATGGATTGGCTGCTGGTTTATGGACACAGGATGTAAAAAAAGCCCATTATGTGGCTAATGAATTAAAGGCAGGTACAGTTTGGGTAAACTGTTATAACGCCTTCGATGCCGCTTCACCATTTGGCGGTTATAAACAAAGTGGAATCGGACGGGAAATGGGCAGTTATGCTTTGGATAATTATACGGAAGTCAAAAGTGTATGGATTAACTTAAACTAACGATAGGAGTGATCGCTCCATATAATCATTTTGGCTAAGATATCTTGATTAAAATGCATGTTATTGATTCCTTAAATATTTTGAAAAGGGTGTACCAAAGTCCGATCTTTGGACACCCTTTTCTGGTTTTGCAACTTATATCATTCGGGCTTAGACAAAAAAAGAGACCTTTCATTTTCGAAAGGTCTCTTTTTTTCCATTAGCCATTACGTTCGATTTGCATTTTCTCTCTGTTTGCTTTTGCTTTTTCTATATTTTTCTGTCTTGAAGTCCCGGCAACCAGGATTCCAATCACCACTATCGCTTCAAATCCATATTTAATGAAGGGATTTGCAAAATAGTCGTGCATGAAGGGTTCAGCTACAATCATTTTAGCAGCTGTCCAACCTAGTATTCCCGCACCAATTATTATGATGACTGGGAAACGTTCAATCAGTTTCAGGATCAAAGTACTTCCATACATCACTACTGGGATAGATACAAGTAAACCGATCACCACTAAAGTGAAGTTACCATGAGATGCACCTGCAACCGCTAGGACGTTATCCAATCCCATCAAAGCATCCGCAATAATGATAGTTTTTATGGCAGCCCACATAGAGTCTGCAGGCTTCAAATCATGTTCCTCTTCTTCGATAAGGAGCTTATAAGCAATCCATACAAGAAGTAATCCCCCGATTAAATGCAGTCCAGGCACCTCTAAGAGCCAAACAACCAGCAGCGTGGCAATGATCCTTATCACTATTGCCCCGACCGCTCCCCAGATTATCACCTTTTTTTGCTGATCTTTTGGAAGCTTTCTTGCAGCCAATCCAATAAGGATCGCATTATCACCGGCTAGAACCAAATCTATCATAATGATCGCTAAAAGTCCTGAAATGAATTCACCTGTTAAAAAATCCAACATATTTTCCTCCTTTATACAAAAATAAAGAGACCTCTGCCATATATGGCAAAGGTCTCGCTAAGCACTAAATGAATTAGGCCAATAAAGCCGGTGGAATTCCCACGTAATGACGACTTTATTTCAGGTTATCCCTGACGCTACTCCCCTTCACGGGAATAAAGAATATGTAATTCCTTTGATATCTTTCCATTAGGAAACTACCAAGTAATTATATCACTTATCCAGTATACCAAAAATACAAATAAAATAAAGAAAAAAATAAGAGATAGGAAGGATATTCATGAACTTAACTTTGCCCGAATCCTTTCAACGGATAATTTCCATCAATCATTCCTTCTAGATATTGGCATAATTCGTTTCCTAGGTTCGGGATACCGCTCAAATCCTTCCCCCATAGATATTGATTACTTATGGTAGCTTCTATCAATTGTCTAAGCGGGATTTCTCCCCTCTCATAACCAAGCCATTGTTCCTTGAAAAATTCAATAGTCTTTATATCATCTTTAACAACATAGACTTTACCCGCGAAGCTTTTACCAATATAACTCCCTTTTAGTTCATGAACCTTATAAAATCGGATCAGGCCCGAAAAACCTCGGACGATACAGTCGGGCAGCCTACCTTTCGCCATATGATATTCCTCTAATGTAGGCAGGAGACGAACCTTAAACTTCGAAATACTATTCAGCGAAATATCGGCCAGGAGGTGATGTACAAAAGGATTCTTAAATCGCTCAAGAACACTTTCCCCATATAGCATCATCTCATTTTGATCAAAAGGTAATGAAGGAATTATTTCCTTTTCGATGGCATTGCTCAGGAATCGGTTGAAATCAGGATGATCGATTACCTGTTTTACTTCTTCCAATCCAGATAAAATGCCTAAAGGAGCCATCAAGGTATGTGAACCATTAAGAATCCGTACCTTCCTCATTTGATAAGGCACTAAATCTTTAACCCAACGCACATTTAATCCGGATTGTTGTAAGGGAAGACGTTCATCAATAGAAGGGTCACCTTCAATAGCCCATAAATGATAGGGTTCTGCCGTATTTAGCAGAGTATCCGTATATCCCCATGATGCAAATAGTTTTTCCGCCTCATTAGCTGGGAATCCTGTAACGATACGGTCTACAAGCGAGTTTAAGAATAGATTGTCCCGGTCCACCCACTCCATGAAGGGCTTTGGTAAATCCCAATCCCTGCTATGCTTAAGAACACATTGCTTCAATGAATCACCATTTCTCTCTAAAAGCTCACATGGAAGCATGGTGAGTCCTTTTTCCGCATCTCCGTTGAAATGCAGATAACGATGATATAAAAAAGCAGTCAGTTTTCCTGGAAAAGATTCAATCGGGATTCCTTCTTCCAAAGGAATCGGCTGGTATTTGAGTCCTGCTTCAGTCGTGTTAGAAACTACAAATTCCAATGCAGGGTTTTCTGATAGTGCTAAAAATTCCATCCATTCTCCATATGGATCAATTACCTTCGAAAAAACGGAAATGATCTCTGTATGTTCCACTTTCTCCCCTTGGTGAAAACCACGTAACATTAATGTATACAATCCATCTTGCCGCTTTACTTCCTCTATTTTGCCTTTTCCGGAGGGGCGTGGCTGGGTAACTGCAATACTTCCCAGGAAATGGCCTTGTTTATTACATTCATAAATCATCCAATCAAAGAAGCCCCGAAGAAAATTCCCTTCCCCAATCTGCAATACTTTTATGGGAAAATCCATCATATGTGAATATTGGACAGCTTTTGTATCTTTACTCAGACCCTTCAGTTGGCTTTTATTAAAGTTCATGACCAAAGAACTCCTTTCTAACAGAAATATCCAATTTGAGTGTGATTTCAAGAGGTTACCCTTACGACAGCAAACCTAATGCTTATGCTTATATTTCGACAATGGCCTTGATCACTTTAGCTTCAGGAGTTAACCACCCTTCAAACTGATTGATCATTTCATCCAAATGTGTGCGGTGTGTAATATACTGACTCATATCCAACTTATCATTTTTCAGCGTATTCACGACATAATCAAAGTCTTCCCTTGTTGCATTACGGCTTCCCATTAATGTAAGCTCTTTACTGTGGAATTCAGGATCATTAAAGGAAATATCCGCTTTAACTAAACCTACATATATCAATCTTCCGCCGTGAGCAGGATATTTAAATGAATCCATCATTGATTTAGCATTACCTGTCGCATCAAATACCACGCTTGGCATATCTCCATTTGTCAATTCAGCTAATTTCGCCATTGGATTCTCCAAAACGTTCAAAGTATAATCGACATTTGCCCATTTGCCAGCAAACGCAAGGCGTTCATCATTTACATCCATTGCGATCACCTTCGCACCCTGTTCTTTAGCGAATGCCATGACTCCCAAGCCAATTGGACCAGCACCAATCACAAGTGCAAATTCCCCTTTTTGAATAGCAGCGCGCCTAACTGCGTGAGCCCCTATACTTAAAGGCTCTATCATTGCGGATTGGTCAAGTGTAAGACCCTCGGTTCTCACCAAATGATTATAAGGAACCGTCATCCACTCACTCATGCCGCCTTCAGCATGTACACCCAACACTTTCATATCCGTACAGCAGTTCGTTTTTCCACTTCTGCAAGCCAGGCATTTTCCACATTCCATATAGGGGATGATCGAGACTTGATCCCCGACATTCAGCCCCGATTCATTCTCCGGTATGGACTCAATATAACCGGAAAGTTCATGGCCAAGTATTCGAGGATAGCTAAAAAAGGGTTGATTACCACCATAAGCATGAATATCCGTTCCGCATATTCCTATGCGCCGCACACGAATCAAAGCTTCCCCTGAATTTGGAACTGGTTTTTCCGACTCGATCATCTTAAATTCAAAAGGTTGTTCACAAACAATACTTTTCACTGAATAACACTCCTTTTTAATAACTTAACAGATATGTACACCTGTTAGAGAATGACGCCTTCTTTAAAGATGCTTATCTCCCTATATCCGAATTTTTCATTATTCGTTTTCTTTTTACCTGATGAAAGTTCAAGAATGTATTGGAATAAATCGTCCTTTAATTCATCGATCTTTTGACCTTCAATCAACCGCCCGGCATTATAATCAATCCAGTGTTTTTTACGATTGGCTAAATCTGAATTCGTTGCTATTTTCACAGTTGGCACCGGTCCGCCAAAAGGTGTCCCCCTTCCCGTAGTGAATAGAACAATATGTGCTCCCGCTGCTGCCAAAGCCGTCACCGATATCAGGTCATTGCCGGGGGAATTGATCAAATTCAAACCATGCTTCACTACTCGTTCTCCATATGGGCTTACATCCACCACCGTGGCATGGCCGCCTTTTTGCGTGCATCCAAGTGATTTTTCCTCCAGCGTACTTATGCCGCCTTCCTTGTTTCCAGGTGAAGGGTTTTCATAAATTTCCTGATCATGGCGAATGAAATACTGTTTAAAATCATTAATTAGGCCAACGATTTTATTAAAGGTTTCTTCATCTCTTGCCCTGTTCATCAATATCGTTTCCGCTCCAAACATCTCAGGAACCTCTGTCAAAATCGTTGTCCCGCCATTTTCTACAATAAGGTCGGAAACAGCACCAACCAATGGATTAGCGGTAATGCCTGAAAAACCATCTGAACCCCCGCACTTCAAGCCTATTTTCAACTTTGAAACCGGTACAGGCATTCGTACGAATCCTTCCGCATATTCCACTAATTCTCCCATTAAACGTAAGCCGATCTCCAATTCATCATGAACCTCCTGGGCTTTTAAAAATTTAATCCGATTTGGAGGAAATTCGCCTATGACTTCTTTAAATGCTTCGATTTGATTGTTCTCACATCCTAATCCTACAACCAAAACCCCTGCTGCATTTGGATGTTGAACCAAGGCCGCCAATAGTTTCTGTGTATGGGTCAAATCATCACCCAATTGAGAGCAACCGTAGGGGTGGGAAAAGTGATGAACCCCATCAATTTTTCGACCTTTAAACTGCTCATTTCCCATTTTAGCGAGAACTTCACATGTTTTATTGATACAACCAACCGTGTTGATGATCCAGATTTCATTCCGGATACCCACTTCCCCATTTTCACGGATATACCCTTGGAAGGTATGATTTTGACTTTGCACTTTTGTATATTGACTGCTAGGTTGATAGGAATAATCCAATATACCATGCAAACCGGATGCTAGATTATGGGTGTGAACCCAATCGCCAATGGAGATATCTTCTTTAGCTTTTCCGATCGAGTAGCCAAATTTAATTACGTCCCTCCCTCGTTTTACCGGTTTCACTGACATCTTATGCCCTTTAGGAATGTCATCACTTGCCTTTATATGGATCATTCCCCTGTCTTCTGTTTGAATCTGGAGGCTCTGTCCTTTATGAATGCCCTCCAAGGAAATAACAACATCATCATTTGAATGCAATTGAACAAATCTATTCACTTTGTCCCCTCCTTATCATGAGTGAAGACGTTCAAAACCAAACGTCAATCCATTCAGAAAGCCCTTTCATTTTCCGCTTGAATTTTTTTAATTTTTATATCTATAATAATTTTAACATCAATTTTTGAAATATTAATTGCGTATTTTGCTATAAATATACTCATTCTTGTTGTAATATACATTCAGGAGCTGAACGAAATGAAAAAAATCCATAATGCATTAAATCATGATTTACTCTTCCCATTTTCTTTTGTCTATCAAGATACGAAAAGTCCTCAGAATGAATTGTCCGATCATATGCATGACTATTATGAAATTGTTTATGTTTATAACGGTAAAGGAACGTTTTTTATCGGAGATGTGTTTTATGATATGCAGCAAGGGGATGTATTCCTGATTCCGAATAATACCATTCATAGGGCATTACCCAATAAGGACGACCCTGTTACCTCCACCATTATTTTTTTCAGTCCCACATTGATATATAAAGATATGGTTGATGATTCTTTTTCTTATTTACATTTGTTTGACCTGACAAAAAAGAGTAAGAATTACAAAATATCATTGCCGCAAAAGGAACAGGTAAAGATGGAGGAACAGCTACAACTCATCCTGCAAGAAACAACTAGCCAATCAATGGGCTCAAGGCATGCTTGTTTGCTGATCGTTCATCAAATCATACTTGATTTATACCGTACCCGGAGAAATGGCAAAGAATATTTACCCGAGGGAAATAGCTATAGTTCAGAATGGATCAAAGATATTTTAATCTATATTAATGATCATATCGATGAAGCATTGAATTTGACGATACTTGCACAAAAAGCTTTGGTTAGTCCCGCTCATTTCAGCAGGGTTTTTAAGGAAACGACTGGAATTGGGTTAATCGTGTATCTAAACACGAAAAGGATCATCAAGGCAAAGGAACTTTTACTGGAAACGAATCACACCATTGCCAATATTGCCGAAATGTGTGGTTTTGAAAGCATGCCCCAATTTTATCGTACCTTTAAGAAATACAATGAAAAGACACCAGCTACATTTCGTAATGAAAATCGGATCCGCTAGGCATGCCTAATAAACATGAAAAGTTTTAATTCACAAAAAATGGAAGTGCCTCCCCTTGATATTTCCTTTGGGAGACACTTCCATTCTAACAATCTATTACGCAGGCTTTACTATCGGTCGTACAAAACGGATGACTGCAAGCGATGCAACGATGGCCAATCCACCTGCAAGCAAGAATGCAACTGTGTATGTGCCTGAGGTATCAACAATGTATCCTGTTAACGTCGGTCCGATGATTCCTGCGGTATTTGCCAAGAAATGCATAAAACCTCCAACAGATCCAACATTACCAGGGTCGACAACATCGTTGACGATTGCCCAGTAAATGGCACCAGTCAAATATAGGAAGAAGACGGAAAGTGCGACAAGTGTTACCGCACTGACCGTTGTGGATACAAGTCCGGCAAAACCGATACATACCGCCGATAAGAACAAACATGTTACTAGCACGAGCTTACGTGAGAATAAAACCCCTTTTTGAGCGAATTTTTTAAAGAAGAAATCCGACACGAATCCACCCAAAGCAAGTCCGATGAATCCAAAAATCCAAGGAATCACTGTAATGATACTCATATTTTCTACACTTAGGCCGCGTGCATCCACCAAATAGCTTGGGAACCAAGTTAAGAAAAAGAAGAGAATATAATTGTAAGAAAAAAAGGCTAGAGCTGTAAATAAAACCGTTTTTTGTTTTAAATAAAAGGTGAATTTCACCTTTCCTTCTGATGTTGCCGCTACATAAGATTTTCCCGTATGTTTCTGTTCTTTTGACTCTTCTGGTTTTTCTTTAACGAACTTCCACCAGCAAATCGCCCATATTAGACCAATTACCATTATGGCAATGAAAGAAACTCTCCATCCATATGAGATGGCAATAAATCCAACTATTGGACCTGCAATCGCGCCACCAAGCGGCGTCCCGCTATTCGTCAAACCAACGACAGATGCCCGCTGATTCGCTGGGAACCAGTTATTCACCATTTTATTGATGGTTGAAGAAAGAGGGCCTTCGCCCATCCCAAACAGTATGCGGATGACTATCATACTCGCAAAACCGACAGCCAGTACAAGTGCACCGCTGAATAAAGACCAAACGATCATCGCCACGAAAAGCGTAATCTTTGCACCCCATCTATCGGACGCCATTCCTCCAAGGAAGTTAAATATGGCATAACCAACTGAAAAGCTACTAAAAATAATTCCCATCTGTGTTGCTGTTAAAGATAAATCATCTTGGATGAACGGAGCTGCAATAGACAGTGCAGATCGGTCCAGATAATTTATTACCCCAGCCAAGAACAAGAAAACGATGACCATTCCTCTACCATTTGAAAACATAAAGTACCCCCCTATACGCTTCAATAAATGCAGCTGCATTTTTGGAAACGTTTCCATTTAATAACCAAGAGTAAAGCCTATATGACCTATTACTAAATCGGTTTAGAATTCCCGCAAAAAAGCGCTTTCTTTTTCACAGAAATTCTTACATCCGGTTCTAGCAAGAATTCCTTGAAAGCAAAGTCGGTTTCAAGCGATGCACGCTTGTATCCTCTTTACCTGTTTTATTGATTTGACTAAGCAGTAACTCTGCTGCCAAGTTGGCCATTTCAATGGCTGGCTGATTAACCGTTGTGATGGTCGGTGTATAGAAACTGGCATACGGTACATCATCGATTCCTATAACCGCTATGTCATCAGGTATGTTGATTTCGTGCTGTTTCATATAACGCAGTACTTCATTAAGTACGATATCATTTCCTGCCAATATGGCCTGAGGCGGCTTTTCCAATTCGAAAAATTCTGAAAGTGCAACAGGAATTTCATCTGCGTTCACTGTTTTAATATATTCAGAATTTAATGGTATCCCATGTGACGCCAGTGAATCCTTGTAACCTTGGATCCGTTCGATTCGTGGACTGATATCGCGTATTATTGAAGTGGTCATGATTGCAATGTTTTCAAAACCCTTTTCAATAAATCGGTCGATCGCTAACTTGGAAGCAAGGTGATTATCGAGCATGACTGTTGCAATATCCAATTCTTCGATCGTCCTATCCATGAAAACAATCGGGAATTGATCACTCTTCATTCGTTGATATAAATCAAGATTGTCACCTGTGGGGAAAATGATGATCCCATCCACTTGTTTAGCTCTCAGCATTTCAATATAATTCTTTTCCTTTTCAGGGTTGTCATCTGCATTACATACGATAATATGAAACCCTTGTTCATAAAAGTAGTTTTCTATCGCTCTAATAACTTGCGTTGAAAACGTGTGAAGGATGTTGGCAACCACCACCCCAACGGTAAATGTGGATTTTTGTTTTAAACTGCGCGCTATTATATTAGGCTGATAGTTTAATTCTTCTATAGTTTCTTCAATTTTTTTCCTGGTTTTTTCACTCATATACTCGTATCGCTTGTTCAGGTATTGGGAAACTGTGCTTTTTGATACTTTCGCGTGATTGGCGACATCAGTAATTGTAATGGTTTTCATTTCATTCATTCCTGTCGTGTGATTTCATTTCTCTGGCTAATTCCATAAAATAAAATGGCTTAGTATATAAGGAATATTCTATTATAATAAGTAAAGCTTTACAATCACCTTCTGATGCAGTAAAAAAGTCAATTTCCCATACCGTGTAACAAATTCAATCAACTAATATACAATAGGTCACTTGATTGCCTTTTTATTAGATCTGAATTCAGACGCCTGAGTATGCCATGAAACCCCCATCGACTGGTACCGTAATTCCTGTAACAAAACCCGAATAGGATTCATCAACGAGCCAAAGCAAGGTACCAAGTAAATCTTCAGGTTGCCCAAAACGCTTCATGGGTGTTGAAGTTATGATTTTATTTGACCTTGCCGTCAGGCTGCCGTCTTCATTAAGCAGAAGATCCCGATTTTGCTTCGTCAAAAAGAATCCTGGAGCAATGGCATTCACCCGTAAACCTTCTTCGGCAAAATGAACTGCCATCCACATGGTAAAATTATTTATCGAAGCTTTGGCAGCACTATATGCTGGTACTTTAGTCATTGGAGCGTATGCGCTCATGGAAGATATGTTTAGGATAACTGGTGCTTCCACTTGCAATAACTCTTTCCCAAAAACCTGGCTGGCCAAAAATGTACCGGTGAAATTACTGGCAAAAACCTGGGAGAAACCATTTTCATCTAAATCAAAAAAGGATTTTCCTTCTGCTTCTTCCCCATATTTCTCTGGAGCTGTAATGGCATCAGGATGATTGCCTCCAGCTCCATTTATTAATAGATCCACTCTTCCGAATGTTTCTATTATTTTTCCTCTTGCATTCTCCAATGAGGTTCTATCCAAAACGTCTGCCGCAATGGATATCGCAGTGCCCCCTGTTTGTTCAATGAGTTCGACCACTTCTTGCCCTTTTTCGGCCGTTCTGTTCAAAATAGCTATCTTGACACCATGACGGGCCAATTCCACAGCCATTTTGGAACATAAAACACCGCTTCCTCCAGTGATCACTGCCACCCTGTTTGATAAGTTTTCATGGATGGGAATCATGATTCAACACCTGATTTACCAGCTTCATATGCATCCCATAATCCGAGCAAATACATGATTCCCAGTGCTCTGTCATATAAACCATAACCTGGGCGGCAAACTTCACCCCATATATGGCGGCCATGATCCGGTCTGACATAACCAGTATAATTTTGCTTATTCAATTCTTCCACGACGCCCTGTATATTGATAGATCCATCCTGGGTATGATGGGATGTTTCCACAAAGTCACCATTTTCATAAATCTTCACATTCCTTATATGGGAGAAAGGCGAACGGTTTGCATACTTTTTAGCCACCTGGACCATATCATTTTCAGGGTTTGCCCCCATCGAGCCTGTACACATGGTGAACGCATTCGATGGTGAATCCGAAATCGAGATCAGTTTTTCATAGCTCGACTCTCCGGTGATGATTCTTGGCAAGCCAAAAATGGACCATGGCGGATCATCCGGGTGTATTGCCATTTTTATACCGCAAGCCTCGGCAACAGGTAATATTTCTTTTAGGAATATTTCCAGATTCGCCCATAGCTGCTCTTCGTCCACAGTTTTGTAAGCTTCAAATAATTCAGAGATTTGATCCATTTTTTCTGGTTCCCAACCTGGCAAAGTTAAATCAGAAGCTTCCGTTACAGTACGAATTAAATCTTGCGGATCTAACGTATCCACTTTCGCCTTTTCATAAAACAGGGCAGTTGAGCCATCTTCCAAAGGATGGAACATTTCCGTCCGAGTCCAATCAAAGATCGGCATGAAGTTATAACAAATGACTTTCACTCCAGCTTCCGAAAGATTCCTGATCGTCTCTTTGTATTTCTCTATATAGATCATGCGTTCTTCGTTACCCAATTTAATCGATTCATGGACATTTACACTTTCTACGACATCCGTGTGAAAACCAAATGATTGGATATACTCGATTTCTTCTTTAATTTCTTCCTTTTCCCATACCTCACCAACAGGTTTTTGGTGTAGTGCCCAGACAATCCCTTTCACTCCGGGAATCTGTTTAATGTGCTCCAATGTAACAGTATCATTGTCTTTCCCGTACCATCTAAATGTAATGTTCATCATGCACCTCCATCATTCCGCAATTTTCTGCATGTATTTTCTGCTTAACTCCACTGCGGCCTCATAGCCGCCATTCTGATAGGCTTTGTTCAAGTCACTGCCGATCCCGATTGCTACCGCGCCTCCATTAAGCCAGTCCTTCATGTTATCCAAATTAATTCCGCCGGTTGGCATGATCCTTACATTGGGCAGTGGACCATTAACTGACTTGATGAAAGAAGGTTCGAAATGGTTTGCCGGAAATAACTTTAAAACATCACAGCCCGCTTCCAATGCCGTAGCCATTTCTCTAATTGTCATGCATCCAGGCATATAGGGAATGCCGTATCGATTACAGAGTTCTGCTACGTCATTGACAAAATAGGGACTGACGATGAAATTGGCGCCAGCTAAAATCGCATGTCGTGCCGTTTCAGAATCAAGTACCGATCCTGCTCCTAAAAGTGCATCCGTATTTTGCAGTTCTTTGAAAGCTTCTTCAATTCCCGGTGTTGTATACGTCAATTCGATTGCCCGAACACCACCTTCCACAGCTGCTTTAGACAGTTGTGCCGCCTCCTTTGCATCCTGTCCCCGGATAACTGCAACAACTTTCGTTTCCGTTATTTGATGTATGATTGAATGTTTATCCATGTTTCCTACCCCCTTAATTAAAAACGATGATCGCTTTTCGAACTTGTTCGGGATGATTTTCAACAAAATTAAATGCTTCCTGGATATCATCGAGCGAAAATGTATGGGTAACTAAACCTTCATGTCTGAGTTTGCCTTCATTCAAAAGTTTAACCACTTTTGGAAACTGGTCGGTTTGCAATCTAGATCCTTTCACAGATACTTCCTTTTTAGTGATTGGTAGCTGGGAAACCGATGAAGGACGTTCATCAAAACCGAGTACCACAATCCGCCCCGCCGTTGACACAACATCAAAGGACAATTCAAATGTCGTCGGCAAGCATACTGCATCAATGACGACGTTGGCACCTTCGCCATTCGTCCATTCTTCTACTCGTTTTTGAACATCTTCTTTTCCCGCATGGACGATGATATCGGCGCCGCTTTCTTTAGCGAATTCCAAACGCTCATAACTTAAATCCGTGATCATCACTGATGCTCCTTGAAGCTTTGCCATCTTTAATATGCAAATTCCAATAGGCCCAGCTCCCTGGATAAGAACGGTTTCCCCTTCCTCCACTTCGCCTCTCCAAACGGCCTGTGCGCCAATTGTGTATGGCTCAGCCAATACTATTTCTTCCCAGGCTAAAGCGGAATCCACAACATGTAATTGTTTCTCGGGAAGGACGAACCATTCCCTCATCCCACCATCTTCATGCACGCCAAAAACGGAAAGTTTTTCACAAACATTTTGGCGACCTTTACGGCAAGCGTAACACTCTCCGCAATAACTGATAGGCTCAACAACAACGTGGTCCCCCACTTTTATGTTGGCAACACCTTGACCTATCTCCACAACTTCTCCTGCTACTTCATGCCCAACGACCCGCGGCAGCGTTGCAAGAGGATTAGTACCATGGTAAATATGCATATCCGATCCACAAATTCCGACTCTTTTTACTTTTACAAGGACATCCGTCGAATTCGAAATCCGGGGTTTTTCCACTTCTTGAATGATAAGTTCATGAGCTTTCCGTACTTGAACCGCTTTCATTTTTCCACCTACTTTGTAAGAAATTCATAAACACTTGATGCTATCGTAATACCTTGTTTCAGGTTTTTTTCTTCATTGATTTGTTCAATCTCACCTGGTACATATACCCGATCGAACCCTGGAGCAGGTTCAACCTGTTGCAGCTCTTCGATCATTTGATCCATTTGCTCTAAAAATATATCAGTATCCGTAAAGAACGAAGGATTAATTACACAAAAATAATGTCCCAGCTTCCGTTTCTTATCAAGATCGTCATACATTTTCCCAATGTGCGGGCCAAATGCCGCACCGGCCAATAATCCAGAAAACACATCTACAATTACAGATAGACCATAGCCTTTCGGGCCTCCGAAAGTGGAAAGAGAGACGACTTTATTCGGGTCTGTGACCGGAGCTCCATTTTCATCCACTCCCCATCCTTCAGGGATTTCCTTTCCTTCTTCGCGTGCCTGGAGGATTTTCCCCAGCGCAACATTGGATGTTGCCATATCAAGAATAAAGGGTTTCTTCGTTTTGGCAGGAACTCCGTAAGCGATTGGGTTTGTACCAAGAAATGATGTTTTTCCTCCGAACGGGACCACAATTTTATCGGTATGTGACATCGCGATGCCAATCAACTTTGCATCAGCAGCTTTTTGAACGAAATAGCTTAGTGCTCCGCAATGGCTGCTATTAACAGCAGTCACCATGCCCACGCCATTATTTCGGGCCATTTCGATTGCATGGTCCATGGCCACGTCGCCAATCACATGCCCAAAACCATCATCTCCATCAACTACACCGGTAACAGGCCCTGTCTTTTGAAAGGAAATCTGTGCATCGGGATTTATGCCTCCTGCCTGTAAACGGTTCACATAATGCTCTGTTCGCAAAACACCATGGGAATTGACATTTCTGAGATCGGCATGAACCAATACTTCCGCGATTTTTCCTGCATTTTCTTCATTTAAACCCACTTTGGTCAGCTGTTGTATGACTAATCGTTTTGCTTCCTCGGCTTGTATCGTTACTGTTGCCATTTTCTCCCCTCATTTCTTTCAGTCATCTATCTTTCTATAACAGCCTCATTCTGTATGAAAGGCTTTACTTCATCCAAATATGGTAATCCTTCATTGTCCCCTGCAACAGTGGTGACAAGAGCTCCTACACCATTTGCGAATGTCAATCTTTCATCAATTGATAAGCCATGAAGATATCCGTAAATATAACCGGCATCATAACCATCTCCCGCACCAACAGTATCTACAGGTATAACAGGGAAGGCTTCTTTTTCATGCCATTCATTTTTGGTATATAGTTTTGAACCATGTTTCCCGTCCTTGATGACAAGCTGTTCAATATCATTCACCTTTGCGAATTCCGCCAATAATTCTTTAGAGTCAGTTCCGATGATCAATCTTATTTCATCTAAACCTGTAAGCAAAATATCAACATATGGAAAAATATTATAATAAACTGATCTAGCTTCCTCGATGGACCATAGCTTTAAGCGGATATTCGGATCAAAAGAAACAGGTATATTTTTTTGTTTTGCAATCTCCATTACCCTCTTGGCAATATCCACATTTTTGGGATCTATAGCCAAAAATACTCCAGTAAGGTGGACTATATCAATCTCTTCAAACATCTTCTCTGTTATATCTCCCGGCAATAAAGTTAAAATAGGAGATTGGTAGCGGTAATAAAATGTCTTTCCGGAACCATCTTCCCGAATTTCTTTAAAGTTAAGAGATGTTGGATATCCATTTACATAGGCAACATCACTCATGTCCACGCCTTCCCCACGAGCGAAATTATATATAACTTTACCGAACTCGTCCTTGCCTAAACGGCTTATCCATTTTGCCCGCATGCCAAGCCTTGCACAGCCAATCGCAAAATTCAGTTCAGCGCCTCCTACCTTTCGCTCAAAACGGGTAACGAATCTTAAAGGTCCTGTCTCTTCGGGATTTAGCGTAATCATGGCGTCGCCCAGCGTTAAAACACCATATTTTGATGACAATACAGTACCTCCTTCTTTCGAACAATCACAAATAAAAACAAAAACATTTGATCATATCACTTTCATTGCTTCA
This sequence comes from Peribacillus simplex NBRC 15720 = DSM 1321, assembly GCF_002243645.1. Taxonomy (NCBI): domain Bacteria; kingdom Bacillati; phylum Bacillota; class Bacilli; order Caryophanales; family Bacillaceae; genus Peribacillus; species Peribacillus simplex. Next base: position 5,211,970 of record NZ_CP017704.1, on the reverse strand, counting down.
TTGCTAAATCGATTTAGTTAGTTACTAAACCGGTTTGGTAAATCATAAGGAAATTGTAAATGAAAACCCTACCAAAAACAATAGAAAAGTTTGATAATTTGTAATTTTATTTTTATTTAATGTTTTTCATATTATATTTCAGCTAAATTTATGATAAAAAAACCATATTAAGGTAAGTGGAAGGGGTTATTTCTTCCCTTTTTATTAATGATTAATAATTTCTGATTTTTCATCCTATGGATTTCAATCAAATTTTACTCTTTGCTATTAATTTGGAGAAAGTTGTATAATATATCAATTGTTAAATAAGTTTGAAAGGTTGTTTGGAATGAGTTTTTTGAGAATATACATCTTACTTACCGGAATAATGATCACATGGGGGTTAAATGTCTCAGTTATTAAAATTTTAGTTGCGAATACGCAGCCCGTAACAATAACTTCTTTGAGAATTTTTACTGCATCCCTTATAGTCATTATTATCCTTTTCTTCTTTGGATTAATACGTCTTCCTAAAAAAAGTGAACTTTTTTACGTTTTTGGAGGAGCATTTTTGAGTGTCGTTTTTCATCATTATTTTTTAGCTGAGGGATTGACGAAGACTTCCGCCTCGAATGCTGGACTGATTTTGGGCATGGGGCCAATATTGACGGTCATCTTGACCATGATATTCTTTCGTAAAAAACCCACTTTAATCCGGCTTCTTGGCTTTATATGCGGTGCTTTAGGTGTGAGTTTTACCGTTATGGCAGGAAGTGGAGGACTTCATTCTATTAATCTGGGAGATGTGGATATTTTACTTTCCATTCTTTCACAGGCATTGAGCTTCATACTCATTAATAAAGCCTCAAAAACAATGGATCCACGATTACTAACCGGCTACATGATGCTTATCGGGTCTTTTATTCTTTTTGCCATCAGCTTATGGAAGGAACCAGAGGGCTTATCTTCGCTGGCAACAGCACCGCCATCCATCTGGGGAGCTTTCTTATTCTCCGCTATTTTTGCCACTGCCCTGGGGCACATGAGCTATAATTATGCCATTGGTAAGGTAGGCGCAGCTGAATCATCCATATTTCTTAACTTAAACACCTTATTCTCTTTGTTAGGGGCAGCATTTTTCCTTAATGAAGCCATCGTGCCTGCACATTTCATTGGACTTATCTTCATTGTTTCAGGAGTATTGCTTGGCTCGGGTGCAATTGAAATATGGATTCTCCAAAGGAGAAATAAACGTATATCTGCCTAGCGGCTACAGCAAAACCTCGTTTTCGTGACTTTTTTTTAAAAAAAGGCTCCTATGACACTACCATTCCTAAAAAAATGGCTTAGCAGTGTCATAGGGTCTTATTATATATGTCTATCCTATCCTATCCTATCCTCCATCTACAGATAATAATAAACCTTGAAACATTATTGCAGAATAATAATTAGAGATTCATATCAGTTACAATATACCCCGAAATTTACATGGACATGTCCATTGAAGAATGCCCATTAAGACAAGCCTTTTGTCAGTTGTGGCCCTTTTTTTCTGAGAATTGATGAATTAATAAATATAAAAGAGACTGTCTATGGGTTACAGACAGCCTGAGATTACAGTCATGCTTATAAAGTAAATCAATTAGCCCAGAGCGCAAACAAGCCTTCTGCTACACCCAATTTGTATATATAATAAAGTCCGAATGCAAAACTTATAGCTCCTGCCAGTTTGATGAATATTCGGTTTAAAACGATGTCTTTTCCATTCAAAGCAAACGGTATGCCTAGTAAAGTTGTAAAGCACAACATGCCAATAATAGTCCCTGCGCCAAATATAATAATATAAATGGATCCTTCGCCTATACCGGTTACGGTCGACATCGTTAGGATGACCATTGCGGCACTGCCCGCGAGACCATGGACGAACCCAATTAAAGCAGACACCACAAAAGGACGAAATCGAACTTTATCGTTCGTGATATTATGGCGATTTTTAAACAAATTTTTCGCCCCTAGCATAACAAGCATAATACCAACGCCAAATTCCAGCGTCATGCTTAACGACTCCGGAATTTCCCCTTTCATCCAAATGAACAGCATCCCTATAAGAAACAGCGTACATGTATGGCCTATTCCCCAATACACCCCCGTCAGAGTGGAACGCGATAATTTTTTCGTATTTCCTGCCGTGGTTGCTACTGCAATAACGTGATCCGGCTCTAACGAATGCTTTATCCCCAATAGGAAGCCTAATGAGAGAATTGACACCAAACTCATTTCTCTACCACCTCCCCGAGACACTTCCATACTTCTTCATACACCTGTTTAAGCGGTATATTGTTCTGTACGGCAATTTTACGGCAATCTTCATATTCAGGTGCCTGCTGCATGGGCAAACCCCCATGGAACCCTCTCTTTATCGTCACTTCTCCCCATTGTGTATGTACAGTGAAAAAAGATCGTTCGAGCCTGTGCACGGTAAGAGGATGGTAGCGTATACCGAGCGTCGTCGTTTCGGCAAATAATATCTTTTTCATTTTCAAAATCATCTGCTGTGAACAGAGAAGTTGCAATAACACCCCCGGTCGATTTTTTTTCATAAAGATTGGCGTATAATATACATCATTTGCTCCTGATTCAAACAGCAAATCCATTACATGTCCAAGCCATTCACCGGAAATATCATCAAGATTCACTTCCATTTTTACCATTTGTTCATCAAGATGCTCATGATCAGGTGGTCGGTTCATTGAATTTCCCCAATGATAATGCGAAGGACGTTCGGATGATTTTCAAATGTTTTTGTTCCCGCACCATAGCCAATCGATTCGACAGTCATGGCTGGAAGCGAGCCAAATGTTTCAGCTAAAACTGCCGCGATGGCAGCACCGGTCGGCGTTGTCAATTCAAATCGAATATCGTTTGATGCAATCGGTACCCCCTTTAATATTTCAAGAGTGGCAGGTGCAGGAACAGGATATATGCCGTGATCAATATGTATATGTCCAGATCCAGTTGGAATGGCTGATGACTGAACTGATTCAATACCTAGCTGATCGATTAAAATTGCAGCTCCGATTATATCTATTATTGAATCTACTGCTCCTACCTCGTGAAAGTGAACTTTTTCAAGAGGAAGCCCGTGTATGTGCCCTTCCGCTTCACCAATCTTCTTAAAAATGGCTAGTGACCTGTTCGTTACCGATTCATTAAAGTTTGCCTCATTGATAGCCTCCACAATTTGTTTGTAGGTACGACTGCCATGATGATGGTGAAGCACATGGCTATGGTTGTGTTCGTGTTCATGACTGTGTTCGTGTCCATGACTGTGGCTGTGTTCATGTGTTTGCTCTGATTTACTGGTAAGAATGACATCAAATTTAGTACTCGTAATGCCATTTTTGACGACCTTCCCCCATGACAGATTATATTCTTCATCTATGTTCAGCTTTTTTAACTCTTCTTCCATTTGTACAGGGTCTGCACCTGCATCAATCAATGCACCAATAACCATATCTCCGCTTATGCCGGAAAAGCAGTCAAAATATAAAGTCCTCATCACAATTGACCTCCCTCTTATGTACAAGTTTGTATATAATCGCTGCATTGTAGGCTGCACCAAATCCATTATCGATGTTCACCACACTTACACCCGATGCGCATGAATTGAGCATCGATAACAGTGCCGATAAACCGTGAAAATTAGCACCGTAACCAATACTTGTCGGCACAGCAATAATTGGATTCGTGACAAGGCCACCTAAAACACTTGGAAGTGCCCCTTCCATCCCCGCGACACAAACTGATACCGTAGCCCCTCGTATCTCGTCAATATTATCAAGGAGGCGGTGCAGTCCAGCAACACCAACATCGTATATACGCCTGACTGGAATACCTAGTGTTTCGGCCGTCACGGCTGCTTCTTCAGCAACGGACAAATCTGATGTCCCGGCGCACACAATTGCAATATATGAACCAACAGATTTAGGTTTTTCTTTAACCCATGCAAGTGTTCGTGCCATATCGTTATACTCAAAATCACTACATTCTTTTTGTACAAATACTGCTTTTTCCGGAGAAATACGAGTCACAAGTACAGAATCATTCCTTGCCCGCAGTGATTGTACAATCGTTAAAATTTGTTCAGCTGTTTTCCCTTCTCCAAACACAATTTCGGGAAAGCCTTGTCTTCTCTTACGATGATGATCGATTTTTACAAACCCTAAATTTTCATAGGATGCAAGTTTTTCCTTTGCTTCCGCGACTGTCAATGAACCCTTTTGAACCAGCTCCAAAATATCGTCAATCATAGCATTTCTTCCTTTTTAAGCGCTATATTCATACTTCCGCTTGTATAGCCCGTGAGATCCATTGATACATACTTATAACCAAATTGCTTCAGCCGTTTCGTGATCGCCACATGGTATTGAAGCACTCGCGGCATATCATCGGGTTCAACTTCAATTCGGGCAGTATCCTCATGCGTCCTGACTCTTACCTGATGAATATCCAATGATTTTAAGTAAGCCTCTGATTTATCCACTTTGGTTAATTTTTCCTTCGTAATGATATCGCCATATGCTATTCGTGAGGATAGGCAAGCAAATGACGGTTTATCCCAGGTTGGCAAACCGGCTTCCTTGGACAATGCTCTTATTTCTTTTTTGAATAAATTGGCTTCTAGAAGAGGTCCCCTGATTCCTTTTTCTTTAGCTGCTTTCATGCCTGGACGAAATTCGTTTGCATCATCAGCAATAACTCCATAAATAATATTATTAAAGTCATATTCTTCAAGTATAGGAAGCAGGTGGTCAAATAAACTACTTTTACAAAAGTAACAGCGATTTTGATTATTTGATGTATATCCAGGAATGGCCAATTCCGAAGTTTGAATGACACGATGGTTGGCACCAATCCATTTTGATAGCATAAGGGCTTCTTTCAACTCACTCGAAGGATAGGTTTCCGAATCTGCTGTAATGGCTAACACATTATCATAACCCAAAGTATCAATCGCGACTTTTAGCAAAAACGTGCTGTCCACCCCTCCTGAAAAAGCGACCACAACCGACTCCATTTTTTGGAGAATACCCTGCAGATTTCTGTACTTTTCTATTAACATAGCACTTTTCCCCTTTCTGGTTTGTCTGAATTTATCTACTGTCCACCAGCAATAACATCCTTGATGGACTACTAAAAGAATGAACGAGATACATCAAATTGGTCGGAAAGGAGGAAATAACACACCATCCATACTTTCAGCCAGCGCCTATGAACTGACATTCATTTAAGCGACGGACTGCTTTAACTTTTTTGTACGATAGCCGAGAATTTTTTTGCCGTTTCTGCCAGCCTGTTGTAATCTTCATCTGTAATCAATTTCGCAGGATTGATCAATGAACCGCAAGTCCCGCCGCGATGGCCCCTGCCTAAAAAAAGAAGCGAGGTTTTCAAGGTTGACACCGCCAGTTGGCATAAGAGGGATGTGAGGAATCGGCCCTTCTTCATTCGGTGTAAACACTGTCATTGTTTCTCCGATAGTTACAACATCCATGTCATCATCTTCTTTCTCTCTTGTCAGGCTTTTACGTAGTTAGAAAGCGTGCCGATTCTCTCAATACTGACGTTCATCCGGTCACCGTTTTTCAACCAGATTTTCGGATTACGTCCCATTCCAACGCCAGGTGGTGTACCTGTTGCAATCAAATCACCTGGCTTTAGTGTCATGGACTGTGATAAAAATGATATGATTTTCGGAACCGTAAAAATTAGGTTGCTTGTATTTGAATCCTGCATAATTTCACCGTTTAGTTCAAGCGAAATCGCTAGATTGTGAGGATCACCCACTTCTTCATGTGTAACGACAACAGGTCCAAATGGAGCAAATGTGTCCGCCGTTTTGCCTCTTGACCACTGGCCGTCCTGAAATTGCAAATCTCGGGCGCTAATATCATTCATAATCGTATAGCCAAAGACGTAGTCATACGCTTCTTCTTCTGACACATGTTTCGCTTCTCTTCCAATGACAAACGCAAGCTCTGCCTCAAAGTCGACCTCGGTTGAATTAATTGGGATTTCAATCGCATCATTATGTCCGGCAATCGCATTCGCATATTTTGAAAAAATGACCGGCGAATCTGGCGGCTCCATCCCGGTTTCCTTGCAATGATCAAAATAGTTAAGTCCTACGCAAATGATTTTATCCGGCTTTGCGATTGGCGGCAGGATCTTTACTTCTGACAGTTTGAATATTGCATCGTCATTTACCCGTTGCTCGATTAACTGTTCAGCACGTGAACGCAATTCGCTGCCTCGTTCTATAAATTTTTTCATACAAGAAGGAAATTCTTCTGGACCGAGAACCGTTAAGCTAATAATTTGATCATCTTGAACAATGCCGATGTGCTGTTCGGTTTGCACGGAAAAAGTCGCTATTTTCATATTTTTCCCCTTTCTTAGGTTAATGCGTATGGTGTTTTTTCTCCTTTTAAGACCTGAACGATATTTCTTGCTGCTTTTTGACGAAGTTCAACCATCGCTTCCTCAGAATACCAGGCGCTGTGCGGTGTAATGATGACATTGTCCATTGTGAGTAGCGGGCTATCGATGCGGACTGGCTCATTTTCTGTCACATCAAGTGCTGCACCTGCAATTATCCCTTTTTCAAGTGCATAGGAAAGTGCTTTTTCATCGATTATCGGTCCACGTGCCGTGTTAATGATGACCGCATTACTTTTCATTCGTTTAAGGCGCTCCTCATTGATCAGGTGGTATGTATCATCAATTAAGGGCACATGGATCGACAAATAATCGGCTTCGCCTATAATTTCGTCAAGATCCATTTTTTGAACCCCGACAGCAGCCATGTCTGCCGCCGATACGAAAGGGTCGTAAGCAGCAGTTTTAAAACCGAGCGGTTTCACCTTTTCAATCAAACGGCGCGGAATCCGGCCAAAGCCTAGAACCCCAACAGTTTGCTCGTTAAAACGATGAATCGGTACACACACTTTAAAGTCCCAGTTACCTTTTTTCACTTCCTTGTTTAACAGTGTCACTTTCCGCGCCGACGAAAGTAAAAGTGCCAATGCATGATTCGATACTTCTTCCATGCCATAATCCGGTACATTGGCGACAGTAATCCCCTTTTCCTTAGCCGCATTGAGATCAATTGTATTGACGCCAACACCATAGCGGGAAATGATTTTGGTGTTCTCAAGCGACTCAATGACTCGGCGTGAGATAGGAGCATATTGATTTAAGATTGCATCCGCTTCTTTTGCCTTCTCCATTACTTCTTCTTCCGTTTTGCATTGCGCTTTGATGAAATCGATATCCAGTCCGCTTTCTTGAAAAACCTCTTCTTCATATTGCAAATGCTCAAATTCGTAATCCGTTAACAATATTTTGAAGGTCATTTGGGCTCCACTCCTTAATAGTAATAAACACCGGAATATCAGAGGGGATCACTCTCATTAAAATCATCTATTTTGCTGCTGCCTTTTCGATTTTCGCAATTCCGAGTCCTTCTGCACCGAGTTTCGATGTTTTTGCTTCTGGAAAGTATCGTTCGATCATTTGAATACCAATTGCGGCACGGCGTACACGTTCTTGAGCGAGTGAGATGTTCGTACTTTCCCATTGTTTCCCTGATGGGTATACATCAGGGTGATTACGTAGACCAAATTTGATGTATACAGGCGCCAATACACGGATAATTTCTGGTATTTCATAATAGCGAAGAAAGCCGCCGAAGGTATCCGGCACTTCAACGTATAAATCAATTGGAATGTTTATTGATTGTCGGATCGCTGCAAGTTTAGACAGCGTTAATGCAGGTGGCACGTTGTAGGTATCCGCTCCGATGTCTTCCATTAATTTAACGGATACTGGATTGGCTGAACCCATTTGAACCGATACTTTAACAACAAAGTCTTCCGGAAGCTGTCCGTATTTTTTCATTTCTTTCGTTAAAAGAAGGAGTCCTTCATCCGCAACTAACGCACCGCGAAGACCAAGTGCAGCTCCTCTTTTCAAGTCTTCCATGGCATAAACAAGCTGGTCCGATCCTTCATGGCGGATTCCCTGAGATTTACCTCCTGGCGTAAGCGGTCCCGCACTGACATCCCATGAACCCCTGGGACCGACAAACAAACTCAGCTCCATTCCGCGCTCTGCTGTCATTTCACACATTTCTTTAATTTCTTCATCCGTTTGAAGCATGATGCCGCTTCCCTGAGATATTCGGTGAACAGTCAAACCGAGGCGGTCAATTTCTTTCAATGTTTCTTTTAGGGCAGCTGGACCTTCAACACTTGGTAGTTCAATGCGGTATTGAGCGCCATCTGGAAATGTTTTCTTTGATGTAGGCAGTTCTTTAAGATCAGTAGATGGGTAGCCTAATTGTTCGAGCAAGTCGCGTGATTCTTTCATTTTTGGACGCCTTCTTTCATATCTATATTTTTTAAGAGAGCAGCTACTTTGTCACTCAAATCAGCAGGGTATACATCGCATGGTGGACGGTGTCCTGCCGCAATGTCAAACCAGCGCTGATGAACGGCTTCTTTCATGGCTGTAAAAAATGTCGGACCGTAATTGTACACATCCATCAGTTTTGAAATCACTTGATGATTTTTCTGTGCTTCTGCAAGATCACCTTTATGATACGATTCATATAAATGAACGGATATTTCCGGGGCAAATACAGCGCTTCCATTAATGCTCCCAGCTGCACCAATCATTTGAGCCGGAAGCAAATGCTCGTCAAACGCAGAGAAGACTCGAAAATCACTGCGAACTTTCTTAACTTCCGCCAGCACTTGACGAAGGTGGCCAAAATCACTGACCGTCTCTTTAATACCTGCAATGTTAGAATGATCTACGGCTAATTTTTTAATCAATTCGATTGATAAATTTTGTCCCGTCAAGAGCGGGATGTTATAAATGAAAACTTGCAAATTAGTATGATTCGCTACGCTGGAAAAATGCCGGTATAATTGCTCGTCAGACAGCTTCCAGTAATATGGGTTGACTACGAGAACGCCGTTCGCTCCATGCTCTTCTGCATAAGAAGTCAGTTCATGCACCTCTTTTAATGCGGTATGACCGACTCCGGCCATAACTGGCACTCGTCCGTTAATGTGCTTTATCATTTCGCGTACGTATAATTTTCTTTCTTCTGTTGTAAGTGATGAGAACTCACCTGAACTACCCATTAACAAAATACCGTCAATATTCCGTGAGATTAATAGGTCGATATACCTTCTGTTCAGCGCCATATCTAAGTTCCCCGTTTCATCAAATAAGGTCACTACCGGTGGAATGATGCCATGAAAGTCCATTATTTTTCCTCCTTTTATTACCATTCAGCGATAATTCCGTCTTCTTTACGCCAAATTGGGTTTTTCCAATCATGTCCGGTTTCTGCTGCCTGCTTCACTTTTTTCTCAGCAATATCCACCCCAAGACCCGGTTTATCCGGAATGTTCACATAACCATTTTCATAATCGAATAATTCTGGATTTTTCATATAATCGAGAATGTCCTTGCCTTCGTAGTAATGAATACCAAGGCTTTGCTCCTGAATAATGAAATTTTTGGAAGGAAGAGAGATTTTCAAACATGGAAACCTCCCTTGCACTTGTTAAGAACCTTTAATAAAAACTGTTTTTATGGCAGTATAAAATTCTTTCGCAGCTTCACCTTGCTCTCGCGAACCCGTGCTCGATGCTTTCATGCCTCCGAATGGAGCTTGCAACTCTACGCCCGCGCTTTCTGCGTTAATGCGGACAAGCCCTGCTTCAATTTCATCAATGAATTCCAGAATTGAGCTAATATTTGATGTAAAGATTGATGCACTCAATCCGTATTTCGTATTATTTGCCAAGTCAATCGCTTCGACAAGATCGGTTGCTTTTATAAGCGCGATAACTGGCCCAAAAATTTCTGCCTGTGCAATCTCCATTTCGGACGTCACGTCTTCAAAAATCGCTGGTGTAATGAAAAAGCCTCTATCATAGTCTCCGCCAGTTAATATCTCCCCGCCATGTATGAGTTTTGCGCCCTCCTGCTTGCCTTTTTCAATGTACTCTGTCACCGTATTGAACTGGCTTTCGCTTGCACATGGGCCCATCCAAATACCTTCTTGAAGACCGTTGCCGACTGTAATTGCCGCTGCTGCTTTTACCAGTTTTTGTTTGAATTCATCATAGACCAATGATTCAACAACAACACGACTTGAAGCTGTGCATTTCTGGCCGGAGGAACGAAATCCACCGCTGATGACCGCCTCGACAGCTTGGTCGATGTTCGCATCTTTCGTTACGATGACTGGATTCTTGCCACCCATTTCAAGCTGGTATTTTATCCCGCGGGCGGAAGCTGATTTTGCGACGCTCTGACCGACACTTTCAGAACCGGTAAATGTGATCGCATTTAAATGCGGATGATCTATGAGTCCTTGACCGATGATCGACCCCTTACCGGTAATGAAGTTCACTACGCCCTCAGGGAAGCCTGCTTTGGTGAAGCATTCCATCACTTTCGCTGCTGTAACGGCACCCTCCGTAGCGGGTTTCCATACGATTGAGTTGCCATATACAAGAGCAGGAGCCATTTTCCAAATGGGAATTGCAACCGGGAAGTTCCATGGCGTGATTATCCCGACAACACCAAGTGGGGTGCGTTTCGTAAACATTAGGGCATCTTTATCGGATGATGGGATAACATCTCCGTCTTTCCGCATCCCTTCCCCAGCATAGTAACGCAGGATTGCAACACCTCGTGCCGTTTCACCTTTTGCTTCCGGTAACGTTTTACCCATTTCGCGAGTCATGGTTTCGGCAATTTCATCTAGATTTTCTTCCAATATATTGGCCGCTTTGAAAAGGATTTGTCCACGGGCAGACTGCCCGAGCCTGCGCCAATCACTCTTTGCTTTATGCGCAGAAGCTACAGCTTTGTTCAAGTCATCTTCCGTTGAGCTTTGAACGTAGCCAACCGGTTCTTTGTCCGCAGGATTAATGCTTTCGATTGTATTTCCAGAAGATGCACTCACCCACTCATTATTAATGAAATTTTTATATGTTTTCGTTGCAAATGTAGTTGATATCATAATCTTTAGCTCCTTTTTCGTTTTAGAATGTCGGTCCAATTCTCCATATACCAAAGTCATGCTGCTTTAAAATCTCCGCTTTTGTTAGTTTTCCGTTTGAAACATGTTGAATTTCTTCCATAATTCGCCTGCCCACTTCATCAACAGTTTCTAAACCATCGACAATCGTACCAGCATTTAAATCCATATTTTCATTCATCCTGTCAAACATTGGTGTATTAGTTGAGATTTTTATGACGGGTGATATAGGAGAACCCGTTGGCGTGCCTCTTCCGCTTGTAAAGAGAACGATTTGGGCACCGCCTGCGACCATTCCCGTCAATTGCTCAATGTCGTGGCCAGGCGTATCCATCCATACGAGCCCTTTTTTTGTGGGCACCTGGGCATAATCAATGACTTCTTCAAGTCTGGTTGTGCCTGATTTTGTCGCTGCCCCCAGTGATTTTTCTTCAAGTGAGCTGAGACCTCCCTCAATGTTTCCCGGACTCGGATTTCCGGTGCGGATGTCTACGCCCATTTGTATCGAGCGGTCTTCCATCATTTTAATAACTGCATAAGCTTTTTTGGCTACCTGGTCGTTTACCGCCCGGTTAGCGATCAAATGCTCTGCACCGATGAGTTCAGTCGTTTCCGCTAATATTGCGGTTCCCCCCTGCTGAACAACCAAATCGCTTGTACGTCCGACTGCGGGGTTAGCCGATAAGCCGGAGCATGCATCCGACCCACCGCATTCTGTGCCGACAATCAGCTCGCTAAAATCACATAATTCCCGTTGCACCATCGAGGCATCCTGGACCATTTTGACCGCAATTTTAGCTACTTCGGCAATGGTTTGAAGAGTGCCGCCATGATCCTGGATCGATACAGTTTCCACTGGTTTACCGCATTTGGCAATTTCATCTCCAATGCGGTGCGCCTGATGTGTTTCACAGCCAAGTCCGAGTACTATGACACCGTATACATTTGGGTTCATGCCCATTCCGGCATAGGTTCTGGCCGTTTGATCATAATCAGTGCCCACTTGAGCACAGCCATGCTGATGAATGAATGTGACAGTTCCGCTCACCAATTCTGTGACGCGCTGAGCTGTTTGAGTTGCACATGTTATCGTTGGCAAAATCAGTACATGATTCCGGACACCGACGCGTCCATCCGGACGGCGGTAGCCCCAAAACTGCATTTTTTCATTCAGCAATTTTGTCACCCCTTCCTCTTTTACCTTCTAAATTGTGTACATGAACATGTGCACCAGCGGGAATAAAAGCTGAGGCTGCACCTATGACTTCCCCATATTTAATTATGTCTGCTCCTTGTTCGATGGATTTGACTGCGAACTTATGTCCAAAACGAATCGGTTCAAGAATGGATACAACAAGTTCTTCAAGCCCAGTCTTCACAACTACTGATGTGTTTTCAGGGATTTCGGATAAAGCGACAGCTACACTATCTTTAGTACTTAAGTAAAGTGTTTTATATTCGCTCATTTTGTCACCCCTTAAATTGTTTGGACTGCTTTACTTTGGATGACCGGGTTGTTTAATACTCCAATCCCTGGTATTTCAATTTCGATTCGGTCATCGCCTTTCAATGTAAATTCATTTGGCGGAACCACGCATGTACCTGTAAGTAAAACTGATCCGTCAAAAACAGTGTTATCTAAAACTAAATAGTCGACAAGCTCTTCCAATTTTCGTTTCAGTTGGTTTACTTTCGCTTCACCTTCAAATACTTTTTCTTCATTTCGATAAATACGGCACATGATTTTAAGTTCATATGGATCCGGAACAGCCTCTTTTAACAAGATGGCCGGTCCAATGGAGCAAGAATTTTTCCATACCTTTGCTTGTGGAAGATAAAGCGGATTTTCACCTTCAATATCTCGGCAGCTCATGTCATTACCTGCGATATATCCGAGTACCGTTCCCTCTTTATCGATGACAAGACCAAGCTCCGGCTCCGGAATTTGCCATTTTGAATCTGAACGCAAGTATACCGGATCATTCGGGCCCACGGTTCTTGCTGCAGTCGATTTAAAGAAAATCTCTGGACGCACTGCATCATAAACTTTGTCATAGAATGTTTGGCGGTCCAGCTTTCCTTGCGTCGCTTCGTAGTTACGTGCTTCCTTGCTTTTTTTATAGGTAACGCCAGATGCCCATACTTCCGGTGCGTCGATAGGTGTTGTTAATTGAAGACCTTCCAATGGCCGCTTTTCCCCTTCGTCGGCAATTTGTTTTACAATGTCAAACGCTGTTCTGTTATCAAGACGTGCCGTTGAAATCAACGACATAAAATCCGTAAATGGAAGGTCCACCACATTGTTTTCGTTTGTCACGGCAGCAAGTTGTTTCTTATTTTCTTTTACATAGCGAATAATTCTCATTTTATAGTTCCTCCTATATAGCAGGCCTCATTTATATTTTTTGATATTCATAACCGAGCTCCTGCGAAATTTTACTGCTGCATTCCTTTAAGAGACGTACATAATACTCATGTGTTTCTTCGTTTACTTTCGATGCTGGCATCGATACACTCATTGCTGCGATTACCTTTCCTGAATAATCTTTTATCGGTACAGCCAGACAGAAAATGCCCGGTTCGTTTTCTTCATTATCCATTGAATAGCCATCAATGCGTGCTTTTTCGATTTCCGCTAAAAACTGCTCCTTGGATCTAATCGATCTTTCGGTCGGTCCCGTATAATCATAGCCGTCCAAGAGCAAATCCAGTTCACTGTCCGTTTTGGTTGCAACAAGAGATTTGCCAACAGCACTCGTATGAATCGGAACACGCCGGCCAATACGGGAATAAAGGACCGTTACCCCCGTACCCTCCACTTTATCGACATAGACACCTTCCTGACCGTCTAATATGACAAGGTGCAGCGTTAAATTCGTTGTTGCTGAAAGCCATTCAAGATGTTTTCTTGCTACGTTGCGCAAATCGAGATGGGTCACAACAACGCTTCCCCTCTCCAATAGCTTTAAACCTAGCGAGTATTTTCCATTTTCTTCGCCTTGTGAAATATAGTGATGCTCCTGTAAGGTTTTTAATAGTGAATGAACCGTACTTTTATGTAAATTCATTCGTTTACTTATCTCTGTGATAGTTAATGCGCGCTCACGCTCATCAAATAAATCCAATATTTTCAAGGCACGCTCCACCGATTGGATGATAGGCATCGTTCCTCACTCCTTTTATTCTGTCTACCTTTATCTTATCGGATTTATGACGAGCATTCCTCATTTTATTTCTACTTTTTTTCCTTGGAGTAAAATATCCTTTTCATAACCAAGTACCGCATCCTCAATGACAGCAATTGGGACAACACCATTTGCTGCATCTGTATGTCCAAACATCCTGTTGCTGGCCGCAACCATTTTTTGTCTCACTTTCATACGCAGCTTGCGTTCAGTCGCCAATGATTTTCTTTCTTCTTTAAAATGATCCGCAAAATCATGAACAACCTTACCTGAATGAAGTTGAGTGGAATCGACAAAATCAATCCGTCGATCACGAAGCTGAAGGTGAATTACATCCCCTGATTGAAGTAAGCCAATGCCGCCACCTTCATACGATTCCGGTGTCATATGTCCTATAGCAGCACCATATGTGACCCCTGAATAGCGGCCGTCGCTAATGATTGTAGCGATTTTTTTCATAACACGATTTGCATTGATGTGTTGCATTGGTGTAAACATTTCCGGCATTCCGAATGCCACTGGCCCCTGCCCTGAGATAATAACCGCAATTTTCAATGTGCCTTCTTCAACCATCCTGTCAAATAACTCCCCATAGGTAGCGGCTTTTATAAGAGACCATTCCAGCTTATTGTTGTATTTAAGAGATTCGAGCAATAGATTATGTTCGAAAAGTTTTTGCTCTTTTATTTTTGAAAGCAGATTTGAATCGAGCAGGCTTTTATTTGCATCATCTTCATTTTCGTAATAAAGGACAAATGCCAGCTTATCATCGAATTGGTCAAGCTGTGGTGTCGGCATTCCGCTGATTTTTACAACGGCGCTTTCAAAGAAGTTTCCTTTTAATACATCAACACCGCTGAATCCACGGCGTGGATTGGATAAAATGACCTGATTTTTCTTTACATTCAACGCTTTTAGGCTACTTGTAATCGAAAGACGTTCTTTCCAAGTTTTTGCTGCGACAGTCGGCGCATCCTGATCCATTGGTACACCATTCTCAATAAGTTCATAAAAAAGTGTTTCCATTCCTCTGCTTGTCCCGCTGCAACACTGCATCGCAAGTGAATAAATGTCCCTTCCTTCTGTCAAACTGTAATCAAATAAGTCAGGAATGGGATGTGAATGATGAATGCGGTCAAGGTCCCATAAGCTGAATTTGAATCCTGCATAAAGCATGCCTGCGACAATATGCATCATTAAGTTAGTAGAACCACCCGAAGCGCTATGAATACGGATTGCATTTTTTATATTCGCAGCGACAATGTTGGCCACGCCGTAGCGCTCTTCGTTTATCATGCCGGCAAAGCTATCAAGCACCGAGTTAATCTGGCGTTGTGTTGGTGGATCGGTTAACAGCTCCACGGCTGGATGAACGAGACCCATGCCTGCCACTAAATGACGTGAACTATTCCCCGTACCATTGAAGGCACATACACCTCCCTGCCCGTCACATGTTGCGACAGCAAGTCTCATTTCAAAATATTTATGCTGTTCCTTCGTCAATATTCCTCGTTCGTAGGCCCGTTCAAACACGCCCTGAAATGCAGTATTCGATGAACATTGCAATATATATGCCATCGTATCTCGTAAATCAACGGCTACATCAGTAGCTCCTTTACTTTCCGCTTTTTTCGCAAGAGTTTCCAATTCTTCAATTACGTCAGCTGGAATCGAACCGCCTTCTAATACATGAGCAGGTGCGAATGTTGCGAAAAAAGGTGCTTCACCACGGTTTCGGCGAACACGATCAACATGTGCGAGTGCACTTACAACACCAAGAGGCTGCTTATCACACCCCTGAATGACAAATGCACCATGATAACTGTGAGCTTCTAGCTGGTTGACAACCATTTGTGCAACCGCGTTTCGGCTCTGGAGAGAGTAACTCATTCCTTGATTGTTTTGCGCAGTGCCATCACACATTACCGGTGTCGAGAAATGAAACGGCACGCCGCCGTTTTGCCAGATGCGGATTGCTGCCCGTGCCGACGTTTGGTAATCCATTATATGGGCCGGATGATCGGACGAACCACCGATAATTGCGATACGCGGGGCATTCCTCTCTAGCCGCATATAAATTTCTTCAAGCGTCCAATCAGGCTTGCCCCCTTCATATGTGGAGCCAAGCGTCAGCTTCGAACGGTCCAATAGACCCGCAACCGTAATGGGTTCATTTGCTTTTCCCTGTACATTATCGCGGTAAGGGTTTATTTCGTTATCAATTAGTGGATATAGGTGTGTCATTTCAGCACTCCTTTTCTGATTTCAAATGAATTCTTCCATTCTCTAAAAATATTAAAGAAGGTTTTTAGTCTAGTGCCAATTCTTCTGGTTCAGAAAGGATCTCTATATTATTTTTGTTTTTTAAAGCTTCTTCCATCATGCTTTCAGAAATCCAAATTTCACCGATTTCAAGCGTGTTTTTTATTCTTACTACTCTCACTTTATTCAAATCGAAGGCATTGCACGTTTTGATAGCAGCTTTAACAGCCAATTCCTGCGTATCTAAAAACATCGGGAGCTTTACTACATCTGTCACTGTGCTTGTGAGTGCATTGGCATAGCCTTTTTCCCATTCGATTTCATTCATGACGGCCTTCGTCGTCATATCAGCCATGCCGATGCCGTTTGCATTACCGTGAGTTTTTTCAGTAAGTCCTAGTACAACGGTCCGTTTAACGTCTGGCCCCCCGGTAGCATATGGAGTGGCGAAGTTACCCGTAATATTCGGATCCATTCCATCACCCGAAATGTCCTTTCCGAGTTCATTTACAATAAGTACGTCCATCGAATCGAAATGTATTTTTGGCATCAATGATTTTGCTTCAAGCAATAGGCCCGGCTCCACTTCCTCCAGTTCCTCTGCTGGGACTGCGACGATTTTCGCTGGTTTATCATAGGCATTTTCAATAGTCGCAAGACCAAATATGATAGGAGCTTTCGCTAAGGAAATTTTCGCCATTTCAGGGACATGTTCCGCCATATACTTAAAGCTGTATGCATGTGCAGCTTCGGCTCCCTTTTGCTTACCTAAACCGATTGTAATCATTTTCATAAGTCCGCTTTCAACCGGTCCACGAAATGCCGTATGTGGTTTTATCCGATTAATGACTATGATTTTATCCGATTCATATGCAAGCTTATCAATATAGACAGGGAGCCCATTTGGCAATTCATCCAGTTTAATAACTTCCATCGATGACATGATTGGCGCTCCAACCGCTTCTTCTGAAATACCCAGCTGAAGCAACACATCGATTTGTCCTTCCGCTGTAGCACCCCCATGGCTTCCCATTGCAGGGACTATAAAAGGATTGCCACCAGCCTCCATAACGGCCGATACCGTTTCTCTTACTAATATAGGAAGGTCCGCTACCCCTCTGCTTCCTACTGCAATTGCCACCCTGTCATCTTCATTTATTCTTGATAAGACACCTGCTTCTTTTATCGCCTTCTTCACCTCACGAGCTACATCAGCGATTTGAGGTGTGCGAAATTTCTGTCTCACTTTGACCATTTTCGGTAATTGGATTTCACGTAAAAGTTCAGAGATAATATCCATTTTCTATCCTCCAAACAGTCTGGATTATTTACCGCGTACTTTTTCAACTTCGCTCATCATTTCTTCTACTAGATCCTGACCAAATTTCTGAGCATATTCGTCCGTCACTGGTTGGATGACTTTCTTCATTTTTTCAATTTCTTCAGGCTCTACTTCATTGATTTTCATACCTTCTTCTTTTAGATACTTAAGTGCTTTTTCATTTTCTTTTTGGTTAACTTCCCGTTGATACTTTCCAGCCTCTTGTGCGGCCTCACTCATGATTTTTTGCTCTTGTTCTGATAGGTCATCCCAGAACTTTTTACTTACAAGGAATACAAATGGTGTATAAACATGATTTGTAAGACTTAAGTAGTCTTGCACTTCATTATATTTTTGCGTTTGAATTGTTGCGAGTGGGTTCTCCTGCCCATCAACAGTGCCAGTTTCCAACGCAGTAAATACTTCAGAGAAGGCCATCGGCGATGGATTCGCCCCTAACTTTGAAAATGCATCTAAATGCACTTCATTTTGCATGGTACGAAGTTTAAGACCTTTGAAATCATCAGCCGTTTTAACCGGATGTTTACTATTGGTTATGTTTCGGAAGCCGTTTTCCCAGTATCCCAAACCTACTAAATCATGTTCCGGTAATTTATCCAAAAGTTTTTTGCCTACTGCACCATCAAGTACTGTATAAGCCTCCTCTTCATTATTAAAGACAAATGGGAAGTCATAAATTCCAAATTCCTTAATCATACCAACAAGTGGAGAAGTTGAAGGCACAGTTACTTCCTGTAAACCGCCTTGAAGTGCTTCTGTCATTTTCTGATCATCTCCAAGAGTGGCATCAAAGAAGTTTTTGACTTTCATTTTCCCGCCGCTTTTTTCTTCAAGCAGTTCTTTAAATTTTTCCATACCCTGCCCTTGTGGGTGCATTTTACTATTTCCGATTCCTGCTTTGATTGTTCTTTCCTGTATACCGTCAGCTGTAGCGCTTTCATTTTGTCCGCTTCCGCAAGCACTTAATAGTAGTATTGAAGGCAGTAAAACTCCAACCGCCAAACGTTTGAACAAATTATTCATTTTCATTTTCCTCCTATAAAATAAGATGAATATCAGCATACAGACCTAATTACTTGTTTAATTCCGTTAGGAGGTAAACCAATCTAGAGGAACCATTACTAAGGAAGGAAACAATATCAACAAGATCAATACAATTACTTCCACGAGCAAGAAAGGCCAAATCCCCTTCATGATTTCTTCCATACTGATCTTACTTATGCCGCACATGACATTTAAAACGGTTCCGACCGGAGGTGTAAGTAAACCGATGGCATTATTCAGGATAAACAGGACACCAAAGTAAACTGGATCAATACCTGCAGCGACCACCAATGGCATCAAGACAGGTGTTAGAATAAGGATCGTCGGCGTCATATCCATAGCAGTTCCAACTACGATAACCAATAAGTTTATCATTATTAATAGAAGGAATGGATGATCCATAAATGGCTCCAGCAATCCAATTACCTGACCAGGTAAATCGGCTACAGTTATCAGCCAGGATGACACGAGTGCTGCAGCGACCAGAAACATGACAACACTCGTCATTTTTCCTGCATGAACAAAGACCTCATACAAATCTTTCACTTTCATTTCGCGATAGATTACAAGTCCGACAAATATTGCGTAGACTGCAGCCACCACTGCCGCTTCAGTCGGTGTGAATAAACCGAATTTCAATCCACCAATGATAATGACGGGCAGGAATAGTGCCCAAATGCCTTGACGAAGAGAAGTAAGTATTTCTTTTGCTGAAGCTCGAGGGTTTACGGCGACTTTATCTTTTCGTGCAACAATGGCCCAGGTAACCGTAAGTCCAACCGCTAGTAAAATACCTGGAACGATTCCTGCCATAAACAGCTTTGTAATGGACACACCACTCGCGACACCGAAAATGATAAAGCCAATACTTGGCGGAATAATCGGGGCAATGATACCACCAGATGCAATCAACCCACTTGACCGGTTCACATCATAACCAGACTTCACCATCATTGGAATTAATATAGCCCCAAGCGCTGCTGTATCGGCAACGGCAGATCCTGATAAACTCGCAAACAACACACTCGCAATGATTGCAACATAGCCAAGGCCTCCCTTGATATGACCAACCAAATTCATTGCCATCTCAACGATACGCCGTGATAAACCGCCCCGATTCATCGCCTCTCCTGCCAGCATAAAGAACGGTATAGCCATTAGAGGAAAATTATCCGCGCCACTGATTAGATTTTGTGCGATAATTTGACTATCAAAAATACCAAGGAAATACATTAAAACTACGCTACTCACAAGTAAGGCAAAGGCAATAGGTATTCCAAGTCCCATGGCTCCCAGTAAAGATCCGACAAATACACCTATCATCCCTGTTTCTCCTCCTTGCCGATCCTAATATCTGAAGCAAATTCATCAGTATGGAGAGAAATTAGCTCTTCTGACTCACTTATCATCACCAATTCTTCGTCTTTAATTTTATTGAAGAAAATCCGATACAAATTGTAAATGATCATGCTGCCCATTGAAACACTCACAAGAATACCTGTCCCATATACAAATGCCAGTGGCATGCCGGTGGCTGGTGCAGTACTATCAATGTTTATCAATGTCATTTTCCAGCTACCATCCAGAATCAGGAGAAGAACGAATAACATCATCAAATCACTAATAACAAGAACCACTTTTTTCATCTTATTCGGGAGCCGTTTGATGACCATGTCGACACCTAAGTGTTCTTTGTTTTTGAAAGCTCCGATTGCGCCGAGGAACGTCAACCAAATAAATAGATACCTAGACATTTCTTCTGACCAGGTAATCCCTGAATTAAAGAAATAACGAAGAACTACATTACCAAACACAAGAACAACCATAATTGCTAACGCAGCTGCCATAATAATGTTCAACGAATTTTCTAAGGTTCTGGAAATTTTATTCACCTATACATCTCCCCCTTCCTATCTAGAACGCCTGCTTCATTCTGCTTTTATTTTTCCGACCAGCTCCTCCGCCCAGTCATTTTCTTCAAAGACTTCATCATAAACAGGTTGAGATGCTTTTAACATTTTTTGTGAAAATCCTTCGTCAGGCTTAGTAAATTTGATTCCATTATCCTTAAGATATGCTTTGTCATCTTCATAACTTTTTTCCATCAAATCAAACTCATATGCTGCCGACTCTTTTGCTGCTTTTTGAATGATCCTTTGTTGCTCCTTTGTTAGACCTTTATAGAATTTGCTATTGATAATGTAAATATTGGGGCTGAACATATGCTTGGATTCTAGTACATCACTTTGAACTTCATTCCACCCCGAGGATCTCAGCGTGGCAATGGGATTATCTTGAGCATCAACTACCTTTTGTTCAAGTGCGGTAAAAACTTCTGAAATAGGTAATGGACTAACGTTTGCCCCCAATGATTCACCTAATTTTATGTAATTCGGGATGTTCGGCATTCTGAGTCGAAGTCCATCAAAATCTTTCATACTCTTAATTGTACGATTACTCGAAAACATCCTAAATCCATTTGCACTCCATGCGAGCGGTGTCACTCCATGTTTTGGATCAAGCTCTTCTGTCAATTCATCTCCGATAGGTCCATTCAATACCTTCTTTACATGATCGTAATCCCTAAATAGGAAAGGCCATTCCGGAACACCCATTTTCGGAATGTCCGCCTGCATAATTAGTCCTGGAACACCCATTTCAATCGTTCCGTTTCTGACGCCGTCATAAAATTCTTTTTCTGCACCTAATGTACTGTTCGCATAAATCCGAACCTCTAGTTCACCGTTACTCTCCTTTTCTACTATTTTTTTGAATTTTTCTCTCAAGGCAATGTTTTGAGGGTGATTTTCAGCAAAATAATTTGCCACTTTAATTGTTTTCTTTTCAACTCCAGATCCACTGGTCTTTTCTCCCTCACCTCCACCACATCCTGATAAAAGTAATGCCATTGCAAGAGTTAAGCTTGTGGAGAATACAAAAAGCTTTCTTTTTTTCAATAAAAACCCTCCCAATAGTTTTTTGTAAGCGTTATCATTTATGACTGATTTTAAGAACTTCTCCTCACCCTTGTATAGCCAAAGTTAAATTGTTTTATATTATAAAACTCCGTTTTTGTTTTATTCGGAGTAAGGAAAACACTTCACTTCTAATTGCGTTTCACAAGTTAATTCATGACTTTTTAAACAATTACTTTTAATAGAATGAAGGGTTAACTTGTTCTATAATATAAAACTCTGTTTTTGAATTTGAAATCTTACGTTGATTATAAGCTTCCATTTTTACTAATGTCAAACCATTTTTTGAATTTTATAACAATTTAACAAATGCTCTATTTTTCACTTTAGAAGATCAACATTTATTAATCTTATCCTTTCGAGTCAAGATTTATAGAATCAGAACGGGAAAGATGATTTTTTTCTATACTAAGATATTTATAGGATAGAAAATCAAACATAACAATAAGATTTCCTTAAAATACATTCCTCTCAATTTAGCTTTTAGTCGGGAATTTTTGTTTTTCCTGCTGAAAAATCTGTCTTTAGGAATTACTTTACTTTCTTTGGTAGGGCGACATAATTCGAATACAATTCCATTATCTCGTTTATAGTTTATTTCATTATCAACCCTACTCTACGAGAAAAAGAATGGCCCTTTTAATCAAAATAAAGTAAAGATATAAATACATTTTTAAAGATTTATACTTTTATCACTTTTGAAAAACTACAAACCATTAATTATATTGAGATCATTTCATACTGAAACTCTTTTACAAAAGGTTAATGGAATAAAGACTCCACCCGAAGGTTTTAAAATGGTCTCATTAAATATATTTAATTATTACCGATATATAAAACATGGTTAATATATAACATGGGGAAGGAATAAACAAAGATGAATAGACTCAGTTCGAAAATAGGTTTTGTTCTTTTAACAGGCATAATAATTACATTAATTGGAAGTTTGCTATTAATGTATAAAAGTACAAATGATACGGTTGAGAAAACAATCGCTATGAGCAGCTTAGACATAGCAAGCAACATCTCTCAAGGAATAAATCCAACATCTTATGCAGATTTTATAAGTAATCAATCCGAAACCTCTACATATTGGGAGATACGCGAACAGTTAGACGATTATAGACAAAAAACTGGAGCATTATATGTATATACATTAGGGATTAATGAAAGTAGCGAAAAAGTCCATATTCTTATAGATGGAATGGGTAAGGGGGATAAAAAAGCATCTCCCATTTTAACCCCCACAACCGCAACTTCATATCAGGATGTAGAAAACGTCATGAAGGGAAAGGTTTCTACCACTTCCATCGTTCATGATCCTGAATATGGTGACTATTTATCCGTTTTTGTTCCCATAAAGAAAGGTGACGAGGTCATTGGAATACTAGGGGTGGATATTGATGCCAGCAAAGTCAATGCTACGGCCAGCAAGGTACTGGGTGGCATCCTTCCCCTGACTATAATAATCAATGTAATCTTAATGGCGATCGTAGTGGGTGCCTTAATATGGTTTTTGACTAGAAAGTTAAGCCCCCTTCGCGAGGTCAGCTTGGCTGCAAAGGAAATTTCAAATGGAAATTTATTAACAGCCAATAAACTGATTAGCAAAATCAAAGTAAATGGAAACGACGAAATCAAGGTTTTAGTGAAATCCTTTGAAGAAATGATTACCAATACAATTATGATCGTCAACTCCATGAAAAGCTCATCATTCCAGCTTTTGGAGTCATCAAGTGATATCGAACACAAAATCAAAGAAATGGATACTTCCACACAATATATCGTTAAAGGCATTCAGCAAGTTGCCGGAGCTGCGGAAGTACAATTGCATAGAAGTGAAGAATCATCGAGGGTCATCGAGGAGATGACCCTAGGGATACAAAGAATTGCCGAAGCTTCTTCAGAGGTAAGCGAACAGACAAATCATGTTTCAACTAGGATGTCCATTGGAAATAAAGATATAAATGAACTCTCAAATCAAATTCTGCAAGTAAAAGATGTGATGCTTCAAACAAGTTCAGAAATAAAGAAATTGGACGAACAAGCAAATGAGATTGTGAATATTGTACATTTAATTACTGGAATTGCCGAGCAAACAAATCTGCTATCACTAAATGCGGCAATTGAAGCTGCTAGAGCAGGTGAACAGGGTAAAGGATTTGCGGTGGTTTCGAACGAGGTACGGAAATTGGCAGTAGGCACGAAGGAATCAGCAATCAATATACAAAAGTCCCTACTTCATTTTAAATCCATCATAAATGAGTCAGTTAAAATGATGGAAACTGGAACTAAAGAGGTAGAGGAAGGGACAAAATTTGTCCTGAATACAAGAGAAACTTTTAAACAGACCATAAAATCTTTTGAGCATGTTAGTGATCAGATTCAAGAAATATCCGCCATTACAGAGCAAATGGCAGCAAGTTCTCAGGAAATCAATGCTTCGATAGAAGATTTTGCAGGGTTAACAAGGGAAACTGCAGTGGCTTCAAAGCAAGTGGCACAATCAACCGATCAACAGGCGAAATCCATGGAGGACATCTCCTTCTCAACCTCCTCGATGGTAAAGCTCGCTAATGACCTGGAAACATCCGTTGAGCAGTTTAACGCGTAATATCTTGAATCACTATTCTATTACTATATTAAGAAAGGGATTTTGCATTTTTGCAAAATCCCTTTTTATTTACTTAGTTGGTTTTAGTTTCAAATCACCTTCATAAGGTATATGTTCAACTGTTATCGTTATTTCTTTTCCATCTTTATCTTTACCGATTCGTTTATAAGTGAATTTATTTTCATTAAGCTCTGTAAGTTCAAGAACTGCGCCATACTTATTTTCCCCTTGTGAAACAAGGGCTCTTATCTTATTTCCATGAACAACATCGTAATAACCGTAATCACCACGGCTTTCACCGGTTTTAGCATCAAAAAATTCATACTTATTTGTTTTATCATCATATTTTGCAAGTCCTAAATAATTCGAGTTATAGTTTGATACATCATTTCCCTTTTCATCCAATGCCACTGTTCCTTGCCATGTGGTGCTGGATAAAATTTTGTCTCCATCAACGTCCGTATCTACTTCCCCTGTGTAAGTTTCCAAAGTTTTGTCTGGATCAGTAAAGGAAAGTTCTGTTTCAGTATAAGGAATATGATCAACAAATACCTCTACGTCATTACCATTAGCATCTTTACCCATTCTTTTATAGGTAAACATATCCTTATTCAGTTCTGTTATTTCAACAACGGCTTGGTAACCCATTGATTCTGAAATTAGCACTCGCATCTTCCCGTTGGTGATAAAGAAAGTTCCTTTATCACCACGACTTTTTTTTGTATTTTTATCAAAAAATTCATATCTCGATGCTTCAGCATCATATTTTGCTAGACCAATAAAGTTTGCATTCTCCTTTGTTAAGTCATTATTATTCTTATCATAAACTTTAGTTCCTTGCCAATTCGTGCTACTAAGAATTTTAGTCAATTCCTGTCCTTTGGTTAACTTATTTTCTTGTTTACTCTCTTTAGCTGTTTGTTCATGCTTCTGTGCACTATGATTTTCTTGTGCGTTTGTGTTACATCCTGTTATGACCAATGTTAACCCAAGTAGTATAGATGATGAAATTTTTACTTTTTTGTTCATTTTTTCGTCTCCTCATTATTTTGTGGTTTTAATTTAGTAGTGCAATGGACATTACAAATTAGAAGTATCAGCGATCTGGTTATTTTGCTCCTGCTGATAGTAAAATTTGTTCAATCTCTTTAAATCCTTTCTCACGGGCATGTTGTAAAGGGGGCACATTATTATTATCTGGAATGTTGACATCTGCCCCATGATCTACTAGCAATTGCACTGTTTGCTGTTGTTTTCCATCACCATTATTCAATATGATAGCTTCTAACAAAGCTGTCCAACCGAGATCATTTACATGGTTCACATCAATATCAGTATTAGTAAGCAGTTCTTTAATAACCTCAACGTATCCATGTTCCGAAGCAGGGATTAAAGCCGTTCCTCCATAACGGTTTGTTATAGACGGGTCGGCACCTGCTTCAATCGCAAGTTTAAGTATATCTACATAACCTTCAGCACCGGCATACAAGAAGGGGCTATTTTTCATGTCATCCTGAATGTTGACGTCTGCGCCCGCTTCAATAAGGATTTTTGCAGTCTCTTCATCATTGTTATAAGTCGCAATCATGGTTGCGGTTCGCCCTTGCGGGTCCTGTGTATTAATATCTGATCCTTGCTCAATCAAACTTCTTATTCTTTCCGTTTCTTTTCGTTCTACAGCTTGAATCAGTTGTTCATTCATTCCCTTTCCTGTCTCCTTTTCTTGTTTATTTAGCTCTACTTCGTTATCTAAGACACAGCCCTGAAGGATGATAAGGCATCCGATGACAACCGTTAGCCGTCTCCACATGAAACACACCATCCTTTCTCACGTTTGTACATCTTCTGCCCCAAAAGGATTTTCCGTCATTTTGATGTACCAAAATGGCTTGTTCCAAAAAGATTTTTGAGGTTGCATGAGGATTTTTTCTCCCTTTTATTTTTAATTGCTTACTTATTCCGTCTTCATTATATTAGTGCTTAATCCTAAACTCCCTCTAAACAATTTCTTAAAAAATGATTAACTTATTAATAAAATTTCTTAATGTTTATAAAAAAATCCCGTCACCTTCGTGATGGGTCATAAAACATACCATTTAAACATTAAAGCGATACCCTGCTCCCCAAACGGTTTCCAATAATTGAGGATGTGCAGGATTTCTTTCAATTTTTTCACGTAGTTTCCTGATATGGACGGTGACAGTCGAAACATCTGCAGCCGATTCCAATCCCCAAATATTTTCATAAAGCTGTTCTTTGCTTAATACTTGATTCGGATGCATGACAAAAAACACTAACGTATCGAATTCCTTTGTTGTAAACGGGACCACCTCTCCGTTTATGTGAACTCGGCGTGCTGATTTATCTATTGAAATACCATGAACATAAATTGAATTAGATTTGGGGTGACTTCCTGATAAACGTTCATAACGCGCTAAATGCGCTTTCACTCTTGCAACTAGTTCACTTGGACTAAAGGGCTTTGTAATATAATCATCTGCCCCTAAACCAAGCCCCCGAATTTTATCAATATCTTCCTTTTTGGCGGATACAAGCAATATTGGGATATTTTTGACAGCACGTATTTGTTTGCATATTTCAAAGCCATTCAACCCTGGAAGCATGATGTCCAAAATGATTAAATGATAATTTCCTTGAAGGGCCTGTTGGAGACCTGCATCACCAGTATGTTGAATATCGACACTAAAATCATTAATTTCCAAATAGTCCCTTTCCAATTCAGCAATACTGACTTCGTCTTCAATAAGTAATATTTTTTTCAAATTTCCTCACCTTTCTTTATGGAAAAGAAGACACTTGTACCTTTTCTTATCTCGCTAGTAGCCCAAATATCTCCTCCATGCTCGCCGATAATTTTTTTTGCGATCGCAAGTCCTAAACCACTTCCACCTGTCAGAGAATTTCTAGATTGCTCAGCACGATAAAAGCGGTTAAAAATATAAGGCAAAGCAGAAGATTCTATTCCATAGCCATTATCTGTTACTTGTACTACTACATCATATAGTCCTTCATGCAGAGAAATGGAAATGTGTTTTTCCTCTTTATTCATATACTTTACACAATTGCTGATTAGGTTGGCCAATACGCGTTTTAGTTTCTCTCTATCCGCTGTCACGTATATCGGTTTATTAAGCTGTTGAAGTTCAATCTGGATTCCTTGTTGAAGTAAATCCAGTTGAAGTTCTTCTACGTAGTCTTTCAAATATTTATCGAGTCTGACCGTTTCAAAAGTGAATGGTTCTTTTTTTAAATCCAGCTTGGAAAATAAAAACAATTCATCTATCAATGAATCCATATCTCTTGCTTTTAGGTAGACAGTCGATAAATACTTGTCCATTTTCTGTGGGGTGTTTGCTACCCCGTCTTTTATCCCCTCAACATATCCCATAATCGAAGTGATCGGTGTCTTCAAATCATGAGAAATATTGGAAAGAAGTTCTTTGCGATTTTCCTCATACTGAAGCTGAAGGTTTACGGAATCTTTTAACTTTTTTCTCATTTCCTCAAACTCGCTATTCAATTGTCCGATTTCATCATTCGAAGTGGCTTTGATTTCAAAGTTTAAATCTCCTGATTTTATCCGCTCTGCGCCTTCTTTAAGAATAGAGATGGGTTTGATGATACTTCGTGAAACTAAATAATTTAAAAGTCCAATAATCATTACAAACAGTAATAACAATAGAGCGAATAAAATGGGAAACAGCTCTCGAGTCAGCTCGGCATAGGAACTTGCTTTTCTCAATACAAAAATACTTCCTTCACTTTTATCCGAAAAATAAAAATCAAACTTCACATATGTGAAAAAAGTGTCTTTCATTTTGATTGTGTCTCGCGTATTGATGTTTGTTTCTTCGAAATTGGGAAGGGATGGAACCAATCCTGGCTTATCTAGTGTTGGGGAAGCATACTCAATGTTATTATCTTTTCTAACGACAATCTTAATATCTCTATGTTCAATCTTCTTCAGCTGTTCTTCGTTTAGAAGCTGCTCAGGGTTATTTTTTGCCAATAGCTTTAAATCGAGAAACACACTTTCTTCTACTGCAGTCAAAGGTTTTTGAAGATAAGATTTTTTGTATAAATGCTCTATCGATTTTACATCACCTGTTATTGCAAAAATAAGTAAAAATCCAGCTGCTAAAAATAAAGTGATGGAAATAAGAATTACGCCAACGTAGGACAACAGAAACCTCATTTTAATTGACAAATATTTTCACCCCGTATCGATCCCTAGTTTACTCTTTTATAGAAAAGTACACCTTTTATCTGCTGATCTTGCATGAAAATGTTTCCCGCGATAATTTTTCTTAAAACTAAAAAAACCATATCACACAAATCTTAAAATTTTCTAAAATACATGAAAAAAATCCTATTCTCTTGTCAGTCTACAGTTTTTTATTTAAAAACGTTCCAGCTTGATTTCAGAAATCCGCTCCCTTTCCGCCGAATATCTGCTAAGCTTCCTCGACGCAAGCGTCTGTTGGGTCTCGGCTAGCTTGTTTTTTGTTAAAATATTTTTTATCCTACCTTTTATAATAATGATATTATTTATAAATTATCCAAGAATTAAATAAACTTGCACTTCAGTATTTTATAATTAATAACTATCCCTTCAATTTGATGTACTATCTTCACAAAGATACGAAATTAATTAGGCGAGAAACCTTTATCAGCACACGAAAAAGACCATAAGGCTTTTTAGTAGTTTACTATTTTGTCCAGAGTTTGTAAGACATAGAGAAAAAGCGAACTTTCCCCTTAAGGAAAGTCCGCTTTTTACTTATACAAATTTTTTTAAGAAAGTTCACCTGTTCTTCTCATTAATTTGGTGAAACGATCATTTGGTCATCCAATCTAATATCGTCTATCGACCAAAACCAATTATTTTTCGCATTATGCATTCTCCATTGTAATTTCATAGAAGAAGCATCTTCAGGAACCTTAATCGATTTAACTTCATATTTATTCAAAACATGTCCATTATTATTATCCGAATCAGCTTTATTGTCATAAACGAGAACTTGTTGTTTTTCCCCATTATCAAAGACAGCAGTTACTTCAGCTGTTTGCGTTCCTTCTTGTTTATAGTGAGATGCAAATCCAAAGTATAGATCTTTTGCACCATCAACTTTTACAGAAGGTGAAGTTAATGTACTATCAAAAAAGCCTTTTGATGCTGGTGAACCGTTATCATCCCATTCATCGGGATCCGCTACAGCTATAACACCTTGACCAAGCTCAAATTTGTTACGATCTTGGTCTTCTGCATTTGTCCAAAAG
This sequence comes from Peribacillus simplex NBRC 15720 = DSM 1321, assembly GCF_002243645.1. Taxonomy (NCBI): domain Bacteria; kingdom Bacillati; phylum Bacillota; class Bacilli; order Caryophanales; family Bacillaceae; genus Peribacillus; species Peribacillus simplex. The sequence continues at coordinate 5,182,140 of NZ_CP017704.1, read as the reverse complement.
TCCTTTGTTGTGAAACTCCAACCTTGCCACTCTTCTGTACCAGCTGGCATATTCGAGCTATTTGTAACCGACCAGCCTTTAGGAGCTGTATGGCTCCAACCGAGAATAGAACTTGGGATGTTTTCATTCACTGCTGGCTTTAATGCAGACTCTAATTGGTCAAAACTTTCTCCAAGGATCATGTTTACGAATACATTTATATTCTTGGAACCTATTATTTGGTCGCCCTCGGAAGCAGTAATCGTGAATTGTGATAAACCGGAACTTTCCTTACTAGGTGTAGCTTTTATTGGCAACATTTTTTCTTCAGTTCCTGATAGCTCATACTCAAGTTCCTTGTACTCCAAAATCCAACCTTCAGGTGCATCAACTTTAATTTTCCCTTTCACACTACCATTTCCATGATTTTTCATCTTCACTTGGAGTGTAGTTGATTCACCTTCCGTTACTAAAGAAGGAGAAGCCTGTGCTGAGACCATTTCCAGGGCTTTTGTCTGGCCATCAGCCAGTAACACCTTTTTACTGCTATTGTTAAATGAATCTAGTGCTTGTACCTTAATTTCATAATCAGTACCTGGCTTAAGTCCAGCAACAGGGAACTCTAAATTCTTTGGAACAGGATCATAATAGAATTCAGAAAATGCGGTGAAGTCTGCGTCCAACTCCCCTGTTTTCTTGTTTTTGGCTGTAATGTGATAAGAATGTACGAGTTCGTTATCTTTTGCCTGTGGAAATGTTACATTTAAACTTTTTAGTGTCGATTTTTCTTTTACAATCAAAGCCTTGTCTTTAACTGCAAAAACCGGTGGTAACTGATCTCGATCATCTGTATATTTAAATTTATTTTTTTTAGAAGAATTTTTTATTACCCATGGTTTTCCTGTCCAATCGTCTTTATGAAAGTCACGTTTTTTAATGACAACTTCATTATTATAAACTTCTACAATCATTCCTTGACTAATATCCCGATATCCTTCTGGATGAAACCCTTGAAGTTTGCCTGGCTCTAATTCCAAATAACTTACAGAAGAAGTGCCAATAGACGTAAAGTCTTTTTGATGAATCGTTCTAGGGTCTTCAAGTGGATAATGAGAATGGCCTGAAAATGTAATAACTTGTGGATGTTTCTTTAATGTATCATATAAAAGTTCTTTATTTTCCTGAGTTCCCCACAAGTCACTTCCATACACAGTGTCTTTTATGTGTTGATGAAGAAAAACAAAGATTGGTTGGTCCGGATTCTCTTTTTCTGCTGCAGCTAACTTTTCACCTAGCCAATTAATTTGTTTAACAGAATATAAACCATGCGTATTACCATTTTCCGGACTTAACGTAATAAAATCATATCCATTTACTTTTTTATGATAGTAAAGAGACTCCATTCCTGTTTTCTCGAGAAAACGATCTTGTGCTTTTTCAACGGAAAGTCCATTCCAATAATCATGATTTCCCATTGTAAACATGGATTGGACATCGCCTTGTTTCTTCTCATTATAAATGGAGAAGAACTTATCATATTCAGTAGCGTATCCATAGTCCGTTAAATCCCCAACGACAACAAAAGCATCCTGTTTAGGCGCAGCTTTGTTTAATTGATCCATGGCTGTTCTAAACTTGTTCATATCAGCAGTTGATCCATCGTCAATATGTACATCGCTGATTACAGGAAAAACGAGCTCCGGTTTCCGTTTATTATCTGAATTTGAAGATTCCGAGAATGCTTGTACACTTGATAAAGAAGTTGTTAATCCTACCGTTACAACTGTCAACATTGCAGCAAATTTATTTTTCGCTTTCAAAATCAATTCCTCCTACTTATCGTTTAGCCACTTAAATTATGTAATTATTTTGAAAATAGACAAATATCCTCCTTATTTTAAAATTTTTATGGTATTTACCAATTAAAATAGTAACTTTACATTATTAATAAAATATAGGCACAGTGTAATTTATATATTAATAAATCAAAAAAAAGCCTATGGCCAGTATTCATTCCATTCACTTTATTCTCGTTTTTGGTATTGATTTGCCTTTGCTTAATGGGAATGGGGTACAATTCCTTAACTACGTAGTTACCCATAAAATGGTAAAATTTATGCAGGTGGTAAATGATTCCAAAGTACATGGAAACACCAATTTTTGTATGTTAAAGTCTAGAAGAAGGAAAGGGGAGAGTATATTATAAAAAAATTATTAAATATTGGGTTGGCAGTAACTCTTGTTTTTGGACTGTTTTTTGCGATTGCACCCACGAATAAAACTTATGCCCTGTCCTATGATAATACAAATCCATATTCGACAGGCTGTGTGAATAAAAGTCCAATCACCTATGAAACAGAATATATTTATAAAAACGGTGTGAAAATTGGATATGTGCAGCTAAAAGGAAGTGCGTATTGTCATACGGCTTGGGGATACTTAAAGTTTTATTCTGCTGCTCCGTACGATTATTATGCAAATGTTTGGGTGGATAGTTTTAATGGCACGACTAAGAGGGCATTTACAAGTTGTGCTAGTTCCGGTGGTAACGGTTGGATTATGAAAGGTCAGACTTCCTGTTATACTGCACAGTTATGGAATTTAGATCCGTATAATGCTTTGGCCAAAGCAGGTATTTATTCTTCAAGTGGGGCTCTCATTATTTCAGCGAACACCGGTCGTTATTAATAGGTTATACAAGGGGTCCTGACAGCAAAAAACGCAAAATTATACGCTGAAAAATCACCGCCTATTACAGTCGATTCCCTATTGCTACAGTTTATTGATAAAAAGCATTCGGAACGAATTTATTCCGAATGCCTTTTATGGATTTAAACGCATACCATGCTTTTTTGCATCAGCGAAAATACGATCACGTGCTTAATGGATAATTGTTTAGTAACTACTTAGTGTGAACCAAGACAATTTCATCAATAATCGGAATCTCTCTTTTTAATAAAGATAAGAGAGTGTCTTCGATTGTATTGTCGATTTCACAAATCGTTATTGCAGCACCATTGATTTTGGAACGTTCATTGGCCATACGGGCTATATTGAACCCTTTTTGATAAAGAATATCCGATAATTCGGCAATAACCCCTTTTTGGTCGGAATGGCGAATCACAAGTGTTGGCCGTTCCCCTGAAAATTTAAATGGATACTCATCGAATTCCTGAACCTCCACTTTACCACCGCCTAAAGAGCTGGCCAAAACCTTTACAGTACGTGTGACCCCTGTCAATTCTACGAGAACGGTATTCGGATGATAGCTTCCAAGCACCCTTTTCGTGAATTCATATTGTAATCCTTTTTCTTCAGCAATTTTTTTTGCATTTGGAATGCCATCATCCATGGTAGATAATCCAAGAACACCGGCTAATAAAGCCAGGTCTGTTCCATGGCCTTGATAGGTTTCGGCGAAAGAGCCCATTAGCGAGAACTTTGCATATAATGGATTTTCGTTTAATAGCTGGCGGGCAATATTCCCGATTCGGACAGCACCAGCTGTATGAGAACTCGAAGGGCCAACCATTACGGGACCGATGATTTCATACGCACTTTGGTATTTTGCCGGCCAACAGCCACTAGTTTTTCCGCTTAGAATCTGCTTCTTTAATTTTTGCCCGGTCGGAGTTCCGGCAAGACCGCCTATCCCGGTTTCTCTCAACGATTCGGGCATTTGCTGTCCGACTTCATGCATCACATGAATCACTTCATCCGGTGGAATGACGCTGGCTATCCCAGCTAAAGCCATATCTGCAGCAGTTTGGGCGGTAATTGCATGTAAACCGTTGCGGATGATGCACGGGATTTCCACCAGTCCAGCAACTGGGTCACAAACCAACCCCAGTGAATTTTTCAAAGCAATTCCGACAGCATTTCCAACCTGCATTGGTGTTCCACCGGCAAGCTCTACTAGGGTGCCAGCTGCCATTGCGGTTGCTGAACCGATTTCAGCTTGGCACCCGCCGGCTGCCCCTGATATCGAAGCTTTATTTGCAACAACTAAGCCGAGGGCAGAGGCAGTGAATATTGACTGTACAATCTGCTTTCGGGTGAATTTCCCGCTGTCAAGGGCGTTAACAAGGACAGCGGGCAAGATTCCCGCTGACCCAGCTGTTGGCGTCGCCACAATCCGCCCCATTGCAGCATTTACTTCCGATACCGCAAGCGCATTTGCTGCAGCATTCAATGTTCTAGGATTGACAAAGGAATTCCCGTTTTGGGCATACTGATAAAGACGGTTTCCATCCCCTCCCGTTAAACCAGTACGTGACATGACTGGACTCATTGTTCCTCTGCGGACAGCCTCTTCCATTACAGTAAATTGTTCCGACATTTTTTCGATAATCGTCTCCCTAGGATAACCTTTCTGGTGTACCTCTGTTTTGATCATCAATTCCGAAATAGTTGTTTTCTCTTGCTCTGCTAGTTCAATTAACTCTTTTAAATTAGTAAAAGACATGTGATCACTCCTGTACAAGAAGAAGGTCCCCACGCCGCAAGCATAAGAACCATCCCCGTTTTTCCTTTTGTTTATTTCTGTCCAAAATATTCTGCAACAACAGCTGCCATTGCTTTTGCCGCGATGATCAGGCTGTCTTCATTAATGACAAATTTAGGATGATGGTGAGGATAAACGGGACCATCCTCCGGCTTTGCTCCAACATAAAACATACTGCCGGGAATCTTTTGCAAATAGTAAGCAAAATCCTCTGACCCAGACATTGGCGTCGTTTCCACTAACGCTTTGATTTCAGGAATTTCGGCCTTTTTAATCCCATTTACAACCAGTTCTGTCATGGCTTTATCATTAACTAAAACAGGGTAATCATGTGAGTATATCAAGTCATAGGTAATGTCAAATTCTTGAGCAAGCCCCGCTAAAATTCGCTTGAATTCCGTTTCCACTTTAGCACGAACTTCACTGGACATGGTTCTAACATCTCCTTCAAGTTCAACGCTGTCCTTTATTACATTAAATGATCCCTTTCCATCAAACGAGCCAATCGTTACTGTCGCCATATCAAAAGGATTGATTCGGCGACTGACAATCGTCTGGGCTGCTACAACAAAGTGGCTTGCTGCGACAATGCTGTCATTGCTTGTATGCGGCATCGAACCATGTCCGCCTTTTCCTTGGATTTTCACTTTGAAATACGAGCGTCCCGCCTGCATTTCTCCAGCACGATAAGAGACTTCCCCGGTCACCGATGGGGACATAAGGTGAATACCGAAAATACTATCCACACCTTCTAAACATCCATCTTCAATCATGGCAATTGCTCCACCAGGAGGCGTTTCTTCCGCAGGCTGATGCAAGATAACAACGTTCCCTCTTAATTGGTCTTTTATTTCAATTAATGCTTCGGCTAAAATCATTAAATAGGCAGTGTGTCCATCATGACCGCATGCATGCATAACACCTGGATTACTCGATTTAAATGGTACATCTGCCTCTTCCGTGATTGGCAGACCATCAAAATCAGCACGCAGCGCAACTGTTTTACCTGCGAGTCCGCCTTCGATTTTCACAACCACTCCATATCCGCCAACATTTGTCCGTATTATTACATTTTTATCTTTATAAAAATCAGCAATGTATTGAGCAGTTTTTTCTTCTTTAAAAGATAATTCAGGATGTTGATGGAGATATCTGCGTATTTCAATCATTCTTTCTTTTTTCTCTTCAAGTTTTTGCAATAGTCGATCTAACATCATTTTCCCTCCTATTATTTTTCTGTTTTAACGGTAAGTATAACTAGACCGCATATTACAACGGCTATTGCCAAGGTGATAAATACGATAGAAAACGATCCACCGGCCATAGAAATTAAAGCACCGAAAGCCATTGGAGCAATAAAGCCCCCAAGCGTTCCACCCGTATTGACGATTCCAATGGATGACCCAATTACTTTCTCAGGTAAAATCTTGTGCGGCCAAGAGAAAATCCCCACAAAGATCGTGGTTAATAAAAATGTAAGCACATATAAGAAAGCAATGGAAAGGGACAATGAATTTGAAAATACTAAACCAAGAAACAACAAGGATGAAATGACTGAACAGCACATTAGCAGTAACTTTTCCTTGCCAGCAAAATACTTTGTTAATAATACACCTGCAAATATGGATGCTAGCGTTCCTCCAATAGCGTTTACTGCCAGGATTATCCCAACCGTACTAATGGATAGTGAAAATTTTGTCTTTAAGAAAGTTGGCAGCCATGACATATTCCCATAAAAAGCTACATTCGCAAGCAGCATTGCAACGAATAAAATAATTACATTTCGATTGGAAATCACTGATTTAAAGCTAACTTGTTTCTTTTCAATTTTCGTTTTGGCAGTTGGGTGGCTATTAGGTATCAAAAAGGCAACCAAAAGTAACGAGATGGCAAACATTGTCCCCAGTGCATAGTAGGCATAATGCCAATTTAAGTCAATCAGCCGTGCTCCAATCACAAAAGCCAAAATTCCGCCAATTCCACTCGTTGACAAAATGAGCGATTGAACAAAAGTCCGTCTTTTTTTCGGGAAATTTTCGGCGATTCCTTTTGAACAACTTGGAGGATAGCCTGCATGGCCAATACCAGCCAAGAAACGAATTAATATAAACATCAATAAGCTTCCAACAAGGCCAAATGCGAATGAAAATATTGTAATAAGCGAAAGCGAAAGCATTAGTACCTTTTTATATCCAATCTTATCTGCGAGCCATCCCCCAGGTATCTGCATTAACGAATAACCCAGGAAAAATAAACTCATTATCAAACCGGTTTGACTTGTTGTTAGTTGGAATTGTTCTGCAATTGGGATAATTGCAGTAGAAATCATGTTTTTGTCCATGTAAATCATGGAATAACCAGCCATTAAAGCTGTAGTCAACAAAACTCCACGAGGATTTTTTTCCTTTGATACCGAAAGTTTTGCTTCGCTTTGCTTCTTAATCGCTCCTTGAGAAACAGACATAAAAGGCTACCTCCGAAATATTATTTATGTAATCGCTTTCTTGTCTTCATTATAAGTTTTTTAAGTATTGAAAACATTCCAATCATTGTCGAAAACACACCCCTTCATTTGCCCTTTTTCATTACTTAGCTTAACCTAACAACAAAAAAAGACCATTAAGTTTTAACCTAATGGCCTAATTTCGATGAGATGAATGGCATTTAACGTCAAAGTGGATTGTAATAATAGCTCCGAGTCAATGTTTTCCTCATAGATTTGCAAATCTGGATAGGCTCGCTGCTTGAGATACGTAATGATCTCTTGATCATAGATATACTGTTGATTGAGATTGAGCCAATTAAAGTAAAATGCACCGTTATTTCTATCGAGAATGTATTTACGAATTTGATAAGTGCCAGAAGGCAACCCTGAAATCATGATTTTCTTTTCCTTTGTTAATGAGCTCAAAAAGAAACTTTCGACAGAATAAGTGGGATTAACATAGGAATTGTTATAAATAGCTAATTGGTACCCTTGTTTCCCCTTCGTCAGTACAAAGTCCTCACCTTCAGCTAAAATCTCTAGTCCTATTTTTGCAATTAATTGCATGTTAAAAAACGCCGGACGCTTTATTTGATAATAATAGAGTAGGGCAATTCCATTCATTGCAATATTTTCATTATCCATATTACATTTTTCTAATGAATGGGTATCAATCCAAAATCCCAAACCGGAAATCTCTTTTATAACATCAAGCATGTCTTTAAAAATGAGAGCTGATCGAAAAAAAGTTCCACTTAAATTTACTGTATTACCGTAAAGTGTATTCCAGTTTGTCAGGTAAATTGGTGTGCCAGCCAAGCCAGCTGACGAAAGGTTCGCTTTTAATTCAATACACGATTTCTTTATATAATCTTTTACTCCCTTAAAGGAACTGTTATCCATATCGGTAAAGTCAACTTGTTCATTTGGATTGCAGCTAAAGCAAACCAGGTCAAATTGATCCATTTGCTTTAAAAATTCAGTAACTGGGACTGATAATCCTTTTTCTAAGGAAAATGGCACATGAACTCCGACTTTTGCGGTGGAAGCCCTCTTTTTCACAGTTTGAAAGTATTGTTGATAAAAAGTCCGGGCTGTTTGATCCCACTCTGAGAAAACCAATTCAAATTGCCATTTCCCGACAAAGGCATCGCCAAAATAACTGACAGCATGCTGTAAAAATTCATCTAACATCTTTATATAATCCGGGCAGCTTACGACTTCCTTTTCAATCTCTACACTAATGAATGGAATTAAACCCAGCTTTTGAAACTCGTTAAACAACGCATCAATCTTATAATATGGCCCTCCTATTTGCAAAAGCGGGTCGATTGTCGTAAATGTGGGGGAAAATAGGTTCGTGAAATAGGCATATTCAAAATGGAGCTGCTCCTGAATAAGCTTTAATTCTGCTTGGACCTCTTCATTTAATGCATATTCCAGCTGTCCAATCACCAGTAATCGCTGGGCTTTATCCCGAACAAGAACAGGCTCTTGCGGCAGGTTGATATGTACCGCTGAAACTCCCGATTCTTTCACCGAAACATTTTGGTCCTTTTGCGAAATATACTTGCTCAATTCAATTAAAAAGTGCGGCGAATTCACTAAGGTATATTGTTCGCTTATATTATTTACTTCCTGGAAAGGTTCTTTTTTATGAAGACCTCGATATTCGGCAGGTGTTTGATTGTACATTTCCTTAAAAGCCTTGTTAAAAGCTTTCACATTTGGAAAACCATTATTTAACGAGACTTTCATAATGTTATGATCGGTATATAACAGCTCATGAACAGCTGATTTCAAACGAATTTGTTTTACATATTGTGAAAAACTAACACCAACAGCCTGCTTGAAATAACGGGACAAATAATATAGGGATAGATATTGCCGTTTGGCAATCTCTTCAAAAGACATCTGTTTGCGATAATTTTTTTCAATAAAAGTAAGGATGTCCCTAATTCTTTCATCTTTCATTTCAATAAATCGGTTTTGCCCGAGATGTGTGGTTTTGAAATTCCGGATAAGGAGTGTAACTAACTTGTAAATCAGGCTATTGATTTCAAGTTCACTTCCATCCTGCTCTTGATAATGTGCGATCAAAATTTCAGCCAAGAGTTGACGGATTTGATCAAAAAGAAGATATAACCCATTATCCTCCTTGGATGAATGGCAGTCGAAATAACACACATGAATATCCTGATAAAGCTGCTCGATGGAACCAAGGGGAATTTGCAGCAATAGAACTACATTGTCTTCATGCCCCTTTACAGTATGAACATCATTAGCATTAATAAGCAGAAGATCATTTTCCGCCAAACGCCAGGAATCTTGATTAACCAAAACCTCAACTTCTCCCCGGATTACGAAAAGAATTTCAATTCCTAAATGGATATGCTGTGAGTGATGGCGAATATTTTGCAAACTGATTTGGTAAGAATCTTCTATTACTGGTTCAGACATGAACATTCACCTTTTTTACTGGGATTTTACCACTGCCCATCAAGCTTTAGCAAATCATTATCATACGTTATTTTTTTTATATGATGGTAAGGATGGTTTTCTAATAGTTAGTAAGAAAAATCAGCAGTCTCCGCTTATTGAAGTTAAGCAGTCAGCACAATAAGGGAGGAGCCATAAAACAGTCACCAAATAAAAAGCTCCCGTTTAGTTAAAATGAGTTTTGAATTTTTCATAACCAATGTTTTGGATATTGTCTTGTTTGAAATAAATTATTATAAATCATCGATATAAAAACTAATAATAAGGTACCTAATACAATCGAAGTCAGGAATCCCCAACCAGCTTGAGAATTGATTGAAACAAGGGCACTAGCTGCTGCGGGAGGGTGAACGGTTTTTGTAAAAGTCATTATAATTAATACAATAGCTAATACAAGACCGATAATGAATAGGCTTTTACCAAAGATGCTCCAAATGATAAGAGCTGTTGTTGTAGAGATTATATGTCCACCAATAACATTACGGGGTTGTGACAAGAGACTTTTATGCGCACCAAAAACAATAACACAGCTCGCTCCAAGAGGTGCTAATGCCATAGGATATCCTAAATAGACAGCTATAAAACTAATAATGATAATAGCAATGAGCCCACCTATAGCTGAAACAAAGGAATCCAAATAATCAATTCTGTCTTTTTCTCTAGCTTCGCCCTTCATTTTCTTTAAATATGCTGTTAAACCTATGCTTTGTTGATTACTCCATCTTTTTTCAAGACTTTTTTCGAATTCCATAATTTATGTTTTCCTCACGTTTTCTAAGTAAGTCGACAAGTCGACAGGGTTTTTATATATTGTTATCTTACAGGAAAACAATGAATTTTTAAATATATATCTGAATTTTCATTTGTTTCCATAAAACAGTTAACACTCCCCGCTTATGTCTGTGAACCTAACATTTTCCTTGGCGAATCATTAAGGCTTTACCGTTAAAAGAGAGTATAGATTAGTATCAAATGAAACATCATTTTGGTACATATAATTTCTCAATATCCCTTCTTTTTTGAAACCTAAATTTGTCAACAACTTATTGGATGCTTTATTTTCAATAAAAACAATTGCTCCAATACGCGTTAAGTCAAGCTCTTTAAAACCATAAGAAATCACCTTACTGACAGCTTCTGTTGCATAACCGTTACCCCAATAATTTGGGAAAAGTGCATAGCTCAGTTCTGCTCTCTTATGTTCATGAGACCATTCTTGAAATCCAATTGTTCCGATAATGCCATCCTTCCCTTTTAATGCTATTCCCCATTTAATTCCATGTTTTTCATCGAAATTCTTTGAAAAATTCCTAATGATCTGCTTCACCTGATCTGTATTTGTTAACGGAGTTTGCCCATAATATCGTAATACCTCTGGATTGGAAAAACATTTTAATATATCTAAAGCATCACCTTCAACCAATTCTCTCAATACCAACCGTTTAGTTTCAATTATAGGAAACATTTTTCCACTCCCTTTGCTAAAGATAGATTAATTTCGATCAGAGTCGCTCCCGAATAACATTCGTACGTACTATCCTGACTACTTATATATCAAACTCCATTTTAAAAAAAGGTCAACCAGTATAAACCGGCTAACCTTATAATCAGAACACACCCTTTGGCTTAATAAGAGCTTGATTATTATCTTGTTTCATTTATTAGGATTTGCTATTATGTTCCATAATTATTACGACATTTCCCTTCTTGTGTCCTTTCTCTACATATCTATGGGCTTGAACTATTTCTTCAAACGCATAATATTTGTCAATGACCACTTTTAACTTCCCCGCCTCAACAAGTTCTTTGAGGAAGTTTAGAGCTTCGGGGGTTTCAGGTGAATTTTGACTCAATATCAGCTTCTTGCTGGTTGTCAATTTAGTCCATAGCATTCGAACACCGGGTACCGGTACGGTGACATTTAGATAGGTTCCGTCCTTCTTCAGCGATTTCATACAAGCTGAAAACGGACTCTTGTTTACCGCTTCAAAGATAACATCATAGGTCTCACCATCTCTGGAAAAATCCTCTGAACTGTAATCTATGACCTTATCGGCTCCAAGAGATTTTACCAATTCTACATTCGCGGTACTGCAAACCCCTGTAACTTTTGCCCCAAAATACTTGGCAATCTGTACTGCATAACTTCCTACACTACCTGATGCACCATAGACAAGAACCTTTTGACCACTCTGTATGTTAGCTTTTCTAAGATAAAACAATGCTGTACGCGCCCCAATTGGAATGGCTGCGGCTTCCTCAAAAGATAAATTATTGGGTTTAAATGATACTGGTCCTTCTTCAGGCAGACACTTATACTCAGCATAAGCACCATAGCCCACTTGGGAAGCAGCAAAAACCTGGTCACCTGCTTTAAACAGCTTGACATCTTTACCTACTGACTCAACTTCCCCAGATAACTCCAAGCCCAATATGGATTTTTTGGGACGTCTAAAACCCATGATTATCCGAGCAGGCAGCCAAACAGAAAGAGGAACCGTAAAGCTCCTTGACCGAATATCCCCCATTGTTACCGTTGTCGCCTTTACTTTTACCAGTATTTCATTTTCCTTAGGAGTAGGTTTTTCTACCTCTTTCAGTTGAAGCACGTCAGGGGAACCGTACTTTGTGTACACAATGGCTTTCATTAATCCACATCCAATTCGTTATCTTCACTTAATATCTACGAATCTTCAATAACTGTTCTTAAACTATACTGCTCTGTTCGATTAATAAAGAATAAACTAAACACTGAATTCTGGAAATATTAATTAAGAAACAAGTTAACAGGAATTATTGAATGTTGTGCTTTTCACATTCATTGTATTATTTCGGATCCTATCCAAGAAGCGCTTCTCTTTAAACGGGTTTACAATAGCTTACTCGCCTTCATTTGTCTTCATGCCTCTAATAAGAACCTCAGCCAACTTCAAGACGTGTAAACTCTAGTGGCGGGATATGTCCCTTCCGGAGCATTTCCCTGACTTTGGTTCCGCTTAATTTAAATCTTCCTCATCTTTATTGGGATATGTTTCCCAGTGCTCCAAGCTGTCTAAACTTTAACCTAAGAATATATATGCCTCTCTGTCTATGAAGCATTTTTATGACGATCAGCATATAATTTTAGTCTGAATAACTATATCCGCTTATCAAATTACAATAAAGTTCATTATGCTTTTCTTTGTGTACCCCTACATGTTTAGGGAAAATGTACTTTCATACTTTAGATTCAATAAAAGCAGCAGCCCCCGCAACAGCTAAGACCAATAAGATTGGAAAAGCAGCAGGAAAATTATAATAAGTAAGTACAGTAATGAGGGAACACCAGAACCCTACACACCAATAACAACTTAAAAGCGAACCTATGAAATAACGAAGTCCTGATCCTTTTATTTCAATGATTTCCTCCAGTTGTCCAGAGGCATTTTCTTGGACGGTGCCAGTCAAGAAAGGTTTTCTGATGAATGAAGTGATTTCGTCAAATACAATTAAATGAGTTAACCGGAAAGTAGCCAATATTAAAATAATAAAATCAAGCCATTCTATAGCCAACACCTATTCACCTCCTAATCTTTCTTTTAATATTTTATGATTTGAATTTTGATTATATAAATATACATTTATAAATTCATAATATTTTATTAGCCCATTTTCTAAGAAAAATGTACCCATAAAAAGATATCCCCATAGTATGTTAATGTGTTCAAAACCTGATACTGAAGGGAAAGATGTTTGATGAAAAAAAGGAACGTCAAATCTATTCAGGGCCGACAAGTGGTACCGAACCCCATCGGACCTGAATGTATTCGTGTTACAAAAGTATATGACTGGGTTGTTCTAACAAATCGTGACCGCAATAAAGTTCAAATACCTGAGGAATGCTTTGCAGCAATTGAAGATGCACGTCATGATGGTAACACCATAACAGCTACTTGTTCGGAAGTAGTTGGTACACGAAGCTGTGATTTTATCGGAGCCATTCCAGCTAACATTCCTAATGTTCCAGGGGCCCAAATTGTTTCTCTTGCCTTCCATGTCCATATCCGCGTTCAATTCTTTTGCAATGGAGAACCACTCCCAGGGTGTAATTTCGTAGTCCCTGTTAGTTTCATGGATGAAGTAATCCTATGTTTCCCAGAGGGAACAGAAATCAACTGTAATATTTTTGATGTTCAATGCACAGTTGTTTTAAATCAAATGCTTGGTGATATGGTTGTACTTGATGTGACCATGTGTAAAGATGTTCAAGTCGAGGCTGAGGTTAAGCTAGAGGTCGAGGCTAAGTTCTGTGGACCACGTCCTGTCATTCCAATTGAAGAAGATGGGTTCGTGTGCCCAACACCACGATTCCCGCAACAATGCCCAACCTTCTTCCCGACATTGAACTGCGACTGCCAAGGTGCAGCAGAATTCACTGGCGAAGCATCCATCATTGTATTTGAAGACGGTCTAGGCGGTCCTACAACAGGAAACTTAGATTTGACTGCCCTAGTTTGTGACCAATGTACTCTTTCTGGTAGCAGGATTCAAGTTACCTACATCGATACATTAGGACCTACTCCAATTGGAACGCCAGATTCTGATCTTGACCAAAGCTTCACGTTTACAGCCACTGACTTTCTCCAGCCTACATGTGCTACAGATGCTGCTGGATTAGTAACTGGGCTTACTGCAACTGGAACAGGTGTTATAACTCCAGCCGGAGGTGTACCAGAAAACGCGACATTCACACTTATTCTAAATGATGCTGATCCTCTTGGGGATACTGCTTCACTGACAATATCGAGTCCATCTTTAACCGTCACTATTGCTCTGACAGAAGTAACTAACCCTGGATTAGAGGTTGAAGTAGGAGATTGCGATCGTTTCCCTGTATAATACTAAAAACCCGAGGGATGTTAATCTCTCGGTTTTTTTTTGTAAAGAAACTTGGAAAGTCTAATACCATTATTTACTTCAACACTTAGTAAATGTATCACGGATTTTAGGCGACCCATTTATTAATTATTAGGTTACATAAAGATTCATGATTTCATATTTATAGAGCATACCTATAAAAGGAGAGAAAAAAATGGCATCTGATAAGCTAAGACGTAAAGTAAGAAGAAAATTAGGAATGTCCAACCTGCAGCCCGCTCAACGACAACAAAGCACTCCCTCTACCCTCCAGGTTCGGCCAGTACGAGCAAAAGGTTGCTGTGGAAAAAACAAATGATCTAAGTTTAAAATCCGGTACTTTTTACATCACTAATCATGTTAGGCAAAAAATGATTTCTCATTGCAAAAGCGAACTTCCTTATGAAGCCTGTGGACTGCTTTCAGGGGAAAATGGGGTTGCAGAAACAATTTGGCCAATGGAAAATGTCAATAGGAGCTCCTTTTCCTATTCGATGGATTTAGATCAAATTCGTCATGTATTTGAACTTATCGATAGGAGGAATGAAGATTTGATTGGCATTTACCATTCCCATCCAACAGATAGTGCTTATCCGTCAGAAGGAGATATTACCTTAAATAACTACCCAGAGGTAGGCCACCTTATTATTTCGTTTGCAAACTCGACCCCTGAATTAAAATGTTTCCAACTAACAAGAAAAAAAGTCTTTCCGATAGAATTAAAATTCGTAAACTGAATTTAGTGCAAATAATATACTCGCACCTCTTCCTTATGAATTCAAGGTTGAATCTGCGAGTATTATTTTATATTCTTTATTTCTACAATGATTATATTTAATTTTTGTTTTCCTTTTTAGGAAAACTGATCATTCCATTTTTTCACTAGTTCAGAATGTTTGTATTCTTTTCCATCAAGAATCATATCAAGGGCATGACCGAAATCAATGGCAACCTTCTGGGTCAATTTTGCAATTTTTGGAGCTAAAATGGTTGCCGGAATCCCGGCAGAAATCAACGCTATTTCCCATTCCTGATTAGACTGTAGCTCATTTTGTACTCCACTTAATTCTGCATATCCATTTAAATTCATACTGCCAGTAATTTGTACGCCTTGTTCTTTAAAAACGATTTCTGCTTCTTTTGAACGGCGTCCAACAAGAAATACCTTCTTATTACTCAGCCATGGCCATAATGTCCCCTCGTCTAAGAGGCTATGCATGATCCAAGCACAACAAGCTTTCGAAGGTATGAACTTCAGTTTTTTAAGTACATTTCGAGTTTGTTTTGCCCAAGGTTCGAGTCTCCATGGAGCTATCAAACCAGCAATGTCTGTATCCCGCAATGACCTGACCAATTCCCTCCTAATTATCTCTGGTGAATTGGATACTCCCGCATAAGATTCATACCGTTTAAACTCCTGCACTAATAATCCATTGGCTGGCCAGCTTAAATAGCTTATTTCACCTATTCCAAAACGGGCAAGAGAAAAGCCTTTATTCTGTTTTATCGCTTGGTCCAATAATTTTATAACTTTCATATTATCTAATAAGGATTTCTCAAAGTGATAATTCCCTACAACCACCCTACTTCCACCCCCAACATGCTCTGCCATTAAACCTATTACCTTATTGTTTCTTCGATAATAATAAGGAAATTTGATTGCTCGAACTGATTTCCAGATCTTGTTCTTTAAAAAACACAAAAGCTTCTACACGAATATTGCTGTTTTCTTCAGGTTGAAGAACGCTTATTTGTAAGTTAGTTAAAGATTCTGTTTGCCTAGGGTTTATATTTTTAGATTGAATTGGACATATCCAGGTTTCTCCCTTCTCCATTTCTTCAAACCATTCATCATTCATATATTTCCACCCTTTTGTTTCTTCATTTTTCATTACCCCCAACGTTTCGGCAACATTCGGCGGCAATATTTGCCCAGATATTTTTATGCTTTCTGAAGGGGTGGAACGCAGACAGATAACTGGATTCCGCAAAACTTCCGTACCTATATTTTTAATATGAAGATTTCCAATAAGCTTGATTTTGTTACGATCTTCATGTTCTTCAATAAAAATATGATAATCTAAAAACACTTCTGCTTCTTTTCTTTTAGGAAAAGTTGGTTTCTTTACTAAAAATTTTTTCTTTTCTGGTAACCTTTTTTCTTTTTGCATGGTAGGCTCTAAATTTACCCCAGTATTTTCAGAATGAACAAACATGTTTGAGAAAATTTCAATTGGAACTAATGACAAAACAGATAAAGGCGAACTTTCGTGAAATCTAGCTAATATTCCTATTGTTATGGACATCGCATATTTTTCACCAAGTTTTTCCCAAAAATCTTCATCCGTAATAACAGGATACATAATCTGTATGTTAATAAAAGGTTTTTTTGCGCCACTAACTACCTCATTAGATTTAAATTTTGTTCCAGTTCTTGTACATTCATAATGAAAAATATCCAATAACTTTTTATTAGTTGATTTTGAATTATGAATTAATTCAAGAATGGGCTCTTTTATTACTGGAATTTCAAAGAGTGAAAAGTATACATGAAAATCAGCATTTTCTGATTCCTTCTTTCCATCTTTTAGGATCACCTTTGCCCCACATGCAGAAAGGAATGTTTTGATATACTCCAGAACCTTCTTTTCTAAATGGCCCTTTCTATATGTGTTAAATTTAACATCATAATCTGAAGAAATTACAATTTTTTTACCATGCAATGCAGAACATAATTGTACTTTCTGATTTTCAGTATCTGGCAGCACATCAAAACCCAATTCCCTAAAAAGGTAAGTAAATGCCGGGAGAGACTCATAAGGTATGGTTCCTGCCTCCTTCTCTCCAACTTCTACTCTAAAATCCATTTATGTATCCCCCTTTATGTTAATCCTGTACAGATTTGATTTTCAAAAGGATAAAATAATACCGTGCGGCTTGTTTCATCACAAACCTAATATCACTCAATATTAATGATATGTAAGAGTAATGAAGAAATGATAAAGAATAAACATAGCAGTCTCTAAATGTTTGTGAAATTAGTTGGTTTATACAATGTAAAAAAGTAACATCTCTTTTCTAATAAATGTAGGACTTCCATCCATGTAGATTCTTAAGGATGAGGGAATTAAAAAGATAAAAAATATAATCACCGATTTGAATACGGTACATATAACTATTATGGAATCATTTATAAAGGGATCAGTGTTTGTTTGAAACCCGACACTGAATATTTAAAAATCGAAATTAAAGATTTTCGGTCAAGATGATAATTTTATGAGGAGGAATTTACTTTTGTCTACCATGCGCCTGCATGATTTGGATATCGCTGTGTTCCTTATTACAAAGAAACACCAACACTCTCGCGAACGTACTCCATCTTAAGTTACCACACCCATAAAAATCTTGATAAACATCTCCGCATAGGAACTTCTTGGTCATTTACAGTAGCTGAATCTCAACATCCTGTCTAATTGATTCCTAATTGGTAATGGCGGGAGATTACAGCCTGTTCACATGTGATCAAAAATAAGGAGTGGTTATTTTTGTATACAGATGATGAAAAAGCCAATGAAATACAAAAAAGTAAATTGAATAAAATAACTCCATTACAACTTCAGCAAATGATCATTCACCTTAGATCTGAACTTTCCCTATACAAATCAAAAGTTAAAGAATACGAAGTGGATTATAGTAAAAAGAAAATAAGAAAATTAATAAAACACAATGAAGAAATGATAATAGAACAAAGAACATATCAAGAACTAATCAATCGGAAGGAACATGAAAGGAAGAGTGCAGAAACCAAGGCTCAGAAATTCGAAGAAGAAATAAAGAAATATAAGACCGAACTCCAGTACGTTAAAGAAACCAAAACAAACGACGAAAAGAAAAAAAATGACATAAAAACTCTTGGAGATAAGAATAAAATATTACAAAGGGAAATTGCCTCTCTTCAAAAGAAAGTTCAAGATTATGAGTCTGCTCAAAAACAAAATGTAAAAGATGACGAATTTAAAAAGTTTGGCCATGAAGGTTTTAAAAAAATGGCAGATGGGCTTTCAGAGGTGAAATCACTTCTTGCTCCTGTAAATAAAAAAATAACTAATTTAGATGTACAAAGCATTAATTTAGAGATTGAGAAATTAGTTGAAAAAGTTATGTTTTATTTTCAAGAGCAAAATATTTTCAAAAAAGAAATTCAAGAGTTAAAAGAAACCATTAATTCCCTCAACGAAAAAGAAATGAATTATAAAAACGAAATGAATCATCTTACTAAAACCATTGATCTTTTATACGATCAAGAAAAGCAATATAAAGTGGAGATTAATAATTTAGAAAAAACTCTTTCAGATAAGGAAGAGCATCATAAACAAGATATTAAAAAATTTAAACATGAAATTGAAAATTACATTTCAAAGATCGGCCACCTATCGGAACAGGAAAGTCAATATAAAGCGGAGATTGAGAATTTGGAACAGATGATTACCGATCTAAAGGAAAAAGAAAACTTCCATCATCAAGAAATCGATCAGTTAAATCAAACGATTAGCGCTGTATCTGAACAAGAAAACAAATATAAAGTGGAGATTGAAAGTTTAGAAAAGGCCATGATCGAACTTTCCGAAAAGGAAGAGCAACAGAAACAAGTTATCGAAAACTTTAAACATGAAATTGAAAAATATACTCAAATGATCGACCACCTATCCGAACAGGACAGTCAATATAAAGTGAACATTGAGAATTTGGAACAGATAATTACTGATCTAAAGGAAAAAGAGAACTACCATCTGCAAGAAATCGATCAGTTAAATCAATCGATTAGCGCTGTTTCTGAACAAGAAAATAAATATAAAGTGGAGATTAATAATTTAGAAAAAACTCTTTCAGATAAGGAAGAGCATCATAAACAAGATATTAAAAAATTTAAACATGAAATTGAAAATTACATTTCAGAGATCGGCCACCTATCCGAACAGGAAAGTCAATATAAAGTGGAGATTGAAAGTTTAGAAAAGGCCATGATCGAACTTTCCGAAAAGGAAGAGCAGCAGAAACAAGTTATCGAAAACTTTAAACATGAAATTGAAAATTACATTTCAGAGATCGGCCACCTATCCGAACAGGAAAGTCAATATAAAGTGGAGATTGAGAATTTGGAACAGATAATTACCGATCTAATGGAAAAAGAGAACTACCATCATCAAGAAATCGATCAGTTAAATCAAACGATTAGCGCTGTTTCTGAACAAGAAAACAAATATAAAGTGGAGATTGAAAGTTTAGAAAAGGCCATGATCGAACTTTCCGAAAAGGAAGAGCAGCAGAACCAAGTTATCGAAAACTTTAAACATGAATTTGAAAATTATACTCAAATGATCGGCACCCTATCGGAACAGGAAAGTCAATATAAGGTGGACATTGCAAATTTAGAACAGATGATTATCGATCTAAAGGAAAAAGAGAACTACCATCATCAAGAAATCGATCAGTTAAATCAATCGATTAGCGCTGTTTCTGAACAAGAAAATAAATATAAAGTGGAGATTGTAAGTTTAGAAAAAGCCATGGTCGAACTTTCCGAAAAGGAAGAGCAGCAGAACCAAGTTATCGAAAGCTTTAAACATAAAATTGAAAATTATAATCAAATAATCGGCCACCTATCGGAACAGGAAAGTCAATATAAGGTGGACATTGCAAATTTAGAACAGATGATTATGGATTTAAAGGAAAAAGAAAACTTCCATCTGCAAGAAATCGATCAGTTAAAACAAACGATTAGCGCAGTTTCTGAACAAGAAAATAAATATAAAACCGAGATTGAAAGTTTAGAAAAAGCCATGATTGAACTTTCCGAAAAGGAAAATCATCATAAACAAGTTATCGAAAGCTTTAAACATGAAATTGAAAATTATACTCAAATGATCGACCACCTATCGGAACAGGAAAGTCAATATAAAGTGAACATTGAGAATTTGGAGAAGATGATTACCGATCTAAAGGAAAAAGAGAACTTCCATCTGCAAGAAATCGATCAGTTAAATCAATCGATTAGCGTTGTATCTGAACAAGACAGTAAATATAAAGCCGAGATTGAAAGTTTAGAAAAAGCCATGATTGAACTTTCCGAAAAGGAAAATCATCATAAACAAGTTATCGAAAGCTTTAAACATGAAATTGAAAATTATACTCAAATGATCGGCCACCTATCGGAACAGGAAAGTCAATATAAGGTGGACATTGCAAATTTTGAACAGATGATTATGGATTTAAAGGAAAAAGAGAACTTCCATCTGCAAGAAATCGATCAGTTAAATCAAACGAATAGCGTTGTATTATCTGAACAAGAAAATAAATATAAAGCCGAGATTGAAAGTTTAGAAAAAGTCATGATTGAACTTTCCGAAAAGGAAAATCATCATAAACAAGTTATCGAAAGCTTTAAACATGAAATTGAAAATTATACTCAAATGATCGACCACCTATCGGAACAGGAAAGTCAATATAAGGTGGACATTGCAAATTTTGAACAGATGATTATGGATTTAAAGGAAAAAGAGAACTTCCATCAGCAAGAAATCGATCAGTTAAATCAAACGATTAGCGTTGTATTATCTGAACAAGAAAATAAATATAAAGCCGAGATTGAAAGTTTAGAAAAAGTCATGATTGAACTTTCCGAAAAGGAAAATCATCATATACAAGTTATCGAAAGATTTAAACATGAAATCGAAAATTATACTCAAATGATCGGCACCCTATCGGAACAGGAAAGTCAATATAAGGTGGACATTGCAAATTTAGAACAGATGATTAAGGATTTAAAGGAAAAAGAGAACTTCCATCTGCAAGAAATCGATCAGTTAAATCAAACGAATAGCGTTGTATTATCTGAACAAGAAAATAAATATAAAGCCGAGATTGAAAGCTTAGAAAAAGTCATGATTGAACTTTCCGAAAAGGAAAATCATCATAAACAAGTTATCGAAAGCTTTAAACATGAAATTGAAAATTATAATCAAACGATCGACCACCTATCCGAACTGGAAAGTCAATATAAAGTGAACATTGAGAATTTGGAACAGATGATTACCGATCTAAAGGAAAAAGAGAACTACCATCTGCAAGAAATCGATCAGTTAAATCAAACGAATAGCGTTATATCTGAACAAGAAAATAAATATAAAGCCGAGATTGAAAGCTTAGAAAAAGCCATGATTGAACTTTCCGAAAAGGAAAATCATCATAAACAAGTTATAGAAAGCTTTAAACATGAAATTGAAAATTATAATCAAACGATCGACCATCTATCGGAACTGGAAAGTCAATATAAGGTGGACATTGCAAATTTTGAACAGATGATTATGGATTTAAAGGAAAAAGAGAACTTCCATCAGCAAGAAATCGATCAGTTAAATCAATCGATTAGCGTTGTATCTGAACAAGAAAATAAATATAAAGCCGAGATTGAAAGTTTAGAAATGGCCATGATCGAACTTTCCGAAAAGGAAAGTCATCATAATCAAGTTATCGAGGACTTTAAACATGAAATTGAAAATTATGTTCAGACCATCGACCACCTATCGGAACAGGAAAGTCAATATAAGGTGGACATTGGTAACTTAGAAAAAGCTATTAACCAACTTACCGAAAAAGAAAACCACTACAAGCAAGAAATTGATAATTTACATCAATCCATCGGTCTTGTTTCGGAGCAAGAAAATAAATATAAAGCCGAGATTGAAAATCTAGAGCAAATGATTTTTAATTTTAAGGAAAATGAAGATAACCATCAACAAGAAATCGATCAGTTAAATCACACGATTGCTCTTGTTTCGGAGCAAGAAAATATATATAAAGCCGAGATTGATAACTTAGAGCAAATGATTATTAATTTTAAGGAAAATGAAAATCAACATCAACAAGAAATCGATCAGTTAAATCACACCATTGCTCTTGTTTCAGAGCAAGAAAATAAATATAAAGTGGAGATTGATAATTTAGAACAGACGATTATCAATTTAAAGGAAAATGAAAATCACCGTCAACAAGAAATCGATCAGTTAAATCACACCATTGCTCTTGTTTCGGAGCAAGAAAATAAATATAAAGTGGAGATTGATAATTTAGAACAAACGATTAACAATCTAAAGGAAAATGAAAATCAACATCAACAAGAAATCGATCAGTTAAATCACACGATTGCTCTTGTTTCAGAGCAAGAAAATCACTATAAAGTGGAGATTGATAATTTCGAAAAGGCGATTATCAATTTAAAGGAAAATGAAAATCAACATCAACAGGAAATCGATCAGTTAAAGCAGACGATCGCTCTTGTTTCAGAGCAAGAAAATCACTATAAAGTGAAGATTGATAATTTAGAACAGACGATTAACAATCTAAAGGAAAATGAAAATCAACATCAACAGGAAATTAAGAACTTAACCGAATCCATAACAGATTTTACAGAAAAGGAAATTAATTATATTCAAAAAATAGAAACCATAAATAAAACGGTAAAGGATCAACAAGAAAAAGAAATACATTATAAAGATGAACTAGCAAAATATATTCAAGAACGAGAAAAAAATCATTTGCAACCAACAGGAAAAATGGAAAAACCTTTTAATAATAATGGAATACAACAACAAGTTGGAAATACTCGTGTAAATATGGGAAATTTCAATTCGCCAAATAACGTAAAAAAAGAAGTAATTAAACAACCAAATGCATTTCGATTCTCGAATGAAACAATCCAACAACAAACTACAACCCAAAATTTCAATATGCAAACATCACATTGTCAAACACTCTTTCCCTCAAATAAACCGAGTTACACAAAAATTGATAGAACCCAACAAAATTATAATTCCGGGATAATGTCATCGTATCAGAAAAAAGATTACTCAGATACTAAATTTAAAAACACTCATACAGATTCATTAGATATTTTTTATAAAAAGCACCCTTTATATAATTTACTTTCAGGAGCGCAAAAAACAGCAATAGATCCCTTTAAGAATTTTAGAAAGCATTAATAATAATCTTTATTTATAGTAAATGTACTCTCACTTTAACTCAACAACAAACAGAAACTTAACTTCTTTTTTCAACCGAATATCAAGGATTGTGATAATCCCCCTTGCTAACAGCAATTTCACAGTCCTTGATTATTTCTTAATAATGAAAAATTCGTTACAAAAGGAGAGATAAATCAAGTGAAAACTCATCCTTTAATTTCAATAATTTTCCCAGCCAAAAATGAAGGGGAAAATGTGAAAAACACTCTTGATTCATTATTTTCAGTTGAAACACATTATTCCTTCGAAGTGATTATTATAAACGATGGATCATCAGATAATTGCTGCGATTTTCTTAATACTTATAAACACGCAAACCAGGTTAAACTTTTTCAAACAGAAGGAATTGGAGCTGCTAACGCACGAAATTTAGGAGCAACAAAAGCTTCTGGAGAATTCCTGATTTTTTGCGATGCTCATTTACAATTTGAAGATTTGTGGATTGATCATATTGTAGATCCCTTACTTACAGGAAAATCAGATGCAGTAACTCCAGCAATCGCTTCGTTTGGCAACTCCGATTTCATTGGCTATGGTATGACCTTAAAATCAAACCTTAGAATTAGATGGAATTCTAAACAAAATGGTCTCTTTGAAACTGCCGTATTACCCGGAGGATGTTTTATTATCTCAAAAAAAGTGTTTGAAGATGTTGGCGGATTTGAAACGGGATTTAAAACTTGGGGACATGAAGATGTAGAGCTTTCTATTAAGCTATGGCTGTTTGGATTTCGCTGCCACGTTCTGCCTGATGTAAAAATAATACATTTATTTAGAAAAGCTCACCCCTATGAAGTTAGCTATGATGAAGTTTATTATAATTTATTAAGAATGGCCTTCTCTCATTTTAATACTCATCGCATACAAAAATGTAAAAAACTCATGATCCATATAAAGGCAAACCCTATTGAATCCCAAGTGATTCTTGATGGGGTTAAAAAGCAGCGACGGGCCTACTTTCAAAAACGAAAATATGATGATGATTGGTACTTTGCCAAATTTAATATAGATTTCTAGATTTTACAGACCGCCCTATCTCCCTAAGAGAGTCATGTTGTTTTTATAATTCCTTTCTAAATAAATCAAAATGATGAAAGGTGAGAATGTAAATGAAAGAGATATTTACAAATATTTATAAGAAAAACATGTGGGGAAACTCTGAGTCTGTATCTGGCACGGGTTCATCACTTACTCAAACCAAAACACTCATTCAGGAATTACCAGGCTTAATAAAACAATTACAGATAAAAAAAATGATAGATGCACCATGTGGTGATTTTAATTGGATGAAGGAAATATACAAAAATACTGAATTATATATTGGAATTGATATCGTCGATGAGATAATAAAAAGAAATAAAAAAAAATATCCATTAAACAATGTGCAGTTTTTTCATATGGACATTACAAAAGATCGTATACCTACAGGGGATTTAATCCTCTGTCGCGATTGTCTTGTACATTTTAGCTTTACTGATATTCATTTAGCTTTAAACAATTTTAAAGCAAGCCAGTCGAGATATTTATTAACCACTACATTTACAAACCATACATGTAATCATGAAATAAGGACAGGAAGCTGGCGCCCTCTTAATCTAGAGATCGAGCCCTTCAACTTTCCCAAACCTATCTTGGTTATTAATGAAAATTGCACAGAAGGAAAAATGAAATATACGGATAAATCACTAGCTTTATGGGATTTAAATCTAATCAATTTATAAAATAGAATGAATAAGACAAATAAATGATTTTCCTATGGAGGCTCGCATTTCAGAGCTATGGTTAACTTAAGCTTATTCCTACGTTTATTGGGTATCATGAAGCATCATGATTATGATTAAAAAGAATATAATGTTATTATCAATAAAGTTTTTCTATTCGTCATACAGTTAACAATTCTTCGCTGAATTAGCCGGATCTATATTCCCATAAACATATTGAAGTTAAAAAAATCGGTAGTATAAATGGTAAATTTAACAAGAATAATTGACCATGTCCAAAATTATTGCTCTAATTACTCTTTCCTCATAAATTTCAGACCTTGGTATAGTTCTTTCGACCATTTGGGATCCAACAAATAACGCTGGTTTGTAGTTTTGATCATCTTAATTACATCTAGCCCTTTGTTAACACTATGTAGGGCTGCTAGGTAGGAGGAAAAAAATTGAAGCGTAATAAATATCCACCTGATACATCACCACTAACCTCCATTATCATTCTTACACGAAATGGTCTTGCTTTTACAAAGGAATGCATATCGAGCATATTTCGACACACCAAGGAAAACTTTGAATTGATCTTAGTTGACAATGGGTCTACGGATGGGACCGTTGAATTTCTTAAAACGCTTCCTAACTCCAAGGTAATTGCAAATAAAAAAAATAAAGGATTTTCCGGCGGATGCAATCAGGGCATTACTATTGCAAGAGGAGAAAATATTGTCCTTCTAAACAATGATACTGTTGTTACAAACGAATGGTTATGCCGGCTACTATGCCAACTCAATAAAAATCCTTCCATTGGCATTGTCGGTCCGAGATCAAATAATATCGTCTCACATCAAGCAATTATTCCAGCTCCCTACAAGACAATGGACCAAATGCAAAAATTCGCTAGTGAATGGACACAAATGCATGATCAGCAAGGTTATGAAGTGGACTACTTAAGCGGCCTTTGCATGATCTTTAAAAGAAGTTTGATTGATATGATTGGAGGTCTTGATGAACGCTTTTCCCCAGGGTATTTTGAAGATGCAGATTTCAGTATTAGAGCTCAAATTTCTAATAGGGAACTATGGGTAGCAAATGATGTTTTTATTCATCATTATGGCAGTAGTAGTTTTAGGTTAAATAGAGCATTGCAGAATAAAATAATCCTAGACAGCCAAAAAAAGTTCCTTCTTAAATGGAAGATGAGTGATCTTAAAGAGATTAAAGAAACTGTGGAACGCGAAAAGCCTTTCAATCGGGAACATCATTATATTCCCGTTTGAAGGGCTTTTATATTTTCAAAAAAGAATCTCCCACTCAAAAGGCTCTCCTGTTTTAAATTTAGATAACAAAGAATGGTCCATTTTAACTGGATTCGTAACCGGAAGCTTCAGCTTCATCGCTACCTGTTTTTCAATCGGATGTAAACAATTCTTCAGGCTAATGTAATAGTTTTCATGCTTAAATAGGGTGCCATCTGGCAAAATAGGGGTGCTTTCGGATAATTCCTCAATAGGCAAACCATCTGGTAATTGGGCTAATAAATGTTCATCAGTGGATATTATCTTATCCCACCTAAGATTAAAATCACTGAATGTTTTTTCATTTTTAATGAGGTGCTTATGATTATTTTGTAGATAAAATACAGCTGGATGATTTTGCGCCTTTACGAGTCTTTGATTAGGAAAAAGCAAAAAATTTATAAATACCTGACTGTCGATTGGTGTTCCCTCTTTATATTTGAAAAGAAATGGATCCGGAATCTTCACAACCATACTAGGATCATATTTTAATTTTGTAAACACTTCTTGGAAAATCTTTCTCCGTACTTGATTTTCAATAATATAAGTCTCAGTGGAAGGCCCTCTCACAAGAGTTCCGTTTGGTATGCTCTTTGGCAAATGAGTATACAGCCTCTGGAATGATTTATCATCTTTAATCGCGATATCTAAAATTTCCGGAATAGGATGAAATGGCTTATATTTAGTTAAACGACTCCAAAAAGCTGCATCCCCATTATACCAGTATGCTTGATCATCATTCCAGTAGCTTCCAAATTCTTCGAATATTCTTTCTGCAAGGTTACGAGTATGCATGATTGAACAATGATCAACCCACCCCACAGGGTTCTTTAATACTCCATATGTTTTTCGAACTTTTTCCTGTTCAATTATTCCATATTCGTTTATGGTTTTCACCAATTGCTGTGAATATACGATTTCTATAGAAGAATTTTGATTCAGTTCTTTTACCATCGTTTCGAAGCGTGAAGGTAAAAATGAATTGTCATCCGTTAGATAAGTAAGATACTTTCCTCTTGTCTTAGGAATCGCTTCATTAATTAATGTTGCATACCTTGTTGTTTTGTATCTATCACCATCTTGAATGTTACTGTTAAAATAATGTATTCTTGGCTTATTTATATATTTCCGTATGTTTTGTACTGTTTCTTCATTGGAATTATCGTCCATGATAAAAAGTTCCCAGTTGTTTAATGTCTGTAAAAGTACGCTTTCAATGGCTTTACCAATAGTATGTGGTTTATTGTAACTTGTTAAAATAACCGATACAATCGGAGTCATTCTCTATTCACCTCTTATAGTTTTTAATTTTGAATATAACTTGGTTTATATTCATTGCTTCGAACTGTGGGAAAGATCTGAATGTCATAAAGTTCTCATTTTATTATATGAAAGCGCTCGAGCCATAAGCTTGGGCGTCCGTGCTAGGTCCTTTGCTGCTACAACTATTGATTTCAAAAATAAAGAGATCAATAAACTCGTATGTAATGCATTGATTTTGGTTTGGCCTATGTTAATTAGATGGTAACCACTTTTCTCTTGAGCAAAGAAAGTAATCAGTAACAGTGGGTGAAATTTTCACCAAATATACTTCAAAGGATTATTGAAATTTACGAAACCTAATTAGGAATATTATTAAAGCAGATGTACCATGTATGGCCACATCTGCTCAATTTATTGATCCCATTCAATTTCACTTTGAATATCACCCACCTCAACTAAGCTGTAAACCACTTCTTTATTTCATAAAGTTCAATAATAGTAGAATGATTCAATTTTGAAAAAATTTCGCACTCCTCACACTTACACTACGTATATATTTAGTTCAATATTCGTATTATCAATTCTTATCAATTTTGTGGTTTTAAGTAAAAAAGAGAACTTTAGACCTGACAATAATAGTTATTACGTGTTTTCCGTATTATTAAAGACCCTTTAAGAGTCGTTTACTTTTTTCACTATTATAATCTCTCTTTAATTTGATTTGAAATACTCTGAAATGAGAATTTATTTTTCATGTCTTGTTTTGCCTTTGTAGAAACTTCTTCTCTTTTTATATGGTTTTCAAAAGCTTCACGCATAACTTTCTTTACATTTTGTTTCAAAACTTTCGCCCATTTATGTCCTAAATAAAATTCAGGTCTTGTCTTTTGGAGTTCATTATGAACAGGTTCTAATTCCGGCTCTGGTTGAATAAGAAAAGAATTACTATTATTCATGAATTCTGTAACTCCACCCCAATTTATAGAAATAACTGGTTTTCCCATAGCCATCATTTCCATCTGTGGCATTCCCCAACCGCAAGCCCTCTCAGTAGAAACATAACAACTACAGCTTGAATATAAGGATAAAAGTGTTTCCTGAGGCATTTTTTCAATAATGAAATGGATATGGGGATTATTTTCTTTAACGGGAATATATGAAGATATTACTTTTAAATACTCATTTTCTTGATTCCAACTAGGGACGTAAATCTTTAAAATAAGACTAACATCTTCCTCATTTGAAAATTCTTCACAAAAACTTGGGATAAGCAAATCTAGACCTTTACGAAAATCAAAGGCTATAGTGTATAAAAATCTAAAGGATTTTACTTGTGGTGGAAAAGGATATGGGGGAAATATTTGATCGTATTTTGTATAATCAATTGGATAGTGGATAACTTTTATTTTCGATGGATCAACACCAGATTCTGTAAACGTCCGGTAATTAAATTGAGTAGGTACCCAAATTTCATCCATTGTATTACATAAATTAACCCAATTCATTGGGATACGATCCGTTTCAAAAATGGTTATTCCAATCCTTTTTTTAAAACCAAATTTGTTACCATTAACAAAATTCTCTGGTGTTCCATGAATAAATAGTATTGAAGACTGGCCTAAGTTATTATCTGGCCTCCGGATATATCGGTAATTGGACAGCAATTCCTTATCATCATTTCCAAGTTCTTTTTCAATTGAGCCATTTAAGTTAATTAGTACTGGAAGACCTATATATTTCAATGCTCTTAAATAATTTCTAGAAACATTTCCGTATCCACCGATATCACCTATTGGTCCTACCCAAGTAATTCCTGATGGTTCTATCATTTTATATTTCTCCTTATTTAAGCTTATTTAAATACAACTCGGATCAAATTATATTACATTTATCACACGCATCTAAATTCCCCTACATCTTGGCTAAGTAGTTAATATCACACCTTACAGAATAAACTTTTTATTGATTTCAAAATTATCAAATTTTACTTAAATATTGACTCCACTGATTTTTAATATTATCTTTCCCAAACAAATTTATCGCTTTTATTCTGGCACGATCACTAATTTCTTTAGCAAGTTTGTGGTTATTCAATAGTTCCCCTATATACATTTTTAACTCTGAAATATTATCTGATACATATCCTTCCTTACCATTTTCAATAATATCTTGAATTTCAAAGGTTTGTTGTTTATAAAATTGATGGTTACCCTGTTTTTCTCCAATTGAAACTATTGGAATTCCCGTCATGAACGCTTCAATAAAGCCAAGAGTATAACTCGTTACTTGCGTTCCTGTATAGAAAAAAATACGGTTTTCCTTCATCTCCTGCTTTAGTTGTTCATATGTTATCATCCCAGCACTTTCTGGTAATCCCTCATTTCCTCCACCAAATAATTTTACCGGAAATCCTTTACATGTTTCATGAAAAAAATCGTAATTACAATCAACTGCTCTGTGTTTCATTGACTGATTCAGAGCCATTATTTGATTATTTTTACCATTCCATCCATTATACTCCAATTGATCTTTGTAAAAGCGTATTATTGCGTCTTCACCAAGGTATCCGGGAATCATTTTTTCTCTTGGTGAATAGCGGACAATCTCTAAACCTTGCTCCCGATAAGGCTTCAGTACCTGTTCAACTGAAGATACAGACTGCCCTATTGATCTCCAGATAACCCGTTTATGCTTAATCTTTTCCCAATTATTAACCACAATTGAAGGTGAATGCATAATGATAATAATATCCTTATCTTCAATAATTTTCGGATCAAGATTATCTTTGTTAGGGGAAAGATCAACCAAATCTGCGAAGTTGGAATCATAATTCATCTCAGGGATAGGTGGGCGAAGTGAACTTCCTATATGAGGTCGACTATAAGCGCCATGAGAGAAACATTCGTAACCCAATTCATTAAATATTTTTAACTCATCATACTCTAATACCTCATGAACAGAAATATATAAAATGCGCATATTCTACCCTTCTTTCCTTAACTTTGATACTTTTCGGAATATATTTTTAATGTTTTATATACCTAAAAATTCAAAACATTCAAGTGTTTTCAAATTAATTACTCAAAAGTCCGTATATATCAATCTATTCAATCCTATTTAAAAGTATGTTTTTTCAAATACACTTAGGAACCTTTGTTTTTGTTATTGGATGTTATGTTTGCTTTAGATTCCGCATACACTAATACAAGTTTGCTAACACATATTGAAATAGATGAATTAAAGGGTACCTAAGAAATAAACATCTTATATTAGTTGAAATGACATCACATTCGGTAAAT
The DNA here is from genome assembly GCF_002243645.1 of Peribacillus simplex NBRC 15720 = DSM 1321. Taxonomy (NCBI): domain Bacteria; kingdom Bacillati; phylum Bacillota; class Bacilli; order Caryophanales; family Bacillaceae; genus Peribacillus; species Peribacillus simplex. Next base: position 5,151,125 of record NZ_CP017704.1, on the reverse strand, counting down.
GGACTGGAGGTAGATTATGAGTATTATAGATAGAAGTACTTTTTTTGACATTTTTGGTAGTGGTACATTCGATGGAGAGCCACCTATTTTTATGGGGGCGGATGTTGAACCAATACTTGCATTCTCGAGAACATTTCGTTTGAAAACAGTAATAGAAATCGGTATTCAACGAGGAGAAACAGCGAAAATTATATTAGAAAATAGTCCCTGGATAGAAAAATATATTGGTATTGACCTTACACCTGATTCTCAGACTACACTATCTCTACAACAAGGAGAAGTCCCTCAAATGGCTGGGGAGTTAGTTAAAGATGATCCTCGAGTAGAACTAATTTTAAAACCCAATGGGACGAGAGATTTAACAGCCGACGATTTACCTACTGCAGATTTGATACTAATTGACGGTGATCATTCAAAAGAAGGGGTTTTTTTAGATACCTTTTTAGCTCGGCAATCAATACGTCAAGGTGGAATTATTTGTTGGCACGACTACGGGAATTCACTTGTACCCGATGTGACAGCAGTAATTGATGAACTAAATCTGACAGAAGATAACCTAATTTGTCTTATCCAAAATGGCTTTTTATGTTTTCAGATATGTAGGGATGGACGATAAGCACTACTAAATATTATAATTTTATGTGTTATTCCATCTATAGAGGTTTTACATCATTAATGGGGGATAATATACAATAGGGTCCCAAAACCTTTTGGGACCTACCTTCTTTCCTCCAACCTTACAGTCCATTTATAACCACTCTCCTCCTCCGAGACGAATAACTTTAGCCTCTCCTATTAAGTTGGAGGTCATATTTCTAGTATCATAAATGAGTTTAGAAAATTTAAGTATATTATCTATTGGCAATGAGGAATGATCAGTGAGAATTATTACACAATCAGCTTTATTTAATATTTTCTTTGTAATAGGAGTGGAAATCAAATGAATTTTATTACTTAAAATTAATTCATTAATAAATGGATCATAAAAGGATACTGTGGCACCTCTCCTTAATAAAGATTCAATAATTTGAATGGCAGGGGAATTTCTTATATCTTTTGAATCTTTTTTATAAGTTACACCACATATCAATATTTCTTTATTCACTAAAGTATTATCATTTATTTTTTCTATTTGAGAAACAATGTGATTTTGAATTTTTTCATTTCCCATTTCTGCTAAACCAATAAACTCTGACTTCATACCTGTCTCTTCTAGCTTCCACTGTAAAAACAATGGGTCAACAGGAATACAATGCCCCCCTATACCTGGTCCTGGATTGAATGGTGAAAAACCAAAAGGTTTTGTACTTGCGCTTTCAATTACTTCCCAAATATCTATTTTAAGATAGTCACATAGTATTGCCATTTCATCAATAAAAGAGATATTAATAAAACGATAGCTGTTTTCTAAAATTTTTGCCATTTCAGCTATTTCTGGTGATGAAACCTTTATTACATGATCAAAGACTTTAGAGTATATTTGCTCTGCCTTATTTAGACATTCATTGCTCATTCCACTAATGATTTTTGGAATTTCTTCAATTTTATATTGAAGATTACCAGGATCAATTCTTTCAGGTGAATAAGATACAAATATATCTTTTCCCACCATTAACCCGCTTTTTTCTAAGATGGGTGTTAACACATCTCTTGTAGTGCCAGGATACGATGAACTTTCCAGAATGATTAATTGCCCTTTTTGTAATCGTTTCTGAAGCTTATTTCCAACATCTATAATATAGCTCAAGTTTGGTTTCCCATTTTCGTTTAGGGGTGTTGGGACACAAATCACAACAATGTCAACATCTCTTACTGCATCATAGTTAGAAGTTGCTATGAACTTTTTAGCAATCAATGCATCTTTAACTTTCTTTTTTTGAAACTCAGTTAAACCTTCTAATTTATTTATTTTTTCTATATCCAGATCTATTCCTACAACTTGAAAATTTTTGCTCAGAAATAATAAACTTAAAGGCAGTCCCACATATCCCAGTCCAATGATAGCAACTGTTTTACTATTGGTTTTTAACATTTGCATTCCTTCCTTTTGAATAGGATGCTAAAATTGCCGAACATCCATACAGAATATATTTCTATAAATTAAAATTTTAGTAAATAATTATTGTTTTTTTTCTTAGAAATTATTATTGATTATCAATTTATTAAGAAAGAGTGATAAGTCATGAAAAAAATAATAAATGGAGATTCACATTGTGGATTTTATGTGAACCCCAATGATGCAAGAGGGAATTTTTTACTACAATCAGGGACTTTACACAAAGATTTATTAGCTTTATGGTGTAAAGCTGTGACGGTTCTTAAACCACAAATAGTAATAGATGTTGGTGTGAATTTTGGTGAAATATTATTTTCAATGAAATATCCAGAACATTCAAGAATTATTGGTTTCGAAGCTAATAAGGAACTATTCCCATATTTAGAAAAATCAAGAATAGAGCATCCGAATGTAAAGCAAATAGAATTAATTCATAAATTAGCATCTGATAAGGAAGATAAGGAAATCGACTTTTATATTCATAAAAGTTGGTCTGGAAATTCTTCGGCGGTACCTATTTTCCCGGATCATTTATTAAAAAAAGACAAAATAAAAGCTATTACAATCGATTCATTATTTAATAACACGGTCCTAAATAATAAATCGATGCTTTTCAAAATAGATGTCGAAGGATATGAAGAAAAAGTACTAACAGGGATGAAGAACATTATTAACTCATGTGGTTCATGTATTGGATTTACTGAAATAAATACTTCTTTTTTAGAGACGGCAGGGACAGATGTAAATGCTTTTTTATCCCAATTAAATAATCAATTTAAAGTCTTATATTTAAAATCTTCCCAAAATTTAATTCAATTTAATAGATTAGACATGCAAACACTAAAGTCCCATTTTAATCAAGATGAAGTTCATATCGATTTAATCTTATTTTCAGATAATAATCTTATTAATAAATTCAATTTCAATATTGAAATAATTTAATAGCATAGACGACCATTAAAACGTTAAACACTGAGAATACGAAATCTTTCCTATAACAAAGTTAATCTTGGAAATAATATGTTTTTTGATGTCCTTTAATTTTAAAGTATTTATTATTTTCAATACTTTCATTAATGACCGTATACTGAATTTTATTTTTCCAAGCTGCATAATTAAAACTTAACTGGTCTCTTATACTAAATTGGACTATCTCTTTCCACCAATCCTCAGAGAGTTTTATTATTTTTGGATCATTGTGTTGTCTTAGAATTCCCCCTGAGGATATTAATCCATTCTTTTCAGGATATTTTAATGATTGATACTTTGACATCTGTTTTTCTATAATACTTTTTTTGTCTCTTTTTAGATCTTTACAGGCTTCCGCTTCCTCGTAAATACAATTTCTATAAGGATGTTGAAAACATGCAATTTGCTCTTTGTTCAAATAGGTATTAAACAGTTCATTTAAATCATGAGTAATAAGAAAATTAGCATCTACCCAAAAGCTAAAATCATACTCTGATAAAAACAAATGCGGCAATACTTTTACTTTTTTTGCAAGTCGAACGGGATCGAGATTTTGATCCTCAATCTTGATAATCTTCCATTTGTCTGATTTTAAATGGTCGTTATCAGTAAAGCATATAAAATCAATGTCTTTTGATTCTGTTATAGGAAGCCTTAAGCTATCATAATTATTTGAAATTGCAGTATAAACTACAATTTTTTGTTTATTATCTTTTAATATCTCACTCATATTAGTTATTATTTCTCCTTTCCATTCAAGAACGATTAGGATTATCTATTTGCAATCGGACTTTCTGAAACAATCCAAATCCATAATGTTTTGTATTCAGTAAAATTCATTCCAGATTTAACTCCAAAAGAGTTGCATATTTCACACTGAACACTTTTCTTATAAATTTACTCCACCATAGAATTTACGTCACGATACACAAAAATAGAAACTCAAATCTTTTTAGAGTATGCCTGTAATTCTTTGTCATATTAGGTATGAAAATTAGTCGTTCTTGAGAAAATATAGTTGTCCATTTTGCAAAATAACTGGTCATACTACTATAAAATGCTATAACAACATGCGAAATTCGGTACTTTCAACCAGATGTCGCATGTTGTTTTTGTTCCTTTCAGACTTTAATGACTGTGATTAAATAGTTTGTTACTATTAAAAGGTAATATATTCATCCATTGAAATATCGGATGGTACAAGTATACCAAGACCATTTGAACCACTAACTTGATAAAAGCTAATGGGCAACTCTGTTTCTTTTAGAAAATCCTCAACTGCAGTCAACACTCCATTACGCTCTCCGCCTTCATAAAGCGCATTATTTAAAACGAAATTCACTCCATCATTTTCTATAAGTTCTGATAAACCTGGTAACATTCCTTTTTTGGCGTACGGCTTTCTAAATGGCTCAGGAATAGATTCCGGTGAATAATACAAATCACGTCTTGCATATGGCCATTCGATATCATGTACAAATACTAGTGGAAATTTCCCTCGATTGATTGCGTTCTGTTCAATCATCTTTAATTCATGGTAAACAGTGTACCAATTATGATCACCATCCAGAAGCACTGCATCATAATCTGTTAAAAATGGAAGGACATTCAGACTAAGGTTTTTTATCAAATATAATTCGCTTCCATATTGACTAGTCAATGTATTGGCATCAAATAAAGGTTTAGGATCGATCACGAAAAGTTTTCCATTAGTTTCTCTACAATATTCCAGAAGTTTTACCGTATTTGCTCCTGAATGAGCACCTATTTCCACCAATTTTTTAATATTCATACCAGTCAATATTGGCCTTATATTGGTCTCCCAAAAACGATGCATTAATATCACCTCTATATTTTTTTTATTTCTCTGTTACAGGCAAAAATCTTTTCCAGCAAGTATTTTCGTGTTATTGATAATTCAAGGTCATTAGATTTAAAAGCTTTTCTATTTTATCTTCTTTAGAAAGCCGCGAGGATGAAACGAAAAAAGAAATTTATAGCGGTAGTTTTGCAATCGGTGTATCTAGCCATTTAGTATCATGTGCCCATACCAAACTGTTATAATAATATTTATCAAATTCTTCAATAATATTTGTCACACTTGAAAACCTCCATTCCATTAAAATTACTATTTTTAATAAATAGTAATCTCTGTTGTTACAAAAAATGGAACAACATTATTTACAAATGATTTGATGTATCATTAACGGTTAAAAGGCGTTTTATATTTTTCAAGCGTGTGTGGTCCCCCCCACTTAAGTTCATAGTAAGCTTGAGCCTGTGGATAAGTAATGGTATTGATGAAGGCTCTCCTAATGTCAGAGTTGATTGTAGCACTTTGGAAGTGAGACATTTTCTCAGATAAAGGAGTAAAAACCCGTTCGTAACCAGCAAGTTCCATTCGATAGTAGTAGTCAGTATCAGCAAAGTAATCCCTAATAATCGTGTCATAATATCCTATTTCCTTTTGAGCATCCATATTGTAGGCTGCTAAAGTATCTCCTAAGGTTAAAGCTACTGCCCATTTCCTGTCTTCTCTCAACAGTGATTCAACAATTGAAAGAAAGGCTTCAGGAGTCCCTTCATGAGCTTCTGCGTCACTATGCATGTACATCCAAATGTCGCATCCCTTTTCTTCGGCTAAGCGAATTATATAATTCATCGACTGAGTGAATGTAAGTGGCACAGGTGGTTCATAGATTCGAACCTTTGAAGACAGTTCATGCCCCCTCAAATCCCTGTCGTCAGAATTATCAATGATCAGGGTATGGTCCCAATAGGGTTTAATGCTTTCTATTGCTTTCTGCAGTAAATCTAGACGGTTAACATAAGGAATGCCAACAATATATTTCATTCAACTACTCCTTTCTAAACGATTTGTTGAATACTGATCAATAGGTCTTTTCCATCCAAAGATAATGGTATAGATAACCGTAAATAGGAAAGATTAAATTTACCAAAGTGTAATATACCTAGATTGGTATTTTTTTCGGCTATTTCGTTCATCTTCAGCCGTCTAATGTACTAAATTTGAGACTAAAATCCTTTTTTATCACATTTTTGGGTTCAGATTAAACCATTTATAAAGCTTTGCATTGCGTTCTCCTCTTTATCGAAATCGACCTTTTCCTTAAAAATTTTGTACACATTTTTGCATAGCGTTGCATATCGTTTTTCGTCTGAATAGTAAAGGATTTTATTGACCACCTCTTGAGGGCTCAATCCGTCTATGGCAAGGCAAGTTTCACCGTCTATCATGAGCTCTCTTCCTAATTTGTCTTGATAGTATTCCATCTTAACAATCATTGGCCTTGCTACGGCTGCTGAGTTATAAACAACATGGCCGTATCCATCCCCTCCATATTTTGTATGCCAAATAAAACGGCTCTCTCTCATTCGCTTAGCAACTTTACCAAACCCATCCACCCGGTTGTCTCGACACAGACCACCATAGCTCTTAAAATTCCAATCTGGCATTAGCTTTTCCACCGACTCGAATAACTGCCAGTCGGGGTCATAAGCTTCTATTGCGTTAAAACAATTAACAAATGAATAAATATTTTGACCAGGGTAGGAAAAGTCAGGATAGAAAATGGAAATGTCAAATTCCTGGTGGTATGAAATAAAGTGGATGTGGTTTGGTAAGTCATTAATTAACGCACTTGCCATAACGTTCGGCGCAAGTCCAGCTTCAATCGGCCACGCGTTGCCAATTTGGTAGATTAACTTTGGTTTATTGGGGTGGATTTTGCAAAGGTGTGTAAACGGTTCAATATGCGCAGGTAAAGAAGCAATGACAATATCAACAGGTATTTGAAAAAAAGTATCTAAGGTAATAGCTTTGTTGATAAAACCACTATCATCTTGGCATAAATAAGCAGGCAAACTAGAAGTCCCCGGATTGTTTACATTGAAGTAACGAACAACCTGGTTATGCATTGGCGTACCGATCTCTAGGTAGATTTTAACTGGATCCGGACATACAAGTGCTTTCCAAAAGCCCTTAGAATTCCATTCAGTCCCAATTGGGCGAAATACAGTCCCACCCAGTCGTTTTTCAAACAATAAAATGAGACTATTTAGAAGAGCAGGGTGATGAAAATCTGTAAAAACAATGGGTTTTAAAGTCGATATAATCCTCTCCTTTAGTCTTAAATTGTGTTTTTTACCAACTTTACTATTCAGAATGTAAGAAATACTTCCATTTAAACGATTAGATTATCTCAAGCTATCAATAAATTTCCGCAGAACTCTTTCCTCACGATCAAAATCGACCTTTGTTTTAAAGTTCTTATATACATTTTTACATAAATCGGAATAACGTTTTTCATCTGAATAGTAAAGTATTTTATTGACCACCTCTTGAGGACTCAATCCGTCTATGGCAATACAAGTTTTACCGTCTATCATTAGCTCTTTTCCTAGTTTGTCTCTATAATATTCCATCTTAACAATCATTGGTCTTGCAACTGCAGCAGAGTTATAAATGATATGACCGTACCCGTCACCACCAAATTTAGTATGCCAAATAAATCGGGACTCTCTCATTCGGTTCGCAACTTCATCGGGACCAGTGGCATAGCCGTCACGACATACACTGCCATAGCTTTTAAAAGTCCAATCTGACATCAGCTTTTCCACCGTCTCGAATAACGCCCAATCGGAGGAATAAAAAGTCCAATCTGAGGCAAATCCTTCCGAAGTAGTAAAACAATTTACAAAAGAAGAAATATTTTTATTCGGATAAGAAAAATCAGGATAATAAACCGATAGATCAAATTCCTGATGATATGAAATAAAGTTTAAGTTTTTTGGTACGCCTTTTATTTCGCTACTCGCCATAATATTTGTTGCAAGTCCTGCTTCAACATTCCAAGCGTTTCCTATTTGGTAGATTAACTTCGGTTTATTAGGATGGCTTTTACAAAGACGTTTAAAGGGTGTAATATGGGCAGGTATAGAAGCAATTACGATATCAACTGGCATTTGATAGAAACCCTCTAAAGTTATAGCTTTATTGGTGAACCCTGCATCGGGGTATACATATATCGAATTATTCGTCTCCAAAGGAACTGCGGTACTTACATTCAGGAATTGATTTACCGTACCTGGAAGGTCTAATACTTTCCAAAAACCTTGATTATACCAATCGGTGCCAAAAGGTGTAAAAACACTACCACCGAGCCGTCTTTCGAACAACAGTATTAAACTCAATAATAAAGATCCGTGGTGATAGTCAGTGAAAACTATCGGTTTAGAATACATATTCCCCCTACTTTCATCTTTAGGTATAAGAAATCTACAGTGAAAAGATATTCAATATATAAGTGTAAGCCGTTTTTTTCTGTTTATTATTTAAGAGTAAAAATCTTGGCTTATTATATATATATATGAACCATTTAACTGTTTGCTTGGATACTTTAGCTACAATCTCAAAACTTTTAATATAGTTTCAATATTAGCTGAGGGGGAATTGTCATTCAAAGAAGATACATATCGGGCAAGGCTTTAAATTAAATACATATTGTATAACTGTCTCCTATAGTTTTTCGTCAAATATGTTTACTTGGGAGGGCGGTCAAAATAAAATTATTGATAAGGTTGGGAGGGCTAATTGTTATATTATTATGAAACCACCAATATCTAAATAATCCCTCTTCTTCCCCGGTCAATATCTCATGCATTCCTTCTTTAATTTCCTTTTCAGTTCTAGAATAGTCCCAAAGTTTTATATCCTTAATGTATCCAATATAAAAACCATATGGATCATAGCCGCCAATATGACCGGAAGCATAAACATTATTTTTACTACTGCTTAAGCCCTTGCTCTTAAACTCACCATTGATAAACAAGGATGGTGTTTTATCTTCATAAACAATTGCAACATGTGTCCAATCTGTTATCTGTATTTCATCTACCAATAAGGCTGGGAGATGTGAAGAGGTATGTTCAAATACCGTTACACCATTGGTACCGATGGATACCCCTACCCCTGCGCTCTCCCAGGTTAAAGCATGCGCTGGCCCAATTAAGTATCTTTGACCGGATAGTCCACTAATTCCATTTATAGTTTCATCGACTATTTTATGAGACTCGTTTGGTTTAATCCAAAACTCATACGTGAAGGAGTTGCGAATGTTCTCAAATATTGGTTGAACTACTACATGATCTTTTCCTTTAAAATACATAGGCTGTTCCCCCAACCTTTTTCCTATTGCGCAATCGATTTTTTTAACGACAAACAAGGTATGTCATTCCAGGAATCCCATTACCTTTATATAAAAAGACGAAATGTAGGACAAAAAACTAAGTTAAATCTAATGAATATCTGTATTATTTTCATAATGTGCCGGAAACAGTTAAAAATGGAGAAATGATTTTTAATGATAATTTTCGAGGTCCTGATCTACCATCATCTTTACCAGTTGTTCAAAGTTTATTTGAGGCTCCCATTTTAATTTTTGTTTTGCTTTTGAAGGATCTCCTAACAATATATCAACCTCTGCAGGTCTCATGAACTGTGGGTCTTGAACAACATGTTCTTGCCAGTTTAAACCAACATGTTCAAAAGCTATTTCTACGAATTCTTTAACAGTATGGGTTTCTCCAGTTGCAATAACATAATCATCTGGTTCATCTTGCTGCAGCATAAGCCACATAGCTTTAACATAATCTCCTGCAAAACCCCAATCGCGTTTTGAATCTATATTTCCTAGATGCAATTTATCTTGAATTCCAAGCTTTATTTTGGCAACGGCATCAGTAACTTTCCTGGTAACAAAATCTATTCCTCGGCGAGGTGATTCATGATTAAACAAAATTCCAGAGCAAGCATACATATCGTAACTTTCTCGATAGTTCACAGTAATCCAGTGACCATAAACCTTTGCCACACCATAAGGGCTTCTAGGGTAGAATGGCGTTGTTTCTTTTTGTGGCGTTTCAAGTACTTTCCCAAACATTTCACTACTCGATGCCTGATAAAAACGTGCATCTGGTTTTGCTTGACGGATTGCCTCAAGCATGTTCGTTACTCCGAGTCCCGTCACCTCTCCCGTATAGATTGGCTGACGCCATGAATCTCCGACAAAGGATTGTGCTGCTAAGTTATAAATTTCGTCGGGTTTTGCTAATTGCACTGCTTCAGTCAAAGATGTAATATCGCGAAGATCACCTGATATAAAATCAATTTCATTTATTAAAGATTTGATATTTTCAAGATTCGGGGTAGCTGTTCTTCTTTTTAATCCATAAACTTTATAACCTTGTTCTAATAACAGTTCTGCCAAATATGAGCCGTCCTGGCCTGTAATTCCTGTTATTAATGCTGTTTTCATAAGTTAGCCCTCCGTTATTATCATCGTAAATCAATTATTATTGATGTTTCCTATTCATCTTTGGATGATTTATCCGGGAAGTATTCGTTATTTAATAGCTTTTTTATAGTTTGTTCCTCTGATTTGTGGCAAACCAATATTCCCTCTTCTGTTGAAACTACAATTAAGTCCTCTACTCCAATTAAGAGCGTCTTACGATCAGTGTAGACAATACAATTTTCAGTAGAAGACGTAGTAACATCACCTTTTTGATAATTATTATTTTTGTCAGCTGTTTCAACACGTTCCAAAGAGGTCCATACACCTAAGTCATCCCAGACAAAGTTTACTGGTATGGTATAAAGATTATCTGCTTTTTCTATGATTGCATAATCGACAGACACTTTTGGAATCATTAAATAAGCTGTTTTTAAGTCTACTTCTTTATTGTTTATAAGTTCCCACATCTCTGGTTGCAGTTTTTTATAATATGATGAAATTGTTGAAGGTTTCCAAATAAAAATGCCTGTGTTCCAATATACATTTTCTTCAAGCAACAACTTTTCTGCCGTTCTAATGTCTGGCTTTTCAATAAATGCTTCTACCTGATAAACGGATGAATAAAATTGAGCGTTGGGTTTTGTGCGAATATACCCATATCCAGTTTCAGGGTTTATAGGGTTAACACCAAGTGTAATGATTGCATTTTCACGGTCAGCTATAGTTTCTGCTAAATTAATTGCATTCTGAAGGGGTTTACTGCCTTGAATATACTGATCAGAAGGGGATATAACCAATACCTCGTCATCATTTTTTTCTAAAAAATGTAGAGCGGTCAGTGCAATGCATGGAGCTGTATCTCTTTGATCTGGTTCCAATATAATCATTTCCCTATGAATCTCTGGTAATTGTTCTTTTACAAGTTTCAAATATTTCTCAGTTGTTACTACAAACACCTTTTCAGCTGGAAGCCATTCTCGAAATCTTTGATAAGTCTGTTGAAGCATTGTTTCGTTTGAAATTATTTTTTGAAACTGTTTAGGCTTATCTTTTGTACTTAAAGGCCAAAACCGTGTTCCCTGTCCTCCCGCTAAAATGATTGCTTTCATACTTTACTACACACCCTTGTGATAAAATTTAAGTACACGCAGAATAAATACAAAATCTGTCATTTACATAGTATGTGTGATAAAGAACAATAGGAACACACAAAGTTACCCTTATTAGCATAATAAAAGTTGCCTCTACAGTTTTCTTTTTCACAAAGCATTTAACCGTTAGGATTTTAGCCGTTCTTATACTTGCGCAAATTTTAGTTTGTTACATTTAATACTCATAATAAGTCGATTTGATTTAGACGTATTTTATATAAGCGTCCAATATTTCGGGGTGAGTATTTAATAAATATTGTTTTTTTAGCCCTTAAACCAATTCGATTAGCATAATCTATATCATCCACCATTTGTTTCATTAAAAATGCAGCATGATCAATTTCAGGTTCTGCCCATTGTTGATCTGTTATATAAGGTCCGTAATTTCCCTCAATATTTTTCAATGTAAAATCAACTAAACTTGAATTGTTTTCATTCATAAAATCAACGTTTCCCGACCAGTTTGTAGCAATCACTGGTTTCCCCAAATACATCGCTTCAGCTAGCGGTAAACCAAATCCTTCTGAACGGTGAAGGGAAACTAAACTGTCTGTGACATTCATTAACCCATTAACCTCTTTGCGGCTTAACACTTTATCAATTAGAAATATATTGTTAAACCCCATAATGTTTTGTTTTAATAGATTAATTTCGTTTGGAAAATGAGATGCATTATTGATCTTAAGAACTAAACCAACTGTATGATCATTTTGCGGAAAAGCTTTTTTAAATGCCTCTATGACTGCTAAGGGATTTTTTCTGGCTGATGTGCTGTGAAGATCGAACATCGTTAAAAATAGAAAACGATTATTTGGTAAACTAAAATGAGTCCGATTTATTTCAGGTACTTCAACGGAAATTGCATGAGGAATAAAATGAACAGGTTTTGATGTCTTCGAAGAAATTGAATTTAATGTAAAAAGTGAAGGAACCCAAATTTCATTTATTAAATCAAAGCTCTTTACCCAAGCATCTGGAAATTCAGGCAATTCCCAATGCCAATATCCTATATTATATCGATTGTTAAACCATTCTCTTTTTATATTGGTTAATCTAAAGTGATAATACAGTTGGTCTGCATTTATAAAAAAAATATTAGTTTTATAAATAGGTTGTTTTACTTCCTTGTGTTTCCAACTAAGATCATTTTGTCTTGAAGGACATCTAGGAAAATTAATGATGCAAAACGGAACACCGACAGATTGCAGAGCTTTAGCAGCTGAACGACATGCTTCACCCAAACCTGATTCAGCTCTAGCATATCCGATAAGATTTACTCCATTTTTCATCATTACCACCTCAATTGCTATTTGTCTAGGATTATTCCCATTGAAAGCCAATGAACTGCGCTAACCAATTAAATCTATTTGTTTCCCATTCGTTAAAAACTTAAAGGATATCTTTAGTTGATTCGGATTTACATATTAATTTTTTATAAAATCCTAATTATGGTCACTTATTTGGACACATTCTAAACTCGTCCAAACCCCTAAATCATCCCAATTAAAATTGACTGGAATAGTGTAAACGGTTCTGTCTTTTCTAATATGGCATAATCTATCGACACTTTAGGCACTAAAGAATAAACGGCCTTCAAGTCGTTTTTGTTTTCACTTAATAGCTTCCACATGTCAGCTTGCAACGTGTTAAAATTGGCGGAAATTTTATATAGTTTGTATATAAAATTCCACTGTTCCAAAAATACCTTTTTTCCTTTATTAATTTTTCAGCGGTCTTTATATCTGGATTTTCAATTACAGTCTCTACTTGAAAGACTGAAGAACCTTACTTTGCATCTTTCTTTGTTTGTATATAACCATATCCAGTTTCGATGCCCAGTGTACTAATAGCAACATCCTCTGCTAAAGATGATGCATTCCGAAGAGAATTACCATCATTGATATACTGATCTGAAGGTGCCAAAAACCAATACCTCATCGTCCATTTTAATTTAAAAATATAGAGCTGTTATTGCAATATACGGAGCATTATTTGATACAGCTATCTTAGAGATAACTACTCTTTATTTTTATGTCACTGACAAAGAAAAAGACCAGATTCCACTAAATAGCTACAATAGAACCTGCCCCAAATATATTTTAATTTCTTTCTGAAAAGACCTCATTATTTGTTTTCTGTCTCCCATGAAAAACCTATTTCCGAATCATCCCAATTAATCCGTTTCTCATCAGGATTTATCGGATTATATGACTCAGTTGTGAAGTAAAGTATCGTAGCAGGTTTTTGCCCGAGAACACGATACCCATGTGCAACGCCTTTTGGTATCAGTAGCATAATTGGATTTTCTTCACCCATATAATACACATCAGTTTCTCCCTTTGTTGAAGAACCTTCCCTCAAATCAAAAAGAACGACTTGGGCATTTCCTGAAGGAAAAAACCATAGATCATCCTGTTTCTCATGATAATGAAAAGCTTTAATGACTCCTGGATAACTCATCGAACAAGAAGCCTGACCGAACCTCGACAACAATTCAGGTTCATCATCACGGACAAGTTCTGTAAAAAAGCCACGGTCATCACAATGTTTTACAAGTTTCTTAACCTTTACACCTTCAATCATGACAGACCTCTTTTCGAATAAATTCCTTTAATGCTTCATTCCATGGACGGGGGATTTGAACCCTTTCTCGAAGCAATGCTTTATTTTCTAAGACGGAAAAATGAGGTCTCGGGGCTAAAGCACCAAATTCTTCAGTAGTTATGATTTTCACCAAATTTGGATCGAAACCAGCTTCCTCAAAAATCGCTTTTGCAAGTATATACCAAGAGCATGAACCAGCATTACTTACATGATAAATGCCGTTTTTCTTATCGAATAAATGACTAATTGTTTCAGCAAGATCATTAACATAAGTAGGGGAACCCACCTGATCATTAACAACTCTTATTTCCTTATTTTTTTTCGCCAGTTCTAACATAGTCTTCACAAAATTCTTTCCGTCATGACCGTATAACCAGGAAGTGCGAATCACTGTCCCATTATTTATTGAAAGTACGAATTGTTCCCCAATCCATTTGCTTATACCGTAAATAGATTGTGGGTTTGGAACATCTTCCTCCAAATAAGGAAATTGCTTATTTCCATCAAACACATAATCAGAACTAATGTAAAACACCCGAGCACCAACCATATTTGCTGCTATCGAAACATAGCCCGTACCAAGGCTATTTACTTCAAAAGCTTTACTACGGTCCGTTTCACATTGATCCACGGCAGTAAATGCGGCAGCATGAATAATGATATGCGGCTCAAGTTGGGTAATTTTTTTATATACTTCCTCTTTTTCTGAGATGTCTAAATCTTTTTTACTTAAACTTACCACAGTATGAAATTGACCTAACCGTCTTTCTAGTTCTTTTCCTAACTGGCCATTGGCACCTGTAATGACAATATCCAAATTCTCACCCATTCTTTTGTTCGTTTTGGCGATACCATTGTATCGTCCTTTGAATCCCTTCATGAAAAGAAATAGTTGGCCTCCAACCTAGTTCCCTCGAGATTTTCGAGGAATCCATGGAGTATCGACGATCATGCCCTTTTCGGTCCGCTACATGCTTGATTAGTTTTTCGTCTTTTCTTAACTTCTCTAAAATATAGTCGATTATTTCTCGATTTGTTTTTTCTTCAGAACCTCCAATATTATAGACCTCTCCGGCCAATCCCTTTTCCAGAACAGCATGGATGGCCCGGCAATGATCCTCAACATATATCCAGTCACGAATGTTTAATCCGTCGCCATATAAAGGGATTTCTATATTATTTAAGGCTCTCGTAATGACTTTAGGAATGAATTTTTCTGTATGTTGCATGGGACCATAGTTATTGCTGCACCGTGTAACCGTTAACGGCAGTTGATAGGTTTGGAAGTAGGATCTTACTAATAAATCCGCACTAGCTTTACTTGCTGAATATGGATTGTTCGGAGCAAGAGAGGTTGTTTCAGTAAATGGAGAATCATTCGGCTCTAAAGAACCATATACTTCATCTGTCGAAATTTGAATCATTTTATTAGCTTTTCCAGTTATAACCGCTTGTAATAGGTTATATGTCCCAATAATATTTGTGTGAATAAATGGAAATGCATCCTCGATACTTCGGTCTACATGGGATTCGGCAGCGAAATTAATGATGGCAAAATAATCTTGATCAAATACCTTGGATAATTCTGTTTTTTCACCAATATCCGCTTGAATACTACGACAGCGATTCGATTTCACAAATGATTGGATATTCTCAAGATTACCGGCATAGGTTAAAGAGTCCACATTGGTTATATAGTAATTAGAATTCTCAAGTAAATAGGATATAAAATTGGATCCAATAAAACCCGCTCCACCTGTTATGAGGAGGTGTCGTTTCACTTCGTATCCTCCTTCTTTATTTTTTCGTGTACATATTTATTCGCTTGATAAAGCGAATCATGTGTACCTGCATCAACCCACCATCCTTGCAAAATATCATATTGCAGTAGATCATCTTGAATATATAGATTATTCACATCGGTTATTTCCAACTCATTTCGATGTGAAGGATGAATCGTTTCTATATATTTAAAAACCTTTTGATCAAACAAATAGATTCCAGTCACACAATATGAAGACTGAGGATTGCTCGGTTTTTCAATGATGGACTTAATTTTTTGATTGGTTTTGTCTAAATGAGGTACACCGTATCGAGTAAGATCTTCCACTTCTTTTAGAAGTAACATCGCACCCTTTTTCTGTTTTTGAAATGACTGCACAAATGGAGATAATGAATCTTCAAAAATATTATCTCCTAGTAATACGACAAATTTTTCATTATTTATAAAATTTTTAGCTGATATTAGTGCATCTGCTATTCCTCCACCTTCGTTACCCTGTATTTTAAATTGAATGTTTACATGGAGATCTTCCCCAAGTCCCAATAACTCGATAAAGGAACTAAGATGGTTTTTATTTGTTACAATTAAAATTTCATTTATTCCTGCTTCTTTCAACTTTAAAATTGACCAATAAATCATCGGATAAGGACCTACTGGCAAAAGATGCTTATTCAGAAATTTAGTCAATGGCTCTAGACGAGACCCTGTACCACCAGCAAGTATTACTCCTTTCATTTTTTACCACCTTTTTATTGTATTAGCATCTGATTTTTTACACGAATCAAAGAGTTTCTTTCCAATCATGTAGATATTACATATTACTATATGACTGACATACTCACTTGACATAAATTTTGAATAAAAATGGTTTACTTTATAAGTTATTATTAATATTTAGGTATTATTATTATATTTTGCTTTTCACACCATTCACTACCATTCCCCCCCTACATTCTTATGGGTGTGAAACGATTAGCTCTAAATTACCCTTAATTTCAAAATCCCCTAAATCGAACGGCAGAATAAAGTGGTCTCCTTTTTTGATTAAAGATGTTCCTTCTGCTGTTTTAATTTGACCATTTCCTTCGATTACACTTGCTAATTGAAACCTTTCGTTTTGTGTATAAGAAAAAAAACCATTCACTTCCCATTTATATACAGAGAAATACTCTGAATCTACAAATTTTGTAATAGTTGCCTCATCTTTTTTTATCACCATACAGCCTGATTCTTTTAGTTCATGAGGAATTATCGTTACATCAATAGCTTTATCCAAATGTAATTCTCTAAGGTTACCATTACTGTCGACACGGTCATAATCATAAACACGGTAAGTGGAGTCAGAGCTTTGTTGTGTTTCCAAAACAAGGATTCCTTTTCCAAGAGAATGTATCGTACCAGCTGGAACATAGAAAAAGTCACCCGGTTTAATTTTTACTCTTTTAAGCAAACGGTCCCATTGCTTATTTTCAATCATATTTATTAATTCTTCCTTTGTATTTGCATAATGCCCAAGTACAATCTCTGAATCTTCTTCGCAGTGGATTATATACCAGCATTCTGTTTTACCCTGCGTACCGTTTTCCTGGTTATTAGCATTTTCATCGTTAGGGTGGACTTGTATAGATAAATCATTATTCGCATCTAAAATTTTTGTTAAAAGTGGAAAATCCCCCTGTTTCATTCCACCAAAAATCCCAGGGTATTTTTCCCAAAGCTCTCCTAGGGAAAGGCCTTTAAACTCACCTGCACTTACAACACTTTGCCCATTTGGATGGGCAGAAATGGCCCAGCATTCACCAGTATTTTGTGAAGGAATGTTATAATGGAATTTGTTTCGTAACGCAGTGCCTCCCCATATTTTTTCTTTGAAAACCGGTTGTAAAAATATTGGGTGCTTCAACCTTCTTCAAACCCTCTCCATATTTTTTGAAAAATATTACAAACAACTAAAACATCTTTTATTATTTTATGGATAACTTGAAGAATCGGTTCCGATGCATATTCGGATTAGTAGCATGAGTTTATTTAATCCTCAATGAAGAATCTGCTATTTCAAATAAAGTTAATAAACGAATCTATAAGAAGTCATATCCGTCTTCACTTAATTACATCCAAATTCAAAAAAGACCTGGATCATCTCCAAGTCCTTTCTGCTAAACATCTGTTTAATATTATATTTTCTCTAACCTAGATTACCCGTGATTCGGTTTGTTAGTACACTAGATGCCTACTTCCACTGACATTCAGTTCGGTATGGTCCAATCAATAAGCGGTTCAATCCAGTTGACAAGCCTGCTAGACCAACTGGCAGGTTAAGTGCTGACTGTCCCGACTCGCCAATATAGGGCTTGCCAGGTGCCGAAGCTACTTAAGAACCCGCTTTGGCTTGATCCGTTAGCTGACCTTGATGCACCCCTTTTATTCCTCGTAGAACTTACTAAAGAAGCAGGAGTGACTTCATTAATATAAACCCCAATATGGAATCGTAGTTCAATTGTATAAAATGCAATGGTATGACAGTAAAGACGAATGTAATTGAAGCATTGGTAAAGTATTAAGTTATAAGTCACCGCCCTATTAATAAAAGCTACATATCCTCAATGAAAGGACATGTAGCTTTTGATCAACATCATTTTTGGAATTGTAATTGATGCAGATTGGCAAAAATGCCCCCCTGCTTAAGTAAGTCATCGTGACCTCCCTCTTCAGCAATTCCTTCTTCCGTAACAACTACGATCTTGTCAGCGTTTCGAATGGTTGCCAATCGGTGTGCGATGATTAACGTAGTTCTATTTTCAGCTAATTCAGTGAGAGCCTGCTGAATTATTCTTTCCGTCTCGGTATCGAGTGCAGAGGTTGCCTCATCGAGAATTAATATTGGCGGATTTTTCAAAAACATCCTTGCTATTGCAATTCTTTGTTTTTGTCCTCCGGATAATTTCAAGCCACGTTCACCTATTTGAGTCTCATAGCCTTCTGGAAGTCCTTCAATGAAAGTCTCTAAATGAGCTTTCCTTGCGGCTTCCAGAATTTGTTCATCCGATGCGTCAAGCATTCCGTACGCAATGTTCTCTTTTACTGTTCCTGTAAAAAGAAACACGTCTTGCTGGACAATGCCAATTTGTGAACGCAATGACTTTTTCGTCATCTCACGAATATCTATTCCATCAATGGAAATGGAACCGGCATTAACATCATAAAAACGTGGGATCAATGAACATATGGTCGTTTTCCCTGCTCCTGAAGGCCCGACAAAAGCGATGGTTTCACCCGCATTAATAGTAAGATCAATACCTCTTAAAACGGACTTTTTGTCTTCATAGTTAAAAGATACGTCTTTAAAGGAAATATCACCTAAAAGGGTGCTTACCGCTATTGCATCCTTTTTATCCACGACATCAGGCTCAACATCCAGAAGTTCCGTAAAACGCTTAAAGCCGGCCATCCCTTTTGGATAGAGTTCCATCAACGCACTGATTTTGTCGATTGGCTTAAATAATACGTTAACGTATAAGACGAATGCAACCAGTTCACCATAAGAGAGCTGCCCATGAAAAGTTAGCCAAGCTCCCATCACCAACACGGCAAGGGTCATAAACCTCGTCATCATGTAAATGCCTGATAAGCTAAAGGACATTACCTTATATCCAAGAAGTTTCGCTTTACGGAATCTGCGATTATTAATAGAAAATCTTTTCATTTCATATGTTTCATTAGTAAAGGATTGGACAACCCTCACTCCTGAGACGCTATCTTCCACACGGGCATTTACATCCGCAACTTCCGTATACATTTTCTTCCAAGCTTTATTCATCTTTAAATTACTTATGACAATTAATAAAACGAGGAACGGTAAAATGCAAACCGATATGAGTGCCAGTTTCACATTGATTGTCAACATAATCCAAAATGCACCTATAAAAGTCATGAAGGCAATGAATAAATCTTCGGGACCATGGTGAGCAAGTTCACCAATATCGAACAGATCATTGGTTATGCGGCTCATGATATGGCCAGTTTTCGTGTTATCAAAAAAACGAAAAGATTGTTTTTGCACATGCTCAAATAATTCCTCACGCATATCAGTCTCGATATTAATACCCAATTTGTGACCCCAATACCCTACGATGAATTGTAAAAAGGTACTAATGATATAAAGGAGGAGCAAACCGACACTTACCGAAACAATTGCAGACCAATCGTCGCCAGGCAGCAGTGTATCTATAAACCACTGAACAGCTAGCGGAAATGCAAGTTCAAGTACAGCCACGACCACTGCACTGAAGAAATCAATAATGAATAACCGCTTATGCGGCAGGTAATATGAAGCAAAACGTCGAATCATCAAATTTTTCTCCTTTTTTACATATATTAAGGAGTATAATTCCATATTCAATATTCAGCAAGCATTTCAGAACCCCCTTGATCATATTATGGTAAAATCATCTATTTGAACTACCCACCACTTATCGACTTTACAGTCTGATTGAAGTGGGGGATTCCTAAGAACATTAGCCTATCGGCCAATTTTTAATTAGGCTATCCCCGTAGTTCCTACGGTTAGAAGCCTTATGGCTTCGTTCATTAGATTGAGTCCTGCGTTAATATCTCGATCGTGGTGTGAAGAACAAGAAGGACAATCCCATTCACGAAGATTCAGATGTTTAACGTCTTTATTTTGATACCCACAGCCAGAACACAATTGGCTAGAAGCAAACGTTTTAGATACGGTCACGATTTGTTTACCATACCATTTTGCTTTGTATTCCAACATTGTTTTGAATTGGTACCAAGATACTTCACTAATCGCTTTAGCTAGTTTGTGATCTTTCATCATATTGGACACTTGCAAGTCTTCCATTCCAATAACATCGTGGTTTTTGATGATTTCGGTTGAGACTTTATGTAAGTAATCCATTCGGGAATTTGAAATTTTTTCGTGTAGAAGGGCCACTTTTCGTTTTTGTTTTTGATAGTTTTTGGCTTCAGCCAATGGTTTATTTTGATTCAAGGCTATTTCTTGTCGCCTTGAAAGAATCCGTTGTGCTTTGGCCAATTTTTTTTCGACCGTCCGGAAGAATTTTGGGTTTTGATAGACCGTACCATCTGAAAGAATCGCAAAGTTCTTCAAACCAAGATCTACACCGCACGAACGATTCGTTGAAGGAAGTACTGGTACATTGGTTTCCGCTAAAACGGAAATGAAATATTTACCCGAAGGGTTCCGCCTGATTGTGGCATTGATGATTCGCCCTTCGACTTCGCGGCTTTTAGCAAAACGAACTAAACCGAGTTTGGGCAATTTTATTCGATTTCCAATTATTCCTATATTTCCATTCGTATGTTTAGTCGTGTAGGACTGGACCGGATTCTTTTTTGATTTGAAGCGTGGAGACTTGTTTTGCTTTTTATAATATCGACTATAGGAATCTGCTAAATTTTCCACCGATTTCTGTAAGGCAATACTGTCTACTTCTTTCAGGAAAGAATATTCTTTCTTTAAAGCTGGAATTTCTTTGATTGTTGCGTATTTATTCAGAAACGAACCTTTCCATTCATTAGAGGGTAATTGGCTGTTCTGCTTCATTTCTTCACAGATATTCCAGTAGGCATCTTTCTCATTTTGTTTGCCTAAAAAGAAGTTATAGACAAAACGAGAGCAGCCGATCGTTTTGTTGATGAGAACGAGTTGTTCTTTAGTTGGGTAGATTCGAAATTTATAAGCCTTGTTTACAACCATTGGTCTCCCCCCTTATAGGTAGTATCAACCAAGGAACGTATGTTTGTCAAAAGATTACTTTGGCTTAGGCCAACCGCCATTCATCTCCCCTTACCATTGAGGTCTCCCCCTTCACACGTTGAAAAGGCTGCCTTCTGGCAGGAAATGATAAAACAGCCCAACCCGGCTCATGCTATCTATTAAATTAAGGAGTGAATCCAGTGTAAAAAAATAACCATTCTAAATATTCATTAACTTTATTTTTTCTAAAAGGATGGTATTCATGAAAAACACATCGTTTCGATGCCTTTGGATCGGTCAGGCGTTTGCAAATCTAGGGGATATATTTTATGTAGTCGGGTTGATTTCACTATTATATACATTGACGGGATCTGCCTTTTATTTGAGCTTACTTCCGTTCACTACAACGATTTTTCGGTTTATCAGCAGTTTACTTGCCCCCCTTGTCATCGACAGGTTTCCGTTAAAAAGAATCCTAGTGCAATCTCAATGGTGGAAAACTATCTTACTCGTTTGCCTAGGAATCTATATAACAAGTTTCAATCATGGTTTTTCTGTTGCTGTCATTTTCTTCATAGCCTTGATTTCATTATTGGATGGAGTCGCTGCACCGGTCAGCGCAGCTTTGGTTCCTCAATTAGTTCCAATAGAAGAACGGATGAAAGCGAATGGTTTCTTGAATGTGATCACCCAGACCATCTTTGTAGCAGGATGGCCACTAGGTTCCGTCTTATTGATAAGTACCAACAGCAGTTTCATTATTTGGCTTACGGTCATGCTTTTTGCCGTTTCAACGATCTATACAGTGAGAATCCAAGTCTCAGAACAAACGACGGGCTCTGTTGCTCCGTCAAACTGGGGTTCGATTAAATCCGGATGGGTTACTATTCGCCAAATCCCAACTATCCGTACCCTCATTTCCATTGATTTTATAACTACTTTAGCTTCAAGCGTGTGGGTGGCTGCCGTTATCTATATATACGTAGAACAGAACCTGCAACTGGGTGAAGAGTGGTGGGGATATATTAACACAAGCTACTTTGTCGGCATGATTTTCAGTGGTTTGTTCGTCATCCGTTTTGCCAAGTTACTAGAAAAATATATTGGATTCTTCATCACTTTCGGGCTATTTCTCAGTTCACTGCTGATCCTGCTCTTTGGAACTACCAATATTCCAGCTTTGGCTTTGCTGCTGGCATGCCTGTACGGCCTCCCAGAACAAATCCGGGAAGTGATCTACACCAAGCTATTCCAAGACCATGCTTCGGAAAAGACTCTTGCAAAAATTTATGCCGTTTGGGGAGCGGTCATCAATCTTACATTTGCCGGCTCTGTCTTACTATTAGGCTATATAACGGAAACATACAATGTCAAAACAACGTTCCAATTTTCTTCCACCCTGATATTCCTTGCCTTTCTTTATGCAACTTTTAAAAGGAAGGACTTACAAGGGAAAAAATGTGATCACTCACTGTCAAGTCAGTCATCTAATATTCCTAGATGATGCATCCCATTCGATTCACCATAAAAAAGGAGCCTTGGTTTTCCATGGCTCCTCTTTTATGGTTTCAAGGCCCGTCGAACAATATTGTCTCTCTTTAAAATCTTGCTCGGTATGATTGGCTTGCCCCTGATAAAAGTTGCACAACCAAACGAGGAAAAAAATATATAACACTTCTTTTCACCGCCTGCACCCATTCATTCTATTTGATAACCCAAATATTCTTATCTATAAACCCCCAATTCTGCGGGAATTCCAAACCAATCTGCCAATAAGTTGCACCTATCAGTTCATATGCATCAATCATTTCATATTTTGCGCTTATCGATCGAATATCTTCAAACCAAACGACATGGTTCGAATTCTCTATTCGATAAGAATAGGTAGGTGAAGCCGCTGAGGTGTCAAAAGTTATTTCAGCGCCAGTTGCAATGGCAAGATTTTGGGCATTTTGAGCTGATAAAGCTTTAGTTTCGTGGCTTGGTACTATCCAATCGTATCCATACAAAGGAAATGCCGACTGCAGTTTATTCACAGGTATATTCGACAAAGCATAACGAAGAACTTCGCCCATCCACCAAAGTGGGGAAATGGGTTCAGGCGGTCCAGTTGGATACCCATAATCAATGGTCATCACGGCAACAAGGTCGGCTGCCTCTCCGATCCCCCGATAATCATGGCCGCCTACAATTCGATTATCAGGATTATCCGCTGTTTTTGCATGTACGTTCACATGCAGGATCAGTTCGTTCAACCCCTCCTTTAATTCTTTTAAAAAAAGCACATAATCGGAACGCCTGGCAGGTGGGATGAATTCGATGTCCATACTGACGCCCCCATAGCCTTTCTCCTTAACGAAATTCAGCATACTATTGATTAAATTCGCTCTGTATACTGAACTAGCAAGGACATCACCCGCCAAATCAGCATCAAAATCACCATCTTGAAAGTTCCGGATCATCAGTAGCGGCTTCACCCCGGTCTGCTCGCATTTCGCGATAAGTGGGAGATCATCACCATCAACGTATGCATTTCCTTCCCTTGTAAACGAATAAGCTACGATGGCTAAATAGGATAATTTATCACCATTCTCCTCAAGTGTTTCAAATACTACTCCACCTGAAGTCGGGAAGGCAAACCCCAGCGTAATCAATTGATTTTTGTAAGAAGACGGAATCAAAAGTTCCGTACCTACTATTAGCGAGTTTGCAACGATTCCTGGATTTGCCTCCATGATTGCCGCTGCACTCGTTCCAAAACGACTGCCAATTCTAGTGAGGGTATCCTGACTTTTAATTAGGTACCTTCGATTCACCGCTTTTTCATCAGGTATATACAATGCCAGGCCAGGAACCAAAGCTGTTGATTCCAATCCGTTGACTTCAATTATCTTCGATGGGTCAACTTTATTTTTCGTGGCAATTTCCCAAAGACTGTCACCTTTTTTCACAATAATGATCGTCATTCAAAACCCTCCAAACTCCCTCCAAAAAAGTTTATGTTATTTAGGTAATTGGATAGAACGAATTATCACATTTCCTAATGATGATATCCTGGTTTTTTAGAAGTTATTTTAAATGGTATAAAGGATAACTAAAAAAAGAGGCTGTCCAAAGAGACAACCCCACGCTATAAGCCATCAGTTGATTTTTCGTTTCACATACTCCTATACATCAAAGTAAATTCTTAATATCGTAGAACTTCCCATTCTCCAAATCTTCCGCTTCAAGAAGCTGCAAAAGTTTATCTGCCACAAATTCGGGGCTTCTTAACATGCCCTTCTCTTTATATTCATGAAATTTTTCTCGATCGGAAAAGTCCCGTTCGTCTGCTGACCGGATTGTCCCTTGCATCTCCGTATCCATTACACCTGGTGAAAAAGATATGAGGGACGTAGGGAAAGATGTTTTATCCTGTTCCAAGCCTGCAACCCGTGTGAACATTTCTAGCCCCGCCTTAGTACTGCAATAGGCTGCCCAACCATGATAAGGGTTTTTTGCTGCACCTGAAGATATGTTGACCATTACCTTCTTTCTGTTCCAGTCCTTTGTCTGTTTAACGAATTCATCAGCCAATACAATGGGTGCCATGAAATTCACCCGCATGCTTGTTTCCAAATTTACCATACCAAGGTTTCCTACCGGCTTTATCGGTTCGATGACACCTGCATTATTAATGAAGTAAATGTCACTTGTTTCATCGACAGCAGCAAGAATCTCATTGACTAAGGAAGGTAACTTTTCAGTTTCATTCAAGTCCATCGAAATAAATGTAAGTTTCGTCCCGGATCGGTCAGCCATCCTCTGCATTTCAGGATGGGCTGTACGGGAAACTAAAATGCAATGATCACTCGTCTGTAAACATCCTTTGGCGATGGCAGCACCTAAACCTTTTGAAGCTCCTGTGATTATAAACGTTTTCACGGCATTTCCCCCTTTTATGTATATAAACTATTGTACCAAAACGGAGTCGCAATGGCCTCACCCCGAACTATGATTATTAAACAAGACTAGGTTTTACTTTATGATTTTTAATTTTTTATGAAACCCACATTGGATTGAAGAAATTTGTGACACTCCTGCCGAATAACTGGCTAGCCGAGACTCCGGAGACGCTAACGGCAAGGAGTTTGGCAGACAGTCGGCGGAAAGGGAGCGGATTTCTGAAATCAACTGGAACCTTTTTCAAATAAAAAAACTGCAGTCAAACTCGCTTTCTTCGAATTTGTCTACAGTCTGTTCGACCCATATAGTATTGGTCCGCTTATTTTTAAAATTATAATATGGGTGATACCAGCCTTGCAATGGACTCTTTAAAACGAATCCATTTTGAACGCTTTTCAAAATCTTCAATTGTAAGTTGTCTGCAAACTTCGACATCCTTATAAAAAATCCTTGTCAGTGTTTCGGCCATTCCTTCATCATAAATGAAGGCATTGACTTCAAAGTTCAATTTAAAACTTCGGACATCAATGTTAGCTGTTCCCACCGAGGAGACCTCTTCATCCACCACGATCATCTTCGCATGAATAAAGCCGTTATCATAGATGTATATCTTAGCTCCAGCTCTTAATAACTGCCCTGCATTGAAAGTTGTTGCCCAATAAACGAAAAGGTGATCAGGTTTATTGGGAATCATGATTTTCACATCTAATCCTGATAAACTGGCAATTCGGAGTGCATCCAATAAACTTGCATCCGGTATAAAGTAAGGTGTTTGAATGAGAATCGATTTCTTTGCTGAAGAAATTAATTTAATATAGCCATTTTTAATTTGTTCCCATTCAGAATCCGGCCCACTTGTCACTATTTGCATATCTATATTACCTTGAGGTTTTACAATAGGGAAATAATGAGGCTGATAAGTTATATCATGGTGCTTTGATGCCTGATTCCAATCCAGGATAAAACGGGTTTGAATGGCTTTGACAGCCGACCCCTTTATTCGAAGGTGTGTATCACGCCAAAAACCGAATTTTGGATTAAGCCCTAAATACTCATCTCCAACATTAAAGCCTCCAACATACCCTATTTTCCCATCTATGATGACGAGCTTTCGATGGTTACGGAAATTCAGCCGTAAGTTTATAAATTTTAATTTGGATGGAAAGAATGCCTCCACTCTTCCTCCAGCCTGCCTAAATTCCCTGAAGAAACGTTTAGTCATCCCTCTAGAACCCAGCTCGTCATAAAGCAGCCGAACTTTGACGCCTTCATTCGCTTTTTTAGTCAAAGCTTCAATGAATCGTTTACCCAGTCCGTCCCTTTGAATGATGTAGTATTGTATATGTATATGGTTTTCGGCCGCTTCAATATCATTAAAAAGCTGGTCAAACTTATTTTTTCCTTCAGTAAAAATATCGACTTGATTATCTTCAGTAAGCACGGCATCATTGTTCCGGAGATGCATATAAATCAAATCACGGTAATTACTTGAAGAAGCATTTCGAAAAGGAAAATGATCCATTGAAAGCTCTTCCATCTGTTTATCAAGTATTTCTTCAATCCCGATTTTCTTCTTGTCCTCCCATTGGAATAAGTGGGCGTGTCTTAAACTCGTACCAAAAAGGAGATATAAAATAAAACCGACTACAGGCAGAAAATATAACACCAATAACCAAGCCCAGGTCGTGCTCGCTTCCCTTCTTTCAAAAAATATGACAATCGTGGCAAATAAAATATTTAGAATGATGACGAGGCCGAGCAAAACCGATGTAACATGCGTAAATTCCATAGTATACCCTCACTCAATTTTTATCCCTTTAAGGATACCATGCAAATTCTTTATATCAAAGGATTTGCTTATCAGAAATGAAAACAGAGAATTCACAAAAATGGACCTCTTCCTGTAGAGGTCCATTTTAAAAAAATCCATCTCCCCTGAACACTAAAAATTCTCAGATTGGTCAGGGTGTCTTATAATCATTGTCTTAAAAATTTCAATTCAACAATAACAATAAAATATAATTGCTTACCGGCTTTTTACTAATAAATTCACAGCTTCTTTCACTAGCTCTTCGGGATTCTTTTCTCCGGATTCATTAGCCTCCCTGACGCATTCTACAAGATTGGAACTTACTATTACTCCAATTGTCCTATCGATTGCAGATCTAGTCGCAGATAACTGCGTTACTACATCTCTGCAATCTTTGTTTTCCTCCATCATTTTCAATATCCCACGAAGCTGTCCTTCAATTCGCTTCACTCTATTTTTAACTTGCTTATCATATTCCATGTGAGGCCTCCTACCCTGCCTATTACTTATGAATCCTATCCAGACATCCATCATAAAACCCATTCGTTTGAAATGAAGGCTTGATAAAAATCTTACAATTTATAATACATACCACTAAGGTATAATTGTCAAGTGCCAATATCCAATAATGATATCTCCATTATGTAATTTCTATTTTTGTACAAGGAGACTTTGTGCAACTGCCTCAGAAAACTCGATCGTCATTTGGGGAACGTAGGTTTTTAACAAAGCATTGACGATAGGGGCTTTGGCTCCTTTTGCCGTAATCGCCAGACAGCCAGTCATTTTAGTCTGCCCAATTCCGCACTGTTCTGCTAAAAAATAGCCATGTCCATCAAATTTTTCATTTATTCCCTTTAGTTTAAATGTTACCTTATCGGGTTCCATCCATTCCAATATATTCACTTCAAGTTTAATTTTCTTCTTCATTAATCCCAATTCGCTTTTAAACTCCCAAATAAGTATCCCCTCATTTATCATCTCATGATTGATATATCCTGGGACAAGAGGTGCCCAACGATCTATGACACTGACAAATCCCCATACTGTTTTTATTGAAACAGGTAAAATGATACTATGCACGCCTTCTGACAAAGCAGTTCCCCCTTAATCATTCTACTTACATCTTTTTAATGTATGGCTGAACAATATAGATTAGAACGGTAAGATCAGATCCTTAATTAAATTCTCCCGGTGGTGCTGTTTTATATTCAATAAACCATGAAAATATAATAACAGCTCAGGACTTTATATAGTTATGGTTAATGCAAGATCTCCAACCATCAAAGAATCGCCCCTCGCAATAAAGGGACGATCCTTTTTTGTCGTGTTACTTATTAATCTGACGCAAATTCAACAGTATACATATTCAATCTTGGATCTGGGTTAATCCAGGCGCTTTCAAACACGAAGACTACTTTATAATTTTCGTAATCGGTATAGGTGACATAGTACATTCCTTCTTGCTCCACTTCACTAACAGGTTCACCAATCAATTCCTTCAACATGGATAATTGAATGGTTTGCAATTGCGGATCAAAATCATCAATGGCGGTAATCGTCTTTCTACCTGTTGATCCGTCATAGAGGAATCGGACATTATGGGACCAATAATTGGCCGCAACAGTACTTAAATCTTCCGGTGCACCCCAGGCTTTTTCCACTTTCTTCAATGAATCACCTACAGAGAATGGGCCACTGTTAATGGTTTGCTGGGATTCATAAGCTAAACCCATGATCTGCCGAATCAAAAGATCTGGCGTGGATTGTGATGTTAATGAATCTGATGAAGCAAAAGCAGCTTGCCCACTAAACATGAGAAATGCGAGCATTAAAAATGTAACGCTTTGGATAAAACGATTCACTTGTTTCAAAGTTTACCTCCCTTTCCACCTGGAAATGACTAATTACATTATTTTAAATATCTTAAAAAAGATGAAAAATTGCGTATGTCACTCCATTTAGTTTTTACCTTTACTATTAATATTCATTGGAACTCTGGACACAACCATTCATTCAGAAAAAAACCTTTAAATAAATATTAAATCCGATTAAACCATTTCAAAAGAGCCACATTTAATTAAATATTTATCCTGATTAAAACTGGTCCTAAAAAGAATTGGTTAGTTAACTTGATGGCAATGCTGCCTTCTTTGTATGGGCACAAAAAAATCTTGACAGCGTTTTCTTATGAAGATAGTTTAATTATTACAAGTTAACGATGGTGGAGATTTGGAGACTCATGCTTTAAGGGCTAATGCAGGCATATTATTGAGCTCAAGCTTTACCATTCACCCTAGATATATTCTAAGGGGGATGGGGTTTCTATAATAGTTAAACCCCTCCATGATTAGTTCGACGATTTAAAAACAGAATATTCAGTTTTTTAATCCCACAAGCAGTTAAAGGATGTTTGAGGAAAATTTCATATTAGAATGTATATAAATAATGACTATGCCTTTATACCAACGGTCCTAAAGGCATAGTCATTACATCAAAAATCATATAGATTAATGCTTTCTACTAATATACTAGTTATTGTCGATCAAAAAGAGAAGCTCCCGCTATACCGGGCTTTGTCATCTCATAAGGATTTAGAATCAGATCCAATTCTTCTTCTGTCAACACATCATATTGTAAACAAAGTTCGCGAACTGATTTGCCTTTTAATATCGCTTCACGCGCAATACGTGAAACCACTTCGTACCCAAGGTGCGGATTGACTGCTGTAATCACTCCAACACTTTGTTCGACATAATCTTTTAAATGCTGCTCATTAGCTTCAATGCCTTCTAAACAATAATCTGTAAAGACATTGAAAGCATTGTTCATAATGCTGATTGATTGCAATAAATTGAATACAAGCACTGGCTCCATTACGTTCAACTCTAGTTGTCCTGCTTCTGATGCTAAGCAAATCGTATTATCGTTCCCTATCACTTGGAAAGCGACTTGATTAATTAATTCTGGCATTACTGGATTTACTTTTCCTGGCATGATCGATGAACCTGGTTGACGAGCTGGAAGTGTGATTTCTCCTAATCCCGCTCTTGGTCCTGAAGCCATCAAACGTAAATCATTAGCAATTTTAGACATATTCATCATACATACTTTCAATGAAGCTGACACTTCAGTATATGCATCCGTATTTTGGGTTGCATCTACTAAATGTTCTGCTCCTACAAGCGGCAAGTTACTGATTTCAGCTAAATATTTAACAACATTTTCAATGTAACGCGGATCTGCGTTCAATCCCGTTCCCACTGCTGTTGCTCCCATATTCACTTCATATAAATGTTGACGTGATTGACTGATTCGTTTTATATCCCGATCCAACACGCGACTGTATGCCTCGAATTCTTGACCGAGGCGAATTGGCACTGCGTCCTGAAGATGTGTCCGTCCCATTTTGATAACATGATCAAATTGTTTGGCTTTATTCTTTAAAACTGTACTCATCTTGGTCATTGTTTGTAACAATTGCTCCAAAAGTCGTAGTGTTGATAAATGAATGGCAGTTGGAAATACGTCATTCGTTGATTGCGACATGTTAACATGGCTATTTGGACTAACATGTACATAATCACCTTTTTTGTGTCCCATAAGTTCTAACGCTCGGTTGGCAACGATTTCATTAATGTTCATATTCATCGATGTACCCGCGCCGCCTTGAATTGGGTCAACGATGAAATATTCATGCCACTTTCCATCGATCACTTCATCAGAAGCTTTGACGATAGCGCTTCCAATACCATCATATAACCGTTTGGTATCCATATTTGCTAAAGCGGCTGCTTTTTTAATCATGGCTAGTGCACGAATCATTTCTTCATTGACTTTGTAACCGGTAATTGGAAAATTTTCTACAGCGCGTAGAGTTTGTATTCCGTAATAAACATCTGCCGGAATTTCCTTTTCCCCAAGAAAGTCTTTCTCGATTCGGTATGTTCTCTCTTCTATCAACATTTCCTCTTGCCCCTTTGTTTGTTCTAGAATGTAATGTCCTCTGCTATCGGTGTTTCCATCATTTCCTTCACTTTTTTTGGATCCCGTGTCTTGGCTAATATCCACATCAACTTAGGAACGATGGCTTCTGTATTCATATTTCTGGAACGAATGATGACATTCTTGTTTACTTTTCGTCCCACTTCGTAAATATCCATATCTTCCCCTTCTTCTAAACATTGGGTAGTAATGACTACGGATATTCCACATTCGACCAACTCATTCAATTTCTCTAAAATATTTCTTCCTTGAAATGGAATACCGCCGCTTCCATAACTTTCAATTACGATTCCCCGACATTGATTTTTCAGAAAATCAAAGAATTCAGGCTTAATACCGGGATGCAGCTTAACCAAAGCAACATCAGTACATAGGGAAGCATCTAACTTAGCTTCCTTTTTCTTTGGTGAATGAACTGGCTTTAGATACTCAATTTTATCTTTGAATATGGAAGCAATATAAGGATAGTTAATACTTTCAAACGAATCATAGCTTTTCGTTCTCAATTTAATGGCCCTAGTACCCTGGATGACTCTACCATCAAAAACAACATATACTCCTCCAATATCTTCACAAGCAAACCGAATCGCATCAGAGATATTTCTTTTGGCATCTGTCTTTTTGAAGGCAATTGGGATTTGAGAACCTGTAATGACAATTGGTTTCCCTAAATCTTGTAACATATATGAGAGCGCAGCTGAAGTGTAAGCCATTGTATCTGTTCCATGGGTAATCACAAAGCCATCGTAATCATGATAGTGCTCATGGATGGATTGTGCCATTTCTGTCCAATCTTCCGGCTGCATATTTGTACTATCAATATTCATCAAAGGCTTACTATCAATCTGACATAGTAAATCCAATCCCGGTAGGTGACCTAAAATTTCGTCAGCTTTCATCTCTGGAACCAGTCCATTTTCTCCTTCTAACGATGCAATTGTACCACCTGTTGTAAACAACATCAACTTCTTCATTTTTGACTTCAAGTTCTCCAATATACTACCCCCTATAAAGCCTCCTGTTTCACAATCATTCTAATCATCTCAGAAAAGGATATTTTAGTTGAAAATGTACATGTTACGCGTACACCACATGTTATTATAGTCATGTTTCAGAGTGAAATCAAGCTAAAGTTATTCATTACGCGTACACTTATTTCAATATGATGTTATAATGGATTTATATAAAAGGAGAGTAATAATAATGATATTAAATAGATTGACTACATTAAGGAAGGCCAAAAGGTGGTCTTTGCAATATACCGCTGACAGACTCGGAATCGCCAAGAGTACCTATGCAGGTTACGAATCGGGCCATCGCCGCCCTTCATTAGAGACGATTAAATTATTAGCAGGCTTATATGATACATCCACCGATTACATTCTAGGTCGAGTGGATTATCCAGCTTTTCTGCCTAAAGATATTTCCACAGAGTCACCTCAAGTCATGGAATTAACGGATTTACCAAATATGGAGCTAGCTGTCGATGGAATCTCTCTTTCTGAAGAAGAAACGATTCAATTTATCGCTTTTATTAGAGCTAAACGAGAAGTGGAAATAAATCGCGATAAACAAAACGAAACATAGCAGACATTGCGCTATTTCATCAGCAGCCTCATTTTCACGTTTTACCTGGCATGATTTATATCTAAAAAGCTAACTTACCTGGAAATTTTCAGTGTTTTTAAACAGTTAGGATAAGTCGGCCTGGTATTGAATAATCGTTAAGTTCGCCCTTTTTGACGATACCCATAATTATTTCTGGATGACAAGAGAATATGTAGTTATATTTACTTACTGGTCTTAGTAGCCTTGGGAATTCTAATTCTGTCCCAAGACTAGAAATTTCAGTTTTATTAATTATTATAGAAGAAAGTCGGCTTATTAAATGTCATCCATCATCATTATTCTGTTTTCCACTATTGCTTACTTCTATTTCCATCAAGGGAAGATTGATTTAAGTTTAATCTCCGATGATTTTCCCTCTTAATTTATTTGCAACGAAAGAAAAAACCATAGCAAAACTCATGGTTTCCCCCGGATATAAATGAAAATTAAGCCAAAAACAAGAAGCAACATGAAGAGGAAGTTATGTCTTTAATTCATGCGCTTCTTATATTGGAATGCGGAAATTTAATAATCCTTAAAGGAATGGAAAATTGCTCAATATAATGTCTCCACAGATATACTGCATCTCAATATATTAAGGCATCTCATCTTCTTTTTCCCGATTTTTGAAAGCTTCATGTGTGACAATATCCTCAATCTGTTCATACTGGCGACTGTGTTCCTTCTCTTCGCTAATTCTATTATTGGGTAAATTTCCTGGATGTCCTTTTTCTTTGTGATTAAAATTTTTACCACGACTCATAACTCATTCTCTCCTTTCTATTCATTGTTTGTATAGTTTTCCCAAGCACGAAAAAAATATGATTTAATTTCTCTTTTTACTTTTTTTTCAGCAGGATTCTTTTTTAGTCTGCTTTGTGACAAAAAAATAAAAGATATGAATCAACATAAAACGATCCTTCACTCCCGTTCTCGAGCGACTTATTTCTGGAGCGCCAAGAATTAATAAGCAATTCGACCCTTTCAAATAACTCAAAACTGAATAAAGAGCTCAAAAAGAACAGGAACCGCCTGATTATGACGCTTCCTGTTCTTTTTATTTAAGGGTTTCCCAACTACTTACATAACTTATAACAGAGTGATAACAGAAATAAGGCTAGGAGGATACTCCCACGGAAGGTCGCCACTTTCTTGAAATGTCTGCAATATGATGAGGTGCCGTTCTGCAACATCCTCCAATTAAACGTGCCCCTGCATGGTGCCATTCTTCAGATTTCAAGTCGAGCCTGTTACATGATTCTTGACCATGCCATGTTTTAGTTTCTGGATTGTATGATTCACCAGAATTTGGATAAACAATTATTGGTTTATGTGTGTTTGCACGCAACACCTGTATGGCTTCCGTGATACCTGATACAGGCGCACAGTTGATGCCAATTGCTGCAATTTGCTCACAGTCCCCTAACAATCTCGCACACTCCTCCAGCAAGGTACCGTCACTTATCGCTTTTTCATTTTTCAACGAAAAGGATAGCCAAGCATAGACTTCTGGATAATCTTTCAATAATGAATGTAATACTTTTGCTTCTTGCAGGGAAGGAATCGTTTCAAATGCTAAAATGTCAGCTCCTGCTTCAATCAAAGCTGATATTCGTGAGCGATGAAATGCCGCTAAAGTTTCATCTGAAACACCATAGTTTCCTACATACTCTGAACCATCTGCAAGATAAGCCCCATAAGGTCCAACTGATGCAGCAACCAATGGTTTAGGTCTAATCGTTTGATATTCTTCCTTCCAAAATTCATCTCTTGCTTTTCTTGCTAGTAAAACCGTTTTCCGGATTAGCTCCAAAGCCTCTTTTTCTTGTATTCCTCTGAGGGCGAAACCTTCAACTGTTGCTTGGTAGCTTGCCGTTATCGCACAGTCAGCACCAGCACGAAAGTAGTCAGAGTGAACCTGATAAATCACTTCTGGATTTTCAAGCAATACACGTGCAGACCACAGGGGATCGTCCAAATCACACCCATGCCCTTCAAGCTCTGTAGCTAAAGCTCCATCCAAAATCATAACTGAATGATCTCGTAAAATTGCGTCAATTGGGTTCATTTTATTCTTCATGATCTACTCCTCTTTTCTTTATAGTTTGTGTCAGATAATAACTTCCATAGCAAAACAAAATAAAAGGTATGCCACAATATAGTGCAATTCGTTGTGTAGGATCAAATGCAATTCCTATGCAAGAAGCAAGACATAGCATAAAAGAAACGATTGGTACGAGTGGATATAATGGTGTATGATAAGTCAAATCATTTACTGAATTTCCATCTTTTATAAATCGTCTGCGAAATAGAAACTGTGACGCGCTAATACTCATCCAAACTACAACCACGGCTAGTCCAGAAATGGATACAAGCACTATGTATACAGTATCCGGTGCAATAATACTCGAGAAAAGGGCTAAACCACCGCCCAACATACTGAAAATGACTGCATTTACCGGAACACCCCGTTTTGTCAATTTTGCAAATATTGGTGATATAGTTTTCTTATCTGCAAGTGACCAAAGCATTCTGGATGAGGCATATAGTCCTGAGTTTGCAGCAGACAAAATGGCTGTTAATATAACAAAGTTCATAATATCCGCTGCATATGGCACTCCGATCCGTTCCAGAACTGTAACAAAGGGGCTCTCTAATACACTTGCATCCGAAAAAGGCAATAATGCGGATAATACAACGATGGTTCCTACAAAAAAGATAATCAATCTCCATAATGTCATACGGATTGCCTTTGGTATCGTTTTTTCTGGATTCACAGTTTCTCCAGCTGCAATTCCGATTAATTCAGTTCCAGAAAATGCGAAATTCACTGCGAGCATCGTCATTAGAATGGCAAAAGCACCATTCGGAAATAAACCTGCACTTGTAAAATTGGAAAATAACGGAGCTGATTGTGAATTAATTAATGGAACAAATCCTACCATTGCCGCAGCTCCCAGAATAATAAATATCACAATAGCAAATACCTTTATAGACGCAAACCAGAATTCGGATTCAGCGAAAAACTTAACGGTCCACACATTTAATGCCAAGACCAAAATGGCAAATAGAGCACTCCATATCCAGACACTTATTGATGGAAACCATCTCTGCATCAACAATCCTGCAGCCGTGAATTCCGAACCTAGTGCAACAGTCCAAGTTAGCCAGTACAACCAGGCTACTGTATACCCTGTCCCTGGTCCGATGTATTTGGCTGCGTAGCTATGAAACGCACCTGTCTCGGGCATATGTACTGCCAGTTCACCTAGACATAGCATGACTAGATAAACCACTAATGCTCCAATCAGATACGAAAGGATGGTGCCAAACGGGCCAGCCTGGTGAATCGTATAACCCGAACTTAAGAATAAACCAGTTCCAATCACCCCGCCAAGCGATAGCATTATTATATGCCGTGCTTGCATTTGCCTTTGAAAATCATGCTTCCTTTTATTCTCCATTCTTACTCTCCTTAATCTTGCATCCAGAAAAAACGAAAACGCACTCTAAAAAAAGAGTGCGTTACTGACAAATAAACACGTACGGTCTTATCTATCAAGGTTTCACCCCCTGGAATTAGCACAGTGTCTTTTTAGACCTGTTGCTGAGGTTTCATAGGGCCAGTCCCTCCACCTCTCTGGATAAGAAATTATTTTTTTATAACTTTATCAATCTATGAAAAATTTGTCAAGTTTTGTTTCGTTTGTAAAGACTTTCTTTAAAATACTAATAATCATGGCACTTCCGTCATTCAAATGAGATGATTTCTATTTTTTGGAACTGTCGCTCACCGTATTAAAATTGAAGATAAAGCTAACCGGGATAATTTTGGTTTAAAAAAATGACGACATCTTAAAAGATGACGCCATTTTTTCTTTCTTTCCCTTAAGGACGTTCTAGTTCAAATAATTCCCCTAGTTTTGTATAAGTATGACCTGCTAATCTTGCTACAGGTTTTAGCCCATTCTGGTCAATTCGGCCATTATGGTAAATATCCTGCTCTATATGATAGCAGACTATTTTCCCTATTAATAAATCACAACCAGGTTTATTCTTGGAACCTGCCAATGGTATCGCATGCTCTAATGTACATTCAAAGCGTACTTTCGCTTCTTGCAATCCAGGTACGGATACCTTATCACTAACAGCCGGCGTGAAATTGGTAAGACCCAATTCACTTTCGTCAGATGGGAGTTCCTTGGCCGTTCGATTTGCATCAGCAACATTATTTTCATCAGTGATATGAACAACGAACTCACCTGTTTGAATTGCATTTCGGGCAGTGTCCTTTGAAACTCCTTCTTTCCGTTGAACAGAAATGGAAATCATCGGAGGATTGGAACTGACTATGTTGAAAAAGCTGAACGGCGCTATATTGATCGTACCGGTTTCGGATTGTGTAATAACCAGGGCTATAGGTCTCGGTATAATGCTTCCAGTCAAAAACTTATAATTTTCCCGTTCAGTCAGACTTTCAGGATTAACTGAAATCATCTTCATTCCCTCTTTCATTCTTATATAAATTTCTTATAAAACCATGAACCTGCTGCCTCGACCTCTGAACGTGTTAACTGATGACCGTAATTTTCCCAGTGAACATCCACCCTAGCACCAGCTTGCAGTAAAAGTTGATTAAGTTCATCAGTTTCTTCTGCGGGGCAAATCGGATCGTTTTTACCTGCAGCAATAAATACAGGTATATCCGAAAGGGTCGGCAAAGCAATCCCACGTCTCGGCACCATTGGATGATGAAGTATCGCTCCCTTTAGTGCCCCTTCGAAATGGAACATCAAACTTGCGGCTATATTTGCACCATTAGAATAACCTAATGCTACCACTCTGTCACGATCGAAGTCATATTGGCCGGACGCTAATTCCAAGAAGTCATAAAGCTCCTTCGTACGGAAGATCAAATCTTCTTCATCAAAAACCCCTTCAGCTAAACGGCGGAAATAACGAGGCATTCCGTTTTCAAGTACATTTCCCCGTACGCTCAATACGGATGAACCCGGTGAAACCATTTCCGCTAACGGCAAGAGATCTGTTTCCGTTCCTCCAGTGCCATGTAAAAGCAAAAGTAAGGGTGCTTCCGGATTACTTCCTTGTTGAAAAATATGCTTCATCATTTATCCTCCTCTAGTACTCTCGGCACTGCCGGCAGTAACGTTTTCTCCATGATCTCCCTTTTTTCTTCCAGCCATGGCGGCAGCATTAATTTACGACCCATCGTTTCCTTCGTTTCATCATGAGCAAAGCCAGGTGGATCTGTGGCAACTTCAAAGAGTATGCCACCATCTTCCCGAAAATAAATGGCATCGAAGTATTGACGGTCTTTAAAGGGTGTCACGCCATAGCCATGGCTTGCGATATGCTCCCTCCATTCTTTATGATCTTCATTATCGCTTGCACGCCATGCAATGTGATGGACAGTTCCCACTCCGATTTTCCCACTTGGCAAAACCGTTTTTTTAACATCTATCAAATTTCCGATATCCGATGTGGATTTGAAGCGGATGAAATCGCCCTCTTCCCCAATCTTTTGCAGGCCCATCACTTCCTCTAATAGTTCCATCGTTTTGATCGGTTTTGAGGTCAATAATACAGCACCACCGAATCCCTTGACCGCCTTATCAGCTGGTACACCGCCGAATGACCACTCGCTATTTTTACCTTCTTTACGCTCAACCAGTTCAAGTTTCAAACCATGCGGGTCTTGAAATTCCAGATATTCCTCACCGAAACGTGAAACCTTTTCAAAGTCTATGTTAAATTTACCCAAACGCATTTCCCAGAAGCCCATTGACCCTTCCGGAACGGCATATGTTGTAATCCCCACTTGTCCAGAGCCAATTGTCCCTCGGTATGCTTCAGGCCAAGGAAAGAAAGTGATGATAGAGCCCGGTGAACCTGATTCATCTCCGAAATATAAATGATAGGTGCCTGGATCATCAAAATTAACGGTTTTCTTCACCATACGCATTCCCAATACTCCAGCATAAAAATCCACATTCTCTTGAGGATTGCCTACAATTGCGGTTATATGATGTATTCCAGCATTTTGCTTTTGCATGCCGATTACTTCCTTTCCCGTTGATTAATTTGTTGATTTTGTATTCAATGGTTTTAAATTCGATTCAATATCCTTTCTTTTCGATTCTAAAAAAGGTGGCAGGGCAAGGTTCTCACCTAGGTGCTGCTCTGCTTCATCCACTGCAAAACCAGGTCCATCAGTAGCTAGTTCAAATAATATGCCATTCGGCTCCCTAAAATAGAGTGAACGAAAATAAAAGCGATCCACATATCCCGAGTTCACGAATTTCGATTCACTAATTTTCTCTATCCATTTTCTCAATTCTTCTTCATTATCCACCCGGAAGGCAACATGGTGTACTCCACCCCTCCCCAACCTTTCCCGAGGTATGTCATTCCTTTCTTCAATATGAAGTTCCGCTCCTGTTCCTCCCTCACCTGTCTCGTAAACGACAATCGGGTTTTGCCCCCTAATTGAGGATGGGTATGTGCCTAATTTCCTGAATCCCAACACCTCGGTAAGAACACTTTCTGTTTGTTCAATATTGGGTACAGTAAGTTTTACTGGTCCTAATCCAAGGATGGAAAACTCTTGCGGTACCGGGCTTCCATCCCAAGGTAATCCTCCTTGAACGCCGTTATTATCCTGATCAGAAACCAGAAGAAGCCTCTGCCCTTCAGGATCTTTAAAAGAAAGCACCTTCCTTTCAAAACGGCTCGATATTTCATCATGTTCAACATTGAATTCCACAAACCGTTTTTTCCAATATCCTAGCGCTTCATCATCCCTCACCCTTAAAGAAATTTCTGAAATGCTATTGTTTCCCTCATGAGTGCGGGCAGCATTGGGAATTTCAAAAAACGTCAATTCCGTACCCGGTGAACCAATTTGATCTCCATAAAATAAGTGATACACACGAACATCATCTTGATTCACCGTTTTTTTGATTAATCGCATCCCTAAGACTTTTGTGTAGAATTCAAAGTTATTTCCCGCTTTAGCTGTTATCGCCGAGACATGATGTAATCCTTTTAATTCCATCCGTACCACTCCTATCTTTATAAATCTCCCCTTACGGTGATTAATTAATCCGTAAATAATATCTCGAATTCAAAGTATTTAACCTGCGCAATACTTTTAATGCAAATATCTTGATTTAAAGATAAACGACAGTGATAAATTTGTCAACCATTTTCATTCAAATAATTTCACCCGTATTCACTTATTATAAAATATTAAAATCAGGTCAAAATAAATCGGTATAAAGAATGGAGGTGTGATATATGGTTAAAGATTTTTTTAGCGCAATTGAAGATAGACGCTCTTATTATTCCCTTAGCAAGGAACGTGTTGTTCCTAATAAAAGGATTAAAGAAGTTATCGATCATGCCGTTCAATATTCCCCTTCCGCTTTCAACTCCCAAAGTGCAAGAGTGATTGTTTTAACTGGTCAAAGCCACGACCAATTATGGGATATAACGAAAAAAACATTAAGAAAAGCAGTCGGTGACAAAGATTTTGAAAAAACTGAAGAAAAAATGAAGTCATTTATAAATGGTTATGGTACGGTTTTATTCTTTGAGGACCAGGCCATTATAGATAGGCTTCAAGAACAATTCAAAACGTATGCCGAAAACTTTCCGATTTGGTCGAACCAATCGTCTGCCATTTTACAATTTGTCGTATGGACTTCCTTGGAAATTGAAGGGTTTGGGGCAAGTCTTCAGCATTATAATCCTTTAATCGATGACGAAGTGAGAAAGACATGGGATATATCACGTGATTGGAAACTCATCGCACAAATGCCCTTTGGAAAACCCACTGCAGAGCCTGGCGATAAAGACTTCTCACCACTTGAAGAACGTGTGAAATATTATCAATGATACAATAGGGCTGGTTCTAAATAACGAGCCAGCCCTTTCATTTATTTCTCTTTAGTAATCCGGAAATGTTGCAAAGAATTTTGAAAATATCAATTATGCAAAACCTATATACTCTACAACCGGCATGATTTTGATATCCTCACTGGCGTTCAACATGTACATTTCACATCCCCCTAGTAACCTATTGAATTGGTGAAGAACGTCCTGGTAGCCATTCTTTCAAATAATATGGGAGTACACCG
Source organism: Peribacillus simplex NBRC 15720 = DSM 1321 (assembly GCF_002243645.1). NCBI lineage: Bacteria > Bacillati > Bacillota > Bacilli > Caryophanales > Bacillaceae > Peribacillus > Peribacillus simplex. The sequence continues at coordinate 5,109,976 of NZ_CP017704.1, read as the reverse complement.
GAATATTGTTTAGCAGCATGTCCACTTTTTATTAGGCTATATGTCTTATCCTTACATGTTAAATGCTTCATTACCGGATAAATCATTTCCTGCGGGACCAATCGATCATACTTACTCGCTATTACCAAGACACTAGCATCAATTTTCGAAAGCTTAGCTTTTTTTCCCCTTACCTTAAATCCTCCATTAACCAAGCTATTTTTTATCAAAAGGTCTTTGGTTATTTGTTTTGCGGCTGCTCCGGATAATGGTACATGCCCATTGGCCCAAGCATTGAAGCGGCGCCAATTTTGAACGTACTCATCATCATCCGCTTGATTCAATAAAGATAAATAGGGTGATATATAGATAGGAGATGTAATTAACCGGATTCCATATTTAACTGCACTGGCTGGGATCGTTTGATAAATATCAATCGTATCGTTAAAATCCGCGGTACCTTCCTTTAACGCTTCCTGCCATTGATCAAAAAATTCTGAGGCACTGAAATCTACCGGTGTAACGGAGAGGATCAAATTCTTGATTGGCTCGTCTGCAATGGCAGCATATATTGCGGCTATTGTACCGCCGAGGCAAAACCCCATGACTGTAATTTCTGATGCTCCAGAGTGGCGTAATGCACGCTGTACTCCTTTTTGAATATAATCGACGATATAATCTTCGATCGATATTTCACCATCTTCAAAGCCCGGACTTCCAAAATCAAGCAAATACACATCAAAACCTTCATTTACAAAAGATTCTATTAAACTATTCCCGGGGGACAAATCAAGAATCAAAGGAGTATTGATTAGTGAATATATAAGAAAAACCGGCACATCATATTTTTTTTGTGCTGATGGATAATACCAAAGCGTTGATTTGTTTTTTTTCCACACCGCTATTTTCGGCGTCAGTCCCATTTCAGGCATTGGCTGATTGGGAATATCCATAAAATGTTTCCATTTATTTATGGATTCGGATTGATTTTTCGGCACTTTCCGCTTAGACATTTGAATTCCCCTGTCCAAGTGAATCGAACTCAGGTAACTGTGAGCTTGACAATAAGGAGTTATTTATAAAATCCGATATCCTTTTTTTACGCCCATCCATTTCATTGGATTCCCAACTTGACTTCTTTTTCTTACTGCCCGATGAAAAAGCATTGCGTTTATTACGAACTGAAGAATTACCTCTGACGTTCCCTCCCCTATCCTCAACAAGTATAGAGACCAGCTCTTCTAACCTATCAATTTTTTCTTCGAGCTGGATGACTAATTTCGCTACACTCACCACATCTTTTTTTGTTGGGGAATTCATGATGATGGACATTCTTTCTGAGGCTTCCTGCATTCTATTTATTCTTGGAATCTGCATTTGGGCATTGTCGCTTATTGCTTCTATTAACTCACGATTATTTAGCAAATTCTGAATTTTACCATTAAGCTGTTGCTCTTTTTGTGCGCCTAGTAATTTAAGCCCTTTATAAAAATTTGATTTTCCCGCCATATATTTCTTCCTTCCTTTCTCTTCCGTTTACACTAATGCCGATATTCCACCGTCAATGATCAAAACATGGCCAACCATATAGTCAGAAGCCTTTGAGGCTAAAAATACGGCGGCACCCTTTAAATCATCTTCATCGCCAAATCTGCCAGCCGGAGTCTTACCTAATATGTCATAGTTAGACTTTCCAAGAATTTCCTTTGTGATTTTAGTCGGGAAAAATCCAGGTGCAATTGCATTGACTTGGATGCCGTATCTAGCAAGTTTAACTCCTAAATCCTTGGTCATTGTAATGACGGCACCCTTACTGGTGTTATAAGCGATCGTATCCAATAACTCAGGAAATGTCCCGCCAAGACCAGTTACCGATGCAATATTTATTATTTTTCCGGAATTTTGCTGCTTCATGACCCTCGCTACAGCCTGTGAAAACAGGAATGTACCTGTAACATTAACATTCAATACTTTTTCCCACTTATCCTTGGGAAGATCCAAAAGCGGACCTGACCAGGACGTACCGCTATTATTGACAAGAATATCAATCGTGCCGAATTGAGCAACCGTTTCCTGGACGACATGGTCAATGGCACTCTCATCCGTGATATCACATTCAAAGGCAACGGCATTAACACCCATCGCTTGCAAGTCTTCACAAACCTCCTTACATACAGGAAGATTTCGTGAAGCAATGACTATATTTGCACCAGCCTCCCCCAACGCCATGGCGATCTGTTTGCCCAGTCCTCTGCCGCCGCCGGTAATGATAGCCGTTTTATTAGTCAAATCGAACATATTACTCAATGTAGTCAACTTTTCAGCCCTTCCTTAATGAAGTATTATTTATATAAAACCGTCTATATCATTATAGAAAAGCCTATCCAATATTGTGCTTAAAATAGCCTAATGCCTCTGCCTTTTGTTTCAACAACATGTATCCTTTATATCAATAATACCTTTCCGTTCGAATGCTTCGGTCGGCTGGTGGAAATTTTGCCCTAACGGGAACTAATTCTGCCTAGCGGTAGATTATTTGTTCGATTAGCTACTTTTTCACGCCGTTTGGCGGATTATTCGACCGGTTCCACACTTTTTTCGGCCTTCTGGCGAATTATTCGGCCGTTTCAAAACTTAATTCGTACGATTGCTGGATTATTCGACTGAGTGAGCAAAATCGGATACTTAACCTGTTTAATCGTTTACACTATAGAATAGTAAGGAGGTTGAAAAAATGACGATACATCACTTTCATTTAACCGCGGAATGGCCCGGCGGCAGAAATGATATCGGCACGATTCATTCAGGGAATCTTCAAACACAGATAAGTATTCCTACTGATATGGAGGGACCAGGGATCGGCACTAATCCCGATGAAATGCTGCTTGGGGCGGCATCGACCTGCTATATCATTACCTTTGCTGCCATGTTAGAGCGAGCCCATATAGAAAAGGTGAGCTTGACCATGCAATCGGAAGCGTTAGTGGATGTTACAAATGGTGTATTCACCTACAAGAAAATCATCCATCGCCCTGCACTCATATTAGTATCGGGTACTTCTGAAAAAGTGGTTGAAAAAGCGAGGAAACTTGCTGAAAAAGCTGAAACTTCATGTATGATTTCTAAAGCGATCAAAGGTAATGTAGCGGTGGAATTGATTGCGACAATTTCCATAGCATAGTAACCCCGAACAGAAAAAGTGCCTAACCCTATATCGGTTTAGGCACTTTTTGAACTATTGAATGGCGTTCACTTTATTTTCAACCTCGCGGCACACTTCATCAGCCGTTAAACCATTTGCCTCAATGATAGACGCTTTTAATGAAGTATCGCTTATACCCATAATATTACTTTCCAAACCTGTTACCACACAACAATCCACGTTTTTTGCGTCAGCTTCTTGTTTAATCTCCACAACATCAAAACCTTTTTCACGAAGTACTTCCTGAATATTCGTTAATGATTCTTCAACACCGATTCTTGACATCAACACACACCTCCTCTACCTTCTAACCTGTCCTTTTCACCTTCAATATATGTATAGGATGCAAAGGAAATAGGGAAAGTAATATCGAGGTGATAAACATGAATGGAAAAAACAAGAAAGATGCTTCACAAACTCGTTTAGGTTCTTCTCAGGTAGAGGGGCAAGGTACCACTACGAAAGAAACCGGGTCCTTTACTCAACCCTCTTCTCATAAAAAGCAAAAGCGTACATGATAAAAGAGAATCCTAAACCACTATGGAATACGCAAAAAAAAACGCTTGGTTAACCGCCAAGCGTTTTCCTCTGCATGATCCTGTGCTGTTTTACTTTGACGATCAGGGACTTCTCTTATATATTTTGCTTTCTGATTTCCCTTTGGATCTTTAGATCATTCAATTGATCTCCATCAATTGTTTTTGAATCCATTTTTGCTTTATCGGCTCCATCTGGGTTTAAATCACTTGCCCTTAAATTATTATTGAGAGCTGCTTGCTCGTTCCATTTGGTCATCATGATCTCCTCCTCAGTCCTTTATACTTCCCAAACCTAAGAATATTCATGAATACACCCCATCATTTATTGTAAAGATACTAATGGAGGTGGTTTTATTGGAACCAAACAGACCCGGCAATAAGAATGTACCGGATTTTAAAGAGTTGAACGACCGTATCATCAGAGAAGCATCACAGAGTCCCCGTTTAGTGATTAAAACAAATTTGGATGCAAAGAATGTAAAGGATGAGAACCCTTATAACGATCGGATTAACAGTGAAGGATTTGCTGATTTTTTTGAAGAATAAAACAAAACCGGCTTAATAAGCCGGTTTATCTTAAAAATATTTTTTCTTCCAAAAAATGAATGCCGTCGTGCCCGCCAATGTGATGGCAATTAATAATGTAAATATGAAAGCAAACCGATTATGTTCAAATGGCAGTTCCACATTCATTCCGTAAAAACTTGCTACCATCGTCGGCAGCGTTAAAATAATGGTCACTGAGGTTAGAAACTTCATGGCATTATTGACATTATTGGAAATGATCGAAGCGAATGCATCCATCATACCGCTAAGAATGGATAGATACACTTCTGCCATTTCGATTGCCTGAGCATTTTCGATGATTACATCCTCAAGTAATTCTTTATCTTCTTCATACATTTTCAAATAATTAAAACGGAGGATCTTATCAAGCACTACGCGATTGGATTTCAATGATGTTGTAAAATAAACCAGGCTTTTTTCCAAAGCAAGGAAAGTGTATAATTCTTTATTTTTCATGGACTGATGCAATTCACGTTCTGCTTCATTAGTCATCTTGTTAATCTGTTTCAGGTAACGTAAATAATAGGATGAAATCTCAAATAATAATTGTAAGGCAAACCTTGTTTTCTTATTGGTGAAAAATCCTTTGATCTTATTGTTTTTGAAATTCGCCAATATCGGTGTTTCTTTCAAAGATACCGTAATGAAACAGTCTTTGGTAAAGATCATACCTATGGGAATCGTTTCAAAGATCGGTAAGTCGGCTTCGTCCCTGGTCAAATATGGGAAGTCGACAATAATTAAAACATTATCATCCTCTTTTTCGATTCGAGGCCTTTCCTCATCATCCAGCGGATCTTTCATGAAATTAATCGGTAAATTCAAAGTCGTGCATATATAATCTATTTCAGCTTCTGTGGGCGCAACAATGTTCACCCAGGAACCTCTTGTCATGTCCTCGATATTGTTTAGGTGACGGTTTTCATCCGTCTTGTAGATTTCAATCATTTCTTGACCTCCTCTTCTATAGAGAAAGCCTTATTTACCTTCTTCGAGCAGATACTCAGGGAGAATAACAGTCTCGACTTCTAGCATCATATTGGCTTCCTCTTTCTTTCTGGGTTCAGGATCATAAGAACTGCTGCTCACTCGTATCCACTTCCTTTCGATTCTTTAATCTTAATCCTTATTCATTTAAAGCACAATAAAGAATTTAATACCATGAATCCCTATTCCGAATTCGCAATTATCTGATTTTTTCATTTGAAAATTATATAAAAAAAAAAACGCTTGGGTATCCCCAAGCGAGTCTGATTACTTTATCCATGCTTAACATTATTATAATAGTGAACACCATACATGGCGCCTTCATCTACCATTTTATTATCGTCATGATCATATGGATCAGGGTGACCTGCCTTTTCAATTACAGGATCCAGCTCTGAAGCCGTCCTATTCCAAAAGCCTACTGTTTTTGCTTTAGCATTGGACCATATGTCCTTCACTTTACCTCTGTTCGTTTTATTCGATAAAAATGAGACTCCGGCAACTCCGACTCCTAGTAATACCACGTTTCTTCCTAATGCCATCATTACCTTCCCCCTTATTTATTGGCTTGCTATATATATACCCTACGCCAGTTATTATAAACCTTTATTTATATGGAGGAATTTGATATAAGAAATTAGGTTTCATTATTTCATTGTTATATGGCTTATGAAAAACGTGTGTTGTGGCTGGAGACACCGGTGGAATTAACCAGGTCCAGTCCCCCGTTACTTTCCGGTCACAAGAGAGTTCTTTTTCTTCGAATTTCTTGAATTGTTTAGCTGCTGTATGGTGATCAACAATGCTGACTCCGTGTTTTTTATACGAATGAAGGACTGCTTCATTCAGTTCGATAAGGGCTCGATCTTTCCATAAACTCGAATCACGTTTAATATCCAAGCCCATCCTCTCCCCGATTGCCGGTAACATATTGTAGCGTTCTTCATCAGCAAGGTTCCTGGCACCGATTTCCGTTCCCATGTACCACCCATTAAATGGTGCAGCTGAATAAGTAATACCGCCAATTTCCAGCCTCATACCAGATATGATTGGAACTGCATACCATTTGATTTGAAGATCTTTGAACCATGTCAGTTCAGGGTGGGTGATTTGAACTTCTTTAACGAGGCATTCAGGTATATCATGAAAACTAGGGGTTTTTCCGTCCAATTGGACTACAATGGGTAAAATATCGAAAGGTCCGAATTTCCCTTCCCATCCTAATGCCATACATTGCTTGGTGAACTCTATTGAACTTGAATCGCCGATTACGCCATGTTCCGTCTCATATCCTGCATACCGAATAAGCTGATGATTCCAAATCTCCACTTTTCGATTACGATCTTTCTGTTTGAAAATTGTAATCACAGGTCTGATGCTCCCATTATTCGTAGCATATTCGATATGATCAAAGAGAGCCGATACAATTTCTTCTTCGCTTTGAATCATCCTTTTATCAATCACCCTCAGCGACTCCCAAAAAAAGCGCCCAATGCATCGATTGCTATTACGCCAAGCTAATTTAGCACCATAAACCAATTCTTCATTTGTATGTTCATATATGCCTGTTTCATTTATTTCCTTTTTAATTTGTTCGATCCTGCCATTTATGTCCTCTTCAGTTTTCAATAATTCCGGGTAACTTGTCCTGATAAAGGATACGGCCTCTTGCAGTAAATCACTCATCTTTCCCACGGATCCTTCCATTGCAAAACTTTAACTTCAATATTAAAATAACATATTTTTCATGTTATCTCTAAAGAACACAATTTTTTTAAGCGCATTTTTAAAAAAATGTGGCAATTCCGAGGCGGATACTTTTCATGATACTAAAAGTAAGCTCATAAATTTCTTATACTATAACATCTCTAGTAACTAAATAATTATCGGTAAAGTTGTTACATATGAGGTAAATGCATTATAATATATTAATAATGAGGTGATATGATGAATAATACGACACTTTGTCCACGATTTGAAAAAGGAATGCAAATCTTGAGTAAACGCTGGACTGGATTGATTGTCAATCAATTACTTAATGGCCCTCAACGGTTTTGTAATATTGAATCTGCATTCCCGATAAGCGGCAGGATTCTTTCTGAACGTTTAAAAGACTTGGAAATTGAAGGTATTGTTAAAAGGGACGTATATCCTGAGACACCGGTCAGGATTGAATATTCTTTAACTGAAAAAGGCAAGGCTCTTGCACCGGTAATGAAGGAAATTCAAAATTGGGCACAAGAATGGCTCGAGCCAATACAGAATCAATGATATAAGCATTAAAGAAAGGGAGGAAGGTCTGCCAGCAGCGGACTTCCTCCTTTTTTGTTTAAGCGCCAGCGACTAGTGGTATATTTTTTACAGATAGAATAACACTAGGTTTATTCCAAATTTATGGGCGGTGAATTCATGAAACAAGCAGATTGCATTATTATTGGTGGAGGTATAGCCGGTATTCAGGCAGCCATCCAGCTCGGAAGATATAAACATGATATTATCGTCATTGATTCTGCTCAAGGTCGCTCTTCCATTGCCAAGGCTTACCATAACATTCTTGGATGGCCGGATGGGGTAAGCGGCAAACAATTAAGGACGCTTGGCAGACAGCACGCTGAAAAATTCGGTGTCGAATTCTTGGATGATACAGTGACATCTCTTGAAAAAAAGCAGGACAAGTTCTTTATCCAAACAAAAAATGACAGGGAATATCAAGCAAAAATGATTTTTCTTGGTACAGGCATTACCGATAATATTCCTCCAATCAAAAACATCTATCCAACCCTTGGGACATCCACATATATATGCCCTGACTGTGATGGGTATGAGATTATGGATAAGCAAACTGTTGTCCTTGGAGGCGGAAATGCGGGTGCAGGCATGGCGCTTACTCTATTATATTGGTCAAAAGATATCATTTACGTAAATCATTTGAAATCAAAAATTGATGATGTGTATAGGGAAAAGTTAAAGGAAAATCAGATTCCCGTAATCGAAGAGGAAGTTTGTGAGGTTCATGTTGATGCCAAACAGCAGTTAAAGGCCATACAATTAGTATCTGGTAAAATTATCGAAGCTGAAAAGGCATTCACGGCGTTTAAAGGGAACAAACTTAATAATGACCTAGCCTTACAATTAGGTGTGCAAGTCAATGAAAACAATCATGTCGTGATTCATCCCCGGACTAAAGAAACGAATATTAAAGGAGTCTGGGCAGGCGGCGACCTCGTTGCCCATTCCGAACAAGTCACAATTTCGATGGGGGATGGGACCCAAGCAGCGATTTGGATTCATAAGAGGCTGTTGGGACAGCCACTGCCATATGATTGACAGACTAATTGAAAATTAAAAGGCGACCTGTTCACCAGGCCGCCCTTACATTGGTATTTATAAACTTTTCCACGTTAGCCTTCGATTCATATCTACATTCGATTCCTTCCCTTAAAAACTTTAACCAAAATGAGAATGACCGCGATGATAAGCAAGATATGTATAAAGCCTGCAGCCACTTTAAAGACTAAACCAAGAACCCATAATAATATTATTAAACCAATAATTGTCCATATCATGATAATCCCCCTTTCTTCCCTTCTTTAAAAGATTTTTATTAATAAGAAGTTACATCAAATTTTTCTGCTTACATTTAAATTACCCATATCTTTCTGTAACAAAACCTTACCAAATTTTTTACATAAAACTGTAAATGCTGTAAATGATAATAAGGAAATGAGGAATCTTCCATATTGAAAACTTTCACCATTAGGAAGAATCTTTCAGGTTTTAAAGATTCTACAGTTCTTCATAAGGCAGAAAAAAACAAAAGAAGGAGTCGTTCATTCATGAAAAAGTTTTTAGTCATCTGTTTGACAGCCTGTTCCCTATTCTTAGTCAACCTGAATCACCCGGCTGCAGAGGAAAACAAAGCAAAAACGGAAAGTGTACAATTCACCGAAGCTCAAAAATCTGAAATCGCCAAGATCCAAAAGCAGATACTCGCTGACAAAAAGATATTGATCGAAAAATATGTCGAATATGGTGCGCTTTCGAAAGAAGAAGCCGATAAAATGGTTTCACATTTTGAAAAACATTATAAAATGATGGAAGAACATAATTTCCAAATACCGCCGCACCGCCCACATACACGACACATGCATAAGTAATTGTAAGTTTTTTTCTATATCCTGATAATCCGACCTGATGAATAGGCCGGATTTTTTTCATTTCTTTCGTCCTTGATAAATAAACATTACGCGTTTACCATTTACTAAAGGATTTATATTTCTCTTTAGCGAAATACATAACTATGAGAAATGAAAGGGTGAAAAGGATGTACAAAATAGGTATAACAGCAAGAGACTTATTTCACTTGAAATCAGTGACCGATCCAAAGCTATCACCGGATGGCAGCATGGCGGTTTATGTCCAAACTAGAATTGATGAAAAATCGGAAAAATACATTTCCAATCTGTTTATGTTCAGCCTGATTACGAATGAAACAAAGCAATGGACGTTTGGGGATAATCGTGATACATCACCAGCCTGGTCCCCCGACGGCAAGCATATCGCCTTTATATCAGATAGATCAGGTAAAAAACAAGTCCACATTATTGGGAGCATTGGTGGGGAAGCACAACAGCTCACCCATTTCGTTAACGGTGTATCAAAGCCTATTTGGTCTCCTTGCTCCACCAAGTTGCTGCTTTCTACCGGGTTAAAGGAGGGCGAAAACCTTAATACGGTTAAGGAAAATGATCTATCCAAAGAAGTTAATAGGTATGACCGGATTAAGTATAAATGGGATGGGAGAGGCTATTTTGATCAGTTATATCAGCAGCTGGTTGTAGTGGAAATTTTTAAGGGAGAATCCACTGTGCTAACGGAAAACAATATTGATCATCATCCGAATGCATGGTCCCCAGACGGTCAGCATATTGCATACATAAGCGGGGATGCAGAAAGAAGTGATGATGAACTTTTTTCCGATATTTTCATCATGGACCTTGAAACGAAATCTTTAGAGAAGATAACGGATGGTACAGGTTTCTTTAGAGATCCGAAATGGTCTCCAAATGGCGAATATCTATCTTTCATTGGCCATAATAAAGAATTCGCCGGTGCCACCTTTTCAAATATCTGGTTATATTCCATTTTCGATCAAACGACTCAGTGTTTGACCGATGGATGGGACGTCCAAATTGGAGATTCCGCAATTGGGGATTTCCAAATCGGAGCCGTCGACCCAGGTATTTTATGGACAAACGATAGCCAAGGATTTTACTTTTTAATAAGCGATTACGGAAATACCGGAGTATATTATGGTTCGATTGAAGGAGCTATGTATCCATCAATCCTTGACCCGCAGCATATATACGGCCTGACTATAGATCCCGAAAGCCACCGTGCTGTCGTGGCCATCAGTACACCTGTTCATCCCGGCGATCTCTTTGCTTATAACCTTACCAATGGCGATAAGGAACAAATCAGTTTTGTTAATGAGGATTTTTTGAAGGATAAACATTTGTCCATGGCTGAACCCATTACTTTTCCATCTGTTGATGGACTTACCATCCACGGCTGGATCATGAGACCGACCGATTTTAATGGTAATCAAAAATACCCACTCATTTTAGAAATCCACGGCGGTCCGCATATGATGTATGCCAATACCTACGTACATGAATTCCAGACCTTGGCTAATGAAGGGTATACTGTATTGTTCACTAACCCTCGCGGGAGTGTAGGATATGGTCAAGACTTCGTAAATGCCTGCAGAGGCGATTATGGAGGCATGGATTATAAGGACTTAATGGCTGGAGTTGATCACGTTTTAGCTACGTATGATTTTATAGAGCATGAAGATTTAGGGGTATCCGGAGGAAGTTATGGAGGGTTCATGACAAATTGGATCATCGGACACACTAACCGCTTCAAGGCCGCTGTGACTCAGCGTTGCATTAGTAACTGGCTAAGTTTTTATGGGGTCAGCGACATTGGGTATTATTTTACAGAGTGGGAAGTAGGCGGCGATATCGTTAACTCTGCTGAAAAATTATGGAAGCACTCTCCTTTAAAATATGTTTCCAATGTGAATACCCCTTTACTTTTACTTCACGGTGAAAAGGATTTCCGCTGTCCCATTGAACAGAGCGAGCAATTTTTTGTCGCTTTAAAACGGCAAAATAAAGAAGCGGTACTAGTTTCCTTCCCAGATGAAACTCATGAGGTATCCCGAAGCGGATCTCCAAAAATGCGCCTGCAACATGTTGAGGAAATCAAAGGATGGTTCAATAAGCATCTTTAATAACAAAAACTCTGTTAGCAAAAGCTAACAGAGTTTTTGTTATTAGTGTTGAATTTGATCTCTGTCCTCGGAAATTGAACTTAAAGCATTTCCCGCCATTGAATTTGTCTGATGGTGTACAGCAAGATCACCTAATGCCACGACTCCGACCAGCTTGTCATTCTCAAGGATAGGAAGCCTTCTGATTTGTTCGTTAGCCATTAACTCCTCAGCTTCATCCACTGACATATCAGGTGTGCCTGTTACAAGGTTGGTGGAAATGACATCGGTAATTCTAGTCGAATTCGGCTTTTTCTCGGCAACACAGCGAATGACGATATCCCTGTCTGTAATGACACCAATTAAATGGTTATTCTCTAAAACAGGAATGACACCAACATCATCATTCTTCATTTTGACTGCTGCTTCATATATATTATCTTCCGCAGTGCAACAGTCCACGTCTGTTGTCATGATATCTCTTATTTTAGCCACGAATATCCCTCCATTTTTCATAAGTTGCTTGTTTATTTTTGACTTCTGAAGAGAAATTATTCATGAAACACGTTCACGCTTCATTCCACATATTTCCCATGATCCGGTTTAGCTAATGAATCGAATTCCTTTGCAAGCTTTGATAAACCCATTTCCAGTTCTTTCCCTTCAACAGGATACCCGTGACCCGTTATGGCAACAGCCGGCTTCAGACTTTCTAATGACTTTACCGATTCTTTGGCAGCCTCCCAATCGGTTGTCAAATACCGCGGCGGGCCTGCTATTTCTTTCTCCTGAGTGATAACCTTGTATAGGGAATCTTGCCTGACATTCACAAAAGCATCTCCAGCAATCAAACTTCGGTCACTTTCGCGAAAAAGTGAAATATGTCCTTTTGAATGGCCAGGGGTGTGAACCCATTTCCAATCGCGTAGCCCGGGGCATCAGGCAATGGCTGAACGCGGCATCCCAGCATCTATCAATACCCATTTTTCATCTTTGGGTGACCCTACAAAAATCACATTAGCGATTTGGACGGACAGACAATATATATCCTCATTTATTATCTGTACATCTCCACTGGAAACTGAAGTCATCGGCATCAATTTTTCATTCAAATGATTATCATCCATTTATAACCCTCCTAATTTTGAACATACTGTTTTAAAATGGATACCCTGTACAAGAAAATAAAAAACAACCTATAATTTATATAGGCTGTTTCGGACTGTAGACAGACAAATTCGAAGTTTTTTTATTCCTAAAAAAGTTGCAGATGATTTCAGTAATCCGCTCCCTTTCCGCCGACTGTCTGCCAAGCCTCCTCGCCGCAAGCGTCTAGCAGGGTCTCGGCTTGCGAGTATAACGAATCTTCTGTTAAATTCATTGTTCGGGGTGCAACACTTCTGAACCCCCTTTTGTCAACAAACTAAAACAACCTATAATTTATATAAGCTGTTTCTCAGTATACATCCCTCCGGATAAACACTGTAAAAGATACAATTAAAGCAAGAGCCCACCAAACGAGCAAGGTAATGACAGAGGATAATAAAGTCATCCCTTCTATCGGTGGAGCTGTCCCGCTAATATAAGCAGTCAACTTCAAATTCACCATAAAGAAATATTTCGCTGATTCCCATGAAGACACCATATTGTTCAATATAGCCCCGGAAATCAATGCAGCCAGCATGATTCCCATGCCTGCAGGGGTGCTTCTCACTAAAACCGAAAGCATGAAAGAAAGGGTCCCTACAACAACCGCGACCAGCCAGACAAGTCCCAAATCCATCAATAGGAATTTCCATTGTTCAACTAACCTTACTTGACTGACATCCACATCAGCCCCCTTCAATTCGAATCCGGTTATTACGGGGGCCCCCCATCCTTGATATCCGAAAACGATTCCTGATAAAAGGTAAGACAAGAAGGCAGTCATCGCCACGATAATCGAAACCGATAATATTAATGTTACATATTTGCTCAATAAGATTTTCCAGCGCTCCACTGGCCTTGTCAGCAGAAGCTTGATCGTGCCTTGACTATTTTCGGAAGAAACCATATCACTAGCCACAATCATGATCAACAACGGAATGAACAAATCAATTGCATTTTCCAAAAACATGCGTGTAAAAGTGGCTGCGCCTGGTTCTGAGGGGTTGATATCATGATCAAGATAATATTGCTGCTGCTTCAGACTTACTTGCAGCTGTTCACGCCACTCATCCAGCATCCTATTCGAGCCCAAACGATTTTGAGTATCAATGATTTGCTGCTGAAGCGCTGCACGCCAATCATCAGTTCCCAACTTCTCCCGCTGCTCTTCCACTTGTTTGTATTGGGCATATGTAAACATCAGCACTAAAATTCCTACGATGATACCGATTATGATTAGCCGTTTCTTTGCCAACAACTTCATCATTTCATTTTGAACCAAGTTATTCAATGCCTGCACCTCCGACACCGGTAACTTGCAAAAACAACTCTTCCAATCCAGGGAGCTTTCGATTCATTTCATGCACCCTCACCCCCGCTTGGTTAAGTGCAGCATTCCATTCGGGTGTTTTGAGTTCATCATAAGCGGTAATGATATATTTTTGATCTAGGGTAATATCGGTGAAACTGCCAAGAATTTCCACTCCCTTTTGAATAGGTTCCACCCGCCAAATTATTCGCTCCTGCGTGGATAATAAGCTTTCCACTGTATCCGTCTTGATAATTTCCCCACCTTTAATAATTGCGACCCGGTCACAAAGTTGCTGTATTTCACCTAATAAGTGTGAAGAAACCAGAACACTCATACCTTCTTCTTCAGCCAACTTTCTAATGAATTGTCGCATTTCACGGATTCCGGCAGGATCTAGACCGTTAGTCGGTTCATCCAAAATTAATAACTTAGGGCTGTTCAGCATTGCCTGTGCGATTCCTAAACGCTGCCTCATACCTAACGAATAGGTCTTCACTTTATCGTGAATTCTCGCTTGCAGACCGACGAGTTCGACAACCTCGATCATTCTTGTTTCATCAACTTCAGGTAACATTCTTGCAAAGTGGAGCAAATTATCCCACCCGCTCAAAAATGGATATAACTCTGGGTTTTCAACGATGCAACCCATTTGCTTCATAGCCTTCGTAAATTCCTGACGAACATCATACCCACATATATGGATGGAACCCGAGGTTGGCTTAATCAAACCGACCAGCATACGTATCGTCGTCGTCTTACCTGCTCCATTCGGTCCTAAAAAGCCGAAAACCTCACCTTCATTCAGTTCAAAATCTATTCCCTTAATAACTTCCCTTTTGCCAATCTTTTTTTTCAAGTCCCTGACAGACAATGTCACCTGTTTCATCGTTCCACATCCTCCCATTTTATTAGAGGAGCAACTCTATCAGCAATTAAACGATACCCCTTTTTATTAGGATGAAATTTATCTGAATACAAATACTCATTTACCGACAATTGGAATAAATCAAATGTTGGAACGAAAATTGCATTTTCATAAAGAGCAACGACTTCTGCTGTTTCATTATTCCAGTCTCGTACGATGCGGTTCGTATCAAAGTCTTCATCCAAATCTATAAATGGATTATATAGGCCAAGCAACAAAATGGTAGCTGTATCATTGACTTTACTGATATCTTTAAAAATTTCATGTAAATTTCCCAAGAAATTCTTTTGCGAAACAGATGTAGCTTCACGATCATATTCAATCAGGGTCTGCCCTTTTTGAAATAAATCGTTACCCCCGATTGTAACTAAAATAACATCAGCTGCTTGGATTTGGCGCTTCACTTCCGGTTGTTTCACTTGCTGCACCAATTCTTTAGACACTTGTCCATTAATTCCGAGGTTATGAATGATTGGTTTTCTATTATATTCACTCTTCAAATCTTCAACAACAAGTCCAACGTAGCCTTTGCCTGATTCATCACCTGTGCCACGTGTCAATGAATCGCCTATCGCCACTACGGTAAAATCATCAGGAAGATCATTTTTAATGGTGGTTTCTTCAATTGCTTCCATATCGGAAGTTCCTTTTCCATAATGGTCAATAATCGCCCATCCAAGGCAAAATAAAAAAAACAGTCCGATAAGAGCTGATACGATGGTAGCAGCCAACACTTTTGGTTTGCTCAAAAACACTCATCCTTCCATTCATTCTCTATCTTCCATTAAATCATATTTTTTCCAAAAACAAAAAAACTGATTGATTTGGTTAAAAATTCCAGATACCATTTATCCCAATCGTTAACAGCATTTCTTTTATAAACTGCGCTCTTACCCTTTTATCAATAAAAAAAGGCAGAGTGGGACTCATTTAATCCCTTTCTGCCTTTTTTGAATTACTGTTTATTCGATTCCTTACCCGTCACGGAATTCCCTTTGATTTTGACTGCTCTTTTTGACCAGTGGGTTGCAAGCAAAGGCCCGGAAATATTATGCCAAACACTGAAAATGGCGCTCGGGACGGCCGCAAGTGATAACAATTGACTTCTGGTAATTAACCTGTCATTTAAGCATGTTTAATCTATTTATCATTAACGGAGCCTTTCCTACAAATATGTACTAGTAAAAAAGAGACCTTTTCACCATGGAAGGTGAAGAGGTCCCTCGCTTTGAATAAGAAAAAATTTCCAAAAGATATTTTCCATCATTTTTCTTATATTCCTATGGGTTTTCCTATTACTTTTAATTTTTTATCTAACCTCATGAGCCATATTGTAAGCAGCATCCCAATCAGCGTGAGGAAACCATAGAATAAATAGACCGCATATATACCTGATTTATCCAAGATTATCCCGCCGCTGAAGGTACTGAACCAGTTCCCCAATCCATTGCCTATGGCGGAATAAAGCGTTATAGCTGTTACTGTTATACGTGCAGGGACAACTTCCCTGATATATTGTAAAGCTGCTGGAATGAATAAGCCAAGTGAAAACCCTTGAATGATCGAAGTCACATATACGGTAGCCAAACTTGGTTCGGTGAAGTACAAAACCCAGCGGACCAATGAAGCCGTTCCAGCCAATAAGGTAATTGGCAGCAGGCCTATCTTATGAATCCAGGTACCTGCCATTCTCATAAAGGGGATTTCCGATAATACAGCTAATAGGAACGCAATGCCAATTCCTGTATATGTTCCGCCTCTTGCCTCGACAAACAAACCATAGTATACATTATTTGCAAGATTAGGACCAAAAAGCAAGAACGTTATAGCAAGAAAGATAAGAAAACGTTTCATAGTAATCAATTCTTTCATTCCACCGAAAAGTTTCACCTTCCCCCCAGGTGGATCTTCGGGCAAGCGAAGAGCCAGACTAGCCGCGATCAGCAGGCCGAAGAAAAAGGCATAAAATATAACGGAAGGACCCATGAAGGATTCAGATAACTTTCCCATTACAAAAACGGCCACACCGTAACCAAGAGATCCGAATAAACGGATTTTCCCATAATTCGATTTGATTTTTGTTGTATATTGAAGAGTGATGCTATCTGAAACTGGTATTATAGCACTTTGAAAGATAGCTAAAGCGATTGCGACGGATACTATAAGTAAATAGTGCTCGAACAGCAAGTATCCTAAACCAAATACACCAGCAAGCAACGATGTTATTGCAAGTATTTTGGCTGGTTTCCCGCTCCAATCACAGACAATTCCCCAAAAAGGTTGAAAAACGATCATCACTATCGGTCCAACAGACATGATCGTACCTATTTCAATACCAGACAAACCTGCCTCATTGGCCAAATAAACGCTTAGTAGAGGTGTTAAACTTCCCACTGCAAAAAAAGAAAAAAGGTAAAATACCTTCAAGCTAATAATATTGACCTGCTTTTGTTTTTCCAATTCCAGTTCCCCCATGCAGACACCTTATACAAAGTGTTGATTTTTTTCATTGCTTCCTATTAGGTATTTTAAACAGGGAGCACGATATTAAAGATTGTACCTTTATTGACCTCACTATCGACAAAGACATTTCCCAAATGGCTTTCTATAATTTTAAAGCTGATCATGAGACCTAACCCATTACCAGATTTTTTCGTAGTGAAAAATGGTTCTCCCAGTCTCTTAAGCTGTTCTGGCGGCATCCCAATTCCTGTGTCGATAATGGATATATGCACTTTATTCTCTTTAAGTTCAGTAATGACTTTTATGAACCCACCATCAGGCATAGCTTCCATACCATTTTTTATGAAGTTCAATATGACTTGTTTTAATCGATTCTCATCACAACGAACGAGGATCTCTTCTTGATTACAATCTGAAATCAGCGTGATGTTCTTCTTCCTGGCTTCAAACTCCGTCAAAGATACAACGTTTCGAACGATCGGCACAAGATTCTTCGTTTCCAATATCAAGGCCTGTGGTTTGGCCAATTGTAAGAACTCTTCAACTATCTCATTCACACGATTGATTTCATCCATGATTATTTCCAGAAATTCTTGTTTATTTTCGTCCGTTTCGTCCAATTGCAAAAATTCCGTATACCCTTTCATGGAGGTCAGCGGATTTCGAATTTCATGTGCCACTCCAGCAGCAAGCTGACCGACAGCGGCTAATTTATCCTGCCGTTGGAGCATCTCTTCCGATTGTTTACGCTCAGTTATGTCATATCTAAGTGCCAAAAACTGAAATGGCTTTCCTTCTTTGCTGAAAAATGGAACAATTGTTGTATCGACCCAATAAAAACCACCGTCTTTCGCCTTGTTTCTAATTTCCCCTTTCCAAACTTTCCGTTCATGGACGGTCTTCCACATTTGTTCAAAGAATTCCTTTGAGTGGTATCCAGAATTAACTATCTTATGGGTATGGCCTATCAATTCACCTCTTCCATAACCGGAAACCTCCGAGAACTTTTCATTCACTTCGATTATGACTCCTTTATCATCGGTAATCGCCACAATCAGGGATTGGTTGATTGCATAATGCATATCTTCCAGTTCCTTGATTGACCCCTTTAAAGCATTTTCTGCTTTTTTACGACTGGAAATATCCGAACGGATGGAAATATATTGATATGGTTTACCCTTTTTCATAAAAGGAACGATAGTTGTATCCACCCAATAAACATTACCATCTTTAGCTCGATTGCATATTTCACCATTCCATGTTTTCCCTTGGCTGATCGTCAGCCATAAATCAGTGAAAAATTCTTTTCCATGATAACCAGAATTGATGATAGAATGATTTTCCCCTATTAGTTCATGTTTTTCATATTGTGATATTTCCAGGAATTTTTCGTTAACGTATGTAATGATTCCTTTTGCATCCGTGATGGCGACGATCGCCGATTGATCTAAAGCATAACGGATATCGCTCACAGTATTATCACTTTTTGCCAACCGTCGGCCTACGATCGTACTTGAAGCTATCAAGCTGGCAAGGATGAATAATGAAACAAAGCATGTAAGATAAAGCATAAATGGAGTGAGTGGAACAAATTCACCCATTTCATTTTTCGCGTTCATGGGTAATACTCTCAAAAAAAGATAATAGCCTTCAATGATTGACCCACTCATCATGAGTGTACTGACTGGTTTTAGCGAAGATTGACTTAATTTATTAAAATAAAATAATATTGCAAGCGCTGCTACGAATAAAATAAAGCTACTGAAAAGCGTACTGAAGACCGACAATGGGCTAAAGTGCAAAGAGTGGTTTAATGAAGATGTTCCCATTATATAATTAGATAATATGGCCATCGTAAACATAAAGCCGCAAAAAACGATTTGCAGCACTTGTGTTTTATACGATATGGCTAATAACCCAACCCCTGCGAGAGCAATCGCCAATGCTAACGAAAAAATTATTGTAGAAAAGTTGTATGCTGCCATTCCTGAATTATCGAGGGTGAATATGATTACAAAATTAAGCGTCCAAATAGCCACTCCCATAGAGCAGCTGCTCCCTATATACACCAGACGTTTATATTTCTTTATCGTCAATAATGTTGTCAGTAAATCCAACGCCGTATAACACGCCATTATTATCAAAAGTACTGCAATCATAAAGAGGACAGGATTTGATGCCACAATTGAATGTTCCATTTTTTTACTCTATCACCTCAACCGTTCTATTCTCCTATATTGTAATGGAAATTCATAGTACCTCAAAGGTTTTTATTTCCTAATTCCTATATAATTACACACTTATTATTTTTGGTGCAGCCCTATCTCAAGAAAATGCATATTTCTTTCATAAAATCAATAAAATGAGAAATACTATTGTTTTGTATGGAGTAGAATAGGAATACATGTAATGACAGGCTTTCACAAAACCCTGCTTCATCATTGCGGGACATTATCAATAAAAATAATTATTCAGGAATATATTAATCAAAAATGTTAATTACTTTATTTAATTATACCTATAGGTTTATAATTAAATAGAACTTATATAGAGAGAAGGAGTGGGGGGCATGATTATGTCAGACCTAGCGGGTGCAAGTACAACAGAAATTATGCAAAAGAAGACCCAGCATAAAAAATTAACACTGAGACAAATATTACAGAGAGGTCTATTAATTACAATTGGTGCGGTTTTGATGGCTGTCGGCCTGGAGATTTTTTTAGTGCCGAATAACGTAATCGACGGGGGCATAACGGGTATATCGATTATGTTATCTTACATCACTGGATGGAAGCTCGGTATCTTTCTTTTCATTTTGAATCTTCCTTTCTTTTTTATCGGTTATAAACAGATTGGAAAAACCTTCGCATTATCTACTCTTTATGGAATTTTAGTCCTTTCCATTACCACTACATTGCTTCATCATGTACCAGCTTTCACTCAAGATATCCTCCTAGCGTCCGCTTTCGGCGGAATGATTCTTGGCATTGGTGTTGGAATGGTCATTCGATATGGCGGCTCATTGGATGGTACAGAAATACTTGCCATACTAGCCAGCAAGAAGATTCCTTTTTCCGTTGGGGAGATCGTGATGTTTTTTAATTTATTCATCCTTGGCAGTGCGGGCTTCGTTTTCTCGTGGGATCGTGCCATGTATTCGATCATAGCTTACTTCGTGGCATATAAAACGATGGATATCGTTATCGCAGGTTTGGACGAATCCAAATTTGTTTGGATAATCAGTGATGAATTTGATGATATCGGCGAAGCCATCATGAATCGCCTTGGACGGGGCGTAACCTTTTTAGCTGGTGAAGGTGCTTATTCTGGTGATGATAAAAAAGTCATCTTTTGTGTAATAAACAGGCTTGAGGAAGCTAAACTTAAAGAGATAGTCAAAAGCTTCGATCCATCTGCATTTCTTGCCGTAGGGGATATCGCGGAAGTTCGAGGCGGTCGATTCAAGAAAAAAGATATCCACTAATCATTCACTTGCTTTTTGCCGTATCCGATTGGCAAAAAGATAAAAAAAGCTGAAGGGGAATCCCCTTCAGCTTTTTTTATACAGCCTTAATAGTTTCTTGGATTGTTGATTGCTTGAAGCATTCTGGTGCCAGGTTTCATCTCGCTGCTACATAACGGACAAACGTGTTCATCATTACTTGTAAAGTTATCGCGAATCCAACCTTTGCAATCTTCTGATGTACATTCCCACACCTTTGTTTCTTCAGGAATGATTTCTTCCGTATTATTTCTTCTATACATGTATCTCACTCCTTAGAATTGAATTGACTCCGTCCTGAATAACAGATCACAAGCCATAAAGATAAAAGAAGAATAGATGGCGTTTAATCTAAATTGTGAGTAAATACCCATTCGCAAATCTAAGTTTTGATAATTGTCCTTTCATCCAAACTTTTTGAATGGGAAGAACTTGAGATTACGACATGAATTTTTAATATCTCTTTATCCATTATATCATATATATGCTTTATATATTTGAGTAAAGATTCTAAATTAAGAAATGATTCCTTTAATGTCTGTTCAATCCAGATTAAAAATGAAACACAGTCCCTGACTTACCCTTCAAGATAATAGAGACTGCGCTGTTTAAGAATCCATTCCATATGGTTCTTCCTGCTCATTCGGTGAACATTTCAAAGCGAATTGAGCATGAGAGTAATTTTTAGTGCCAAAACCTAAAACAATGAAAGCCCTGCCTCTCTCCCATCCATACGGTTCCTAGACCGCGCCTGCGAGAATCAGATAAAAGCTTGTAAGTACATGTTTATTAATTAAAACCGTCCGTAATTCCAATTGGGTAGATTAAATTCCAAAAGATAAATGGTACATAGAAGTAAGTTAATGAAGAACAGAAATGGATCGAGGAAAATACTTGGTGATTACATGTATTTCTTTTTTCTAGATGTGTTTAACTTGTTTCTACTTCATCATGAAAATGATGAAAAATTATTTTATTAATAAAAATGTTACTTTAAATTACCCTCCAGTGCATTCTTTTCATAACACTGAAATTTAATAATACCATACATATTTTTATATGTAAAGCATTAAGCGAGAACGAAACCACTCCGGTATACTTATTTCTTAAAATAAAAAATAAAGAGGCTATGATTCACCTCTTTTATTTAAACGCATTATACTCATTTTCAATTTTTGGAAGTTCCCTGACTTCCTCAACTAATTGACTTCCACACATTGGGCAATCATAGTTTTCCGAGGCAAAATCTTTTCTCATCCAACCATTGCAATCTGCTGATCCGCACGCATATACTATCGTATCTTCCATAACGATTTCTGGTTCCTCTGAATTCTTTTTACCAAAATACATGAGCAACCTCCTCTTTTTATACATAGACTCTGATTAAAGGCGCGAAATTTCACCTTTTTATCATTCCTAGTATACGCATTAAACCAAATTCTTATTTATTCAATGAAGAAATTAACCAAAAAACCTTAACACCTTTCGTTTTCCAACCCTGCTTTAACCAAGATCGCTTTAATCATGAAGTAGGAAATATGCTCAGGCAGTACTTCTTTTAGTGGTTTCAATTTTTCAGAATCCAATTGTTTCGCAGTTTCCAAAACAAGATCATACTCTTTATCCAAGAAAATCTCTTCCCATTTGATATCCAAGTGTTCTTCTGCACACTTTAATAAATGATTTTCAATTGAAATGGAAGACAGCCCTCTCAATGTCCCAATTTCCTTGATTGATTTGCCTTCCTGATATAAGCGATAGCTTTCTAAGTGAGATGATTTATTAGCTCGCTTTACCGTTTCCTTTGTAACCATAGTATTCGTTTCTAATTCAGGATGTGCCTGTACATACTGGGAAATCCCCTGTAAGAACATAGATCCGAAGCGTTCGAATTTCTGCATGCCTACACCTTTAACTTCCAGGAATTCCTCTTCCGTCCTCGGCAGTTTGAGGGCCATATCTTTCAAAGATGCATCGGAAAAAATAATGAATGGAGGTACATTTTCCTTACTTGCCAATTCTTTTCTTAACTGTCTCAACTCTTCGAACAACCCATGATCCGCACTGATGCTGCTTACTTTTTTTATTTCCTTACGCAGAACTTTTTTCTGTCCCAAAAGCACTTCCCTGCCAGCATTGGTAACCTTAAGGACCGGAAACTGGCCGCCCGTCATTTCGATGTACTGTTTCGCTGTCAGGAAATCAATGAAATCACCTACATCTTTCGCAGATTGATCATTGATGATTCCATAGGTTGAAAGCTTCTGGAATCCGAACTCTTCAATTTTCTTATTGCGTGATCCCGTAAGCACTTGGGATATCATCGTTTTACCGAATCGCTCACCCATCCGTAACATGCATGACAGGACCATCTGTGCCTGTGTGGTCACTTCAACAGAGTCACGTTTATCTGTACAATTTTCGCAATGACCGCAATTTTCAGGGTTTTCTTCTCCAAAGTATCGAAGAATGAAGGCTTGCAAGCACCCCTCGGTAAAACAATAATCCTTCATTCTGTTCAATTTTTTCAATTCCTGGGATTGCCACTCCTGCGAGGGATTTGATTGATCAATCAAGAAACGCTGTATCTGCATATCCTGAGGGGAATATAAGAGGATACATTCACTATCCAAACCATCCCTCCCTGCACGGCCCGCTTCCTGATAATAACTCTCCATGTTCTTTGGGGTTTGGTAATGGATGACGTATCTAACATTCGACTTATCGATTCCCATCCCAAAGGCAGATGTCGCTACCATCAAGGGAACGTCATCACGAATGAATTGGTCTTGCTGTTTCGAACGGTCTTGTTCATTCATGCCAGCATGGTATCGACCTGTTTTGAATCCGGCTTTAACAAGCTTTTCATACAAGGAATCGACTTCTTTCCTAGTGGCTGCATATATGATACCCGATTCATTTTTGTTTTTCTCTAAATAGCGCATTAAAAACCGTCCGCGATTTTCTTCTTTCACAACGGAAAAGAACAGATTATCTCTGGAAAATCCCGTTGATATTGTATGCTGCTTTGATATTCCGAGCGACTGACATATATCATCGGTCACATGAGGTGTGGCTGTTGCCGTTAATGCCAGTACAGCCGGAGCTGATGGCATGTTTTTCAATAAGGTTTTGATTTTCAAGTAGCTTGGTCTGAAGTCATGTCCCCATTGAGATATACAGTGGGCCTCATCAATGGCAACCAATGAAATTTCCACATTAAATAGATCCTGTTGAAATGCAGGATTTTCCAAACGTTCAGGTGCCACATAAACCAACTTATATCTACCGTGCTTAATATCGTTCATTCTATTGGATGATTCTAACCCAGAAATGGAGCTATTAAGAAATGTGGCATCAATCCCATTTTGTTCGAGGGCATCTACTTGGTCCTTCATCAAGGAAATAAGTGGGGATATCACGAGTGTTACACCTGGTAACAGAAGGGCTGGAATTTGGTAACATATTGATTTACCACCGCCAGTAGGCATTATTCCCGCTGTGTTTATTCCTCCCAATACCTGTTCGATAATCTGTTCCTGACCTTTTCGGAATGACTCATAACCAAAATATTCTTGTAAATACTCACGTGCTTTTTCCATCAATTCACTACTCCTCCTATTTACCTTGTAAGGATTTATAAGGATCTATTACTTTCATTGTACCTGCTTTTCCCGTGAACCAAAAGGACAAAAAAGTAGACACATTAAATCTCTGTGTCTACTTTTTTCAATATATAAACATGTTTTGCATGGTTAAATTAATTCAGGATTTGCACTTTAACGTTTTTAACGCCCCAATTCACGGCATCCTGTTCGTTTGGAACAAATATGTCCACTCTATTTCCTTTGATGGCACTGCCTGTATCGGCTGCCGTTGCGTAGCCATAACCTTCAACATAAACTTTTGATCCTAGTGGAATGACTGAAGGGTCCACGGCAATCACTTTTGCATCAGGATTAGCTTTCAAGTCCACTCCTGTGGCTGTTGTTCCGCTGCAGCCTTGACAATCAGCCGTATAGGCGGTTGCACTAACAGTAATCTCTTTTCCAGATTCTGCTTGATCTTGGGATTCATTGTTTGTGTCTGCTGGTTCCGATTGTTCAACTGGTTTTGATTGTTCAACTGGTTTTGATTGTTCAACTGGTGCAGCTTGTTCAGATTTCTTCGCAGGCCCTACACTCGCCGCTTCGACTTTGTTAGCAGCTGGTTTAATGATTAGTTCCTGTTTCGGATGGATAGTATCTGAATTTAAACCGTTCCAAGATTTAATTTCATTTACAGCTACATCATATTTGTCTGCAATGTCCGATAATGTGTCCCCTGACTTGACTTTATAATGCTTTTCTTGAGAAATATGTATAGTTTCCCCGACATAAATCGCGTCTGAAGACAATTCATTCCAAGACTTAATATCTTCTATTGATACTTTATATGTTTGAGATATCCCCCATAATGTGTCTCCATCTTTCACTTTGACATCTTCTGCTTGTACCGGGATTGTGAATGCACCGGATATTGCAGCCGCTGCCGCTAACGATAAGATTGATTTTTTCATATGTTGTTACCTCCTTGTGAGCTGCTTTATAAGCTACGAGTTAAATCTTAACATAGTTTTTTTCTATACAAAGAACAAACAGATAAAGAATAGATGACAAACATCACAGTAAGATAACGGGACTATAACAAGATTTTATAATATTCTGAAAAAACATCATTTTCCAGATAATTTCCTTTCCAGACCAAGGAAGTCATATTATGCATTACCCAGGCATAAAAATTAAAGGCTATATCTTTACAAAGGAGGCATTTTTGTGACTCGCGAAAAGACTTTTACCTTAGTTAAGTCATATAAACCTTTTCATAGTAAATTCGATCCGTGCCCGCCGATTGGGAGAAAGTACTACAGGACACCTCCTAATCTATATATTAATTTTCAACCGCCGAATTTGGAGCAGTTCACACCGGAGGAAGCTTTGAAATACGGTACACTTTGGAAATTCTTTTATGATTTTTATGATAATCCATATCGGGAAAGGGAGACATAAATGAATAAGAAACTGGATGATGAATATTATCAGTTGCTTGAACAAATACAGGCTGCGGATTTCGTACTTGTCGAGTTGACTCTTTATTTGGATACACATCCTAATGATCAGCAAGCATTACAGCAATTCAATCAATTTCATGAATACTCCAAACAATTGAAATCGGTTTTTGAGCCTAAATATGGTCCATTATTGGGTTTTGGAAACAGTCCGGGCGGTGAAAATAAATGGGAATGGGGCCAAGGCCCTTGGCCATGGCAGGTATAAGGAGAGATATCTATGTGGGTTTATGAAAAGAAGCTGCAATACCCAGTTAAAGTAAGAGACTGTAATCCTCGATTGGCAAAATATTTAATAGAACAATACGGGGGTGCTGATGGCGAGTTGGCTGCAGCACTCCGATACTTAAATCAACGATATACAATTCCTGATAAAGTGATTGGCCTGCTTACGGATATCGGAACGGAAGAATTTGCCCATCTGGAAATGATCGCCACGATGATTTATAAGCTTACAAAAGACGCCACCCCTCAGCAGATGGCTGCAGCTGGCCTAGGTGACCATTATGCCAATCATGATAGTGCCCTTTTTTATCATGACGCAGCAGGAAATCCATTTACTGCCACATATATCCAAGCCAAAGGCGATCCCATTGCAGATTTATATGAAGACATAGCCGCTGAAGAGAAGGCCAGAGCAACCTATCAGTGGTTGATCGACATCTCGGATGATCCTGATATCAATGATTCACTCAGGTTTTTGCGTGAGAGGGAAATTATCCATTCGATGCGGTTCAGAGAAGCTGTGGAGATTTTAAAAGAAGAAAAAGGTAAAAAGAAGTTTTTTTAATGAAATTCACATAAAAAAAGCAGCGGAGAAAATCCGCTGCCTTTTTCATTTACGGTCTGAAGAATATGTCCATCCATCTTCCTGGTAAATCTTTTCTTCCTTCATCAGTTTACCGAGAGCACGCTTGAACGCTCCCTTGCTTAAACCGAAGTGAAACTTGATATCATCAGGTGGCGTTTTGTCGCCATAAGGCATTGCACCGCCGCGATTCATTAAATAAGTGAAAATGACATCAGCATCTTCCCCCATTAAATCTTGTTTAAAGGGGATTAAAGAAACGTTAAGAGTTCCATCTTCTTTACTATCAATGACGCGCCCTTCAACTAATTCACCAAGACGGGGCTCTTCCTTGCGTTCACTTTCGTGAATGAAACAGCGGTATCCTTCTTGTGAAATAAAGAAAGACCCAACCATAAGCAAACGATAGACATTTCCCTTAATACTGGTGTTTCGTACTCCTTTTAAAGGAGCTGGCACTGCAATCTCCTGAATTACATCTTCCGTTGCAAGTTTACCAAACAGGCGGTCATTACGATCTGTCTTAAGAGATACAAATAGACGATCACCAACCTCAGGCCATAAACGATCAATATTCGGAAGGTCGTCCAGGGATACAAGAATATCTTTGGAAAGACCGATGTCCACAAAAACACCCAGTTTTCTTTTCACATTGACAACTTCCGCCCAGCCATACTGATCAATCTGAATTTCGGGTATCTTCATTGTCGCTGTTAGCCTTGCTTGTTTGTCATGGTAAATGAACACAGTTACTTCATCGCCAAGCTCAAGTTCCGTTCCTTCACTCATTTCATTATGATGAAGTAAGACATCTTCTGAACCATCCGTTAAAAACCATCCGAAATCAGCCTTACGTTCCACTTCTAACTCTACAGCCATGCCGGCCTGAATTTTTTGCATGTATAAAAATCCTCCTGTAACTTACCTTTACCTACAATTGTACCCAATTATTTATTTTTCCAACATATTTGAATTTATCATTTTTTTGTTGTTCTGTATACCTATTACGGTTTTTTATTTTTAATCCTTGTTTTCTTCATGGAATGCCTGCGGCACCAGAAACTGCACTTGTTTACCATTACTTAACAAGGTATGCATGATCACTTTGGATAATTGGCTCGGTTTATACGGTTTAACTAAATAATCCTTTGCTCCCAAGGAAATTCCCTTCTCCCTTTTGTCAAGTGCGGTCGATACAAAAACGGGAATCTCATTCAAGTCAGTGGATCCTTTTAATTCCCTCAGGATCGTCCAGTTCTAGCCAATCAGAAATTTTGTATTTTTCCATATTTACAAGATTCACTTCTTATCACTTAACCCTTTCTTCCCTAAATGATACTACGGTTATCCTATTCCTATCGATTTTACCAATGACATCATAAGGGTAAGTCTATAAATAGAATAGTGTCATCTTGCACAATTTATTTAAAAATTTTCATAAAGTTTACTTATTTACCTGACTATTCATCTAAACCCTCAATTTCAAACTCAGGTATTTCGGTGATATAATTTAATGATCAACTGAAAGGAAATAGAAATCATCCATGACTAAAAAATTGTATTACACGTCCACCAGGACTTCCCAATGGGATACCAAAATTCGGGAGACCTTTGAGGAAAATGGCTTTTACTACATCACTCTTGAAGAAACCGCTTTTTATCCCGAAGGGGGCGGCCAGCCTGCAGATACTGGTAAAATAGAAGGAATCACCGTTCTTGACGTTATAAAAGGCAATGATGGAAAGATTCTTCATAAGACAGAGAGACGGCCAGATTCAGAGATCGTTCACTGTGAACTTGATTGGTCCCGCCGCTTCGATCATATGCAACAGCATAGCGGCCAGCATTTACTCTCTGCTGTTTGCAGGGAACTGTTCGACTCTAATACCGTCAGCTTTCACCTTGGAAAGGAATATTTAACGATCGATATAATGTCAGGATTTCAATGGACTGAAGTACATACGGATGCTGTTGAAAAGCTAGTTAATCAATATATCATTGAGAATCGCGAAATACTTATCTATTACGTGACAAACGAGCAATTACAGACACTTCCTGTCGTCAAAATGCCTAAAGTTTCAGAGAATATCCGTATTGTTGAGATAGAAGGGATTGAATATAACCCTTGCGGTGGAACCCATGTAGGGCGTACCGGTGAGATTGGCTTAATAAAAATTTTCAAAGCGGAGAAGCAGAAAGAACATACCCGTCTCTATTTTAAGTGCGGCTTCAGGGCATTGAACGATTATTCCGAAAGTCTAGGAATTCTTTCAGCATTATCGAATATGTTCAATACCGGACGTACAGAGATACTGAATAGGGTGGAGAAACTGGAAAATGACTATAAGCAGCTGCTATCGGCAAACGAAAACTTAAAACTTGAAAATGCAAATTTTCTTGCTGACTCCCTGCTTGCAGAAAATGGAGGGGGATTCATCTCTCATATTTTCGAAGATAGTTCAATGAAAGAACTGCTTTACCTTGCAGGTACGATTGTAAAAAAGGAAAAGGTTACAGTTCTATTAGCATCACGTAAGGAGCAAAAGGTCATCCTTTCACACAGTGGGGCCATCCCCTTTCATTGCGGACAATATTTTAAAGCGGAACTAAGTTCGTATAATGGGAAAGGCGGAGGGAAAGAACAGACTGCACAAGCAGGTTTTCCGTCACAAAATGACTTAATTGCATTTTTCCAATACACAGTTGAAAAATTAGGCCATAATCCTGGTGAATAAAACTTCTGCGAAATAGGCTATGCCCACTCGTAATGAACTTGGAATTTTCATTTTACAGAAATAAGAAGAGAGAGGACAAGTTTATGCCCTCTCCAGACTGTAGCAAATTCGAAGAAAAGCGATTTTGCCTGCAGTTTTATTTAATAAACGTTCCAGTTGATTTCAGAAATCCGCTCCCTTTCCGCCGACTGTCTGCCAAGCCTGCTCGCCGCAAGCGTCTGTGGGGTCTCGGCTAACCAGTAATTCGGCAGGAGTGTCGCAAATTTCTTTGATCTAGTGAGGTTTCATCCCATATAAACCAGGAAAAATCATGGAGTATAACCAAGTCTTGTTTTAATATTATGATAATCATTCCCTCGAAAAAATAGTAAAACGGATTGAGACCATTGTGAACATTTTGTCGAGAAACTGGAGATAGGACAGATTAGTCCTATCTCTTTTTATTCTTCTATTTTCAATTTCACTAATCCGTGTTCTTCAATATGAAGATGATATTTTTCTTCGAGCTCCATGATACGTTTGAACGCTTCCTCCTGATTGTATTCATGGTTTACCGACTCCTCGGCAAACTCTTTTCTAGCCATATGATAGGCAAGCTTATCCCTGAACACTCCTTCTTCATACTCATCTATGACTTCATGAAGTTGATCCTCCAACTCCCTGCTCAAATCATAAATTTCATATTCCTTCACAAACTGTACTCCCTCCATGCCGAAATCTTTGGCAAAGGAATTGAGATACTGTTCCATCTCACTGAATTCTTTATTATCTTCAGTATCAGAAGCAACCCAATATCCGTACTGAACCATTTTAAATAATGTTTCATACTGTTTCTTGGTAAAATTGATTTTCATTGTCGATACTCCTTTTCCGGTTTCTTTACAACAAAAAGAATAAACCGCAATGGAGTAAAAGTCCAATGCGGTTTATTCTCAATCCAATATTTCCGTTACAGAAAAATACGCTGCTTTTTCCGTATCTACGACATAGTGGCAATCGCCTTTAACTAAATTATAATAACGGTGCTTTTGAATATTTGAAATCATTTGAGTTGAGTCATCGCCTTCTACCTCATGCTCTATTTCTTTGCCGCCCGGAAAATAAAAACCAACTTTCAATTTCATCTTTCTCATCCTTCCCTTCATCTGGTTGAATCACTCTTTTAATTCTTATCCTTTCTCATGCAGTTATAAACATAAATTAAATGCTTATTCACTTTTTCCATGATATTCTAAGGAAAAATACGAAAACCAGAAGGTGTTTTTATGAAGATAAGGAAAGCTATGGAGGAAGATGTAAATGGAATTGCAAATGTACATATAAACAGCTGGAAAACGACTTATAAAGGAATCCTCCCGGATCAATATTTGTTTTCCTTGAATCCGGAAGCCAAAAAGAAAAACTGGCTAAGGAATTTAAAGATGCTGCATAATGCCACCTATGTAGCGGAAAACGACAATGGGGAGATCATCGGTTTCGCTGCCGGCGGACCTGAACAAACGAATGATTCGCATATTCAAGGTGAAGTATACGCCATTTATTTTTTAAAAGAATATCAAAGACAGGGATTCGGCCGAAAAATGATAAAAGCGGTCATACATGAGCTTATGAAAATGGAACATAAGAATTTAATAATCTGGGCATTAAAGGATAATCCTTCATGCGGTTTTTACAGAGCCCTTGGCGGTCAAGTGATAGCTGAAAAAACCGTTAAAATGGCAGGCATCGAGCTCATCGAAGTCGGTTTCGGGTGGGAAGATATCCAGGATGTTCTTTTGTATTTATGAGTGTATCCCGGAGGGTGGTTACATTCCACCCATCCCCCCTCATGCATCAATAAGGAAAGCATTTTTCTCATTACCTAAAAAATAAAGCCGGTGCAATGGCCTTGTCATTGTTACGTACAGCAGTTTGATATCAAGCTCATTTCCATGGCAATATGCTTCTTCAAGGGATATTGCAAATACGACATCGAATTCGAGACCTTTGGCTTGATAAGAAGGAACAATCAACGTTTTATCTTTAGGAATGTTTCCCGCTTCATCTATTAAATGAAAGCCTTTATGAAGTCCACTTAGTTTCTCGTTTGCCAGTTTGCAATCTTTCATCGTTTTGGCAATAACGGCAAACGTTTTAAAACCTTCTCCTTTAAGGCTTGCGATAAGTTCGATCAGCCCTTCTTCCCAACCTTCCTTTTCAATGGAAATGAATTCTGGATCCTTGCCATGACGGACTACAGGTTCAACTTCCGGGAAATCGTATGTTAACAACTGAAGTATCTCATTAGCTCTTTTCATTATTTCAACAGTTGTTCTGTAGCTTTTTTGTAATTCAGTATACGTCGCCCGAGGGAAAATACGACTGTGAACCTCTTCCCATGTTTGAAGTCCGCGGTATGAATGGATGCCTTGTGCAAGATCGCCTACAAGTGTGAACATATCAGTATCAACTGCCGTCTTGAGTGCCTGTAACTGCATGAAGCTATAATCCTGTGCCTCATCAATGACGACATTTTTTGCTTTGTTTTCTTTATCGACACCAAAAAGCCGCTCCTGAAGATATAATAATGCTCCTAAGTCCTCCATCTCATAACTTTTAGCCGTAAATAATTTATGGTTATACTCACATAAAACTCTGGCATCTTCGACATTTAGTTTACCGTTGCTGTAAGAGGCGAGACGTTCTGAATCTTGGTATAATTCCTGATAGTAATCCAGGAGATCTTTACTTTTGAATTGCTTAAAATAGCCTTTTACAGAAGAACGGATTGCCTTTTTGATCTGTCCTATCCTTTCCTCTTTTTTATCGAGGCATTTTGTAACAAATTCCTTACGTATGTCTGGATCGATATTTTTATAGAGAGCCTTCTCAATTTTGGCCTCATAAAAATCAACAACGCGTTCAAGCATTGTTTTCTTTTTCAATTTCACTTCATTTTGTAAAATAGCCTTCAGTTTGTCCAGCCTGCTGTATAACGGTAAATACCAATAATCCTCTTCCAGTAACCTAATGAACTTCTTAGCGGAATAGAGGCGATATTTATCACAATAAAAATCAGCATCCGGATGAAAACCCCTGAAAATATCCTTTACATATTCGTCCAATATACACTTAAATGCAGGGGACCCCTTCAGACCTGATATCCAGACGGCTGAATTAATTTCTTCATCATCATTTTCCAGCAATCGAGTTAATTTATCATCCGCTACAAGCTTCACTTGCTTTCCTATCGCTGCCTGAACATATTCGGAAAATGTGAATTGTTTTACTTTTTCAACACCCAATTCAGGTAAAGCTTCAGATATGTAATCAATGAAAACCCGGCTAGGAGCAAGAATCATTAATTGTCGGGGATCGAACAAGTCTTTATAGTGATAAATGAAATAAGAGATCCTATGTAAAGCAATTGTAGTTTTACCACTGCCCGCTGCGCCCTGGACAATGATCGGTTTATTCAAATCTGCACGAATGATTTTATTTTGTTCTTCCTGGATCGTGGTAATGATATCCGTCAATCGATTGCTGGAACTTTTAGATAGGGATTCCTGCAACAATTCATCCGTTGTTGTCAAATCAATGTCCCTTATCTCCTCCAAGACACCTTCTTCTATCATAAGCTGTCTTTTTAAAGTGATGTTCCCGCTGAATTTTTCCCCTTCCGCTTCATATTCAATTTCACCAATCCGTCCCTCATAATAAAGGTTAGCAATCGGTGATCGCCAATCGACGATGATCTGTTCCTGGCTTTCCCTCTGATAAAGCGATGTTTTTCCGAAATAAAGGACTTCGCCACTATCACTGTCATTCCTTTCAAAGTCCACTCTTGCAAAGTAGGGCTTTTTACTTGCTTTGCTTAAACTTTCAAGTTCGGTTTTGGACATCTCAAAAAAGTTGGCTGTCGTCAGCAACTGAGAATATAAGCCTGATTCAGACCAATCGGCATCGCCAAAAGCTTCTTGCATATTCCGCTGAAATTGATCTTTGCTTGTTTCTGATGTTTTGATGACTACATCCATATAACGTTTCGTAAAATCCAGCCGCTGTCGTTCCTGTTCAAAATCAGGGTGAATTCCCAATAAAACCACTTCCCCTTCCTTGTCTTTTATCATATTTAATAAAATGCCGACGCTTAGACGAAATGGACATTTATACTATCAGAAAAGCCAATGCTTGACAAATCTGGAGACGTAGAATTATATAGTTGAAATTTACCTTTCCTGTTATTTCATATAATTTGAAGAATAAACCATATATTACAGATTGGATTTGGCTAAAATATGTTGGCTTATGAAAGGGCATCCAAAATGCTTTCAAGAGGAAAATTTTTGAATACTTTTCAGAAATTCCAAAGAGGAATATATAATAATTACATCTTGGAAAATGTCATTACCCTCCTGGGTGTAGGAAGTATATTTCTATTTCATCAGTGGACATCACTTTTACCGATGGCATGATGTTAATGGCAATTATACTATTCTCTTTATTCATAATGATATGCAGTGAGCTTATTGTATATCAAAAAGATGTCAAACCCATCAAGCAGGCGAACCCTGATTGTGCATTACTTAGGGGCAGCCAAACCTAACGTCTTACTTCTTATTTTATTTATATATTGGGAAAAGCTGAATTCAGGCACTTTGTTGCTATTAGATTGATCGTTGGTGTATTTATGTCTGTGATGCACGCTTTAATTGACTTTTTCTTATCCGTATAAGCCGTCCTCCGCCCTATAATGATCGAACTATCCAAGCGGGCAGAAACCTTGTACGGGGAAAATGGAAAGCTACAAAGTAATGTTTTTATAGGCATCTAAACTACTGGCAAGTTCTATATTTCTGACTTTTTTCCCTATCCTATTATTAAGTTTGCTTTTAACAGTGATTCTAGATGAAAGAGCCTCACCTTTTGGGCGGAATTTCCGTAACATCGGGTGCCTTTTCCATAGACATCCCCTTACGGTAGGCTCAAGCGGAGGTCATTGCATCAAAGCCGTTTGCAACGGCAATGATCCGACCGAATAAAGGTATGTCATCCATCTTCTTACCAATCATATCCTAGCACCTATCCCTACGCAAAAAAAGGCATATCAACTTTTCAAAATGGAAAATTTTCAACCTCTCGATCATTCATCTTGATCTTTTATTTGGAAAAGTTGGGATACCGGGTGCATCTTTATTTATCGTATTCCTTTTCAGTGAGCGGCCCTGTTTTTAAAGGTACCTTTCTTCTACAATTGACATCAATTCTTAACATAAATAACGCTAATTTAATGTTTTATTGGAACCTCACATTATATACTTAAATTACAATTAAATAATTTTTTATGAAAGTGGGTACTGTCATGGAAATAAATGAAAGACAACCAATGCTATCCCCTAAATTAATCCATGAACTTGAAATTTTATCATCCAAAACAAATATGCCTATCTCTGAATTATTGGAAATATCTGTAGTATCACTGCTGGAAAAAGTGAATAATACCAAAGAACTAAATGTTGGACTTAATAATAAGGAAATGATTTTAAGAAATAAAATCATCATTAATCAAAATAAAGAGGTTTTGAATAACCAAAGCACTTGACCATATAGGTTAAGTGCTTTTTGGTTCCTAGCTGCCACTTTTTTAATGGATAAATATTCTAACGTGGTTTCCAATGTAATATAAATTCCTTAATATGCCCGCGAAGAAAGTAATCATCAAAATTCTTTTCTACTTTAAAAAATCATATCGGTTTGAATGTGTATTTTCGCATAAAAAAAAAGCAGCTATTAAACTGCTTATCAATTAATCATGGTTTATTCGATGTCACGTATGTACCTGCAATGAAATCATGTATCGCTCTATGATCTTTCCTTATGCCGACCATGAATGCACTAACAATAAACCCTATCCCTAATGTAATGGCATAAACCAAAGCAGCAACTAGATACCTCAATAGCATCGTGCCTATGCCTAATTTTTTGCCGTCCATCCTTACTATGCGTATTCCCATAATCCTTTTACCCACTGTATAGCCATACCATAATATCGGGACAATCAGCATGTAAAGAAAATCGAAAAACGTTGAAAAGTTTTCATTTTCCCAATCACCGGTAATTAACCCGAAAATTATCGCTAATGGTAAAGATACTATTATGCCATCCAAAAATCCTGCAAAAAAACGTTTCCAAAAGCCTACTGAATCGCTCATATATGATCCTCCCGTTGCGTTAGTTACAGTTACCTATATTACCAATTATAAGGTTGGTGCGTAATGAGTCTTTATGCCTATATTTTTCTTCAACAAGAAAAACAACTTACATTATCGGTGACAATTTATAAACAAAATTAAATCCTTGTGTAATTTTTGCTTATAAACGTTTGTTTTTGCTAATCTGCCTTTAATTTTCCTAAGAAATAAGATACAATTTAACGAACGGCATTTAAAAAATTATTGGACATAAACTGCTGTTTGTGTGAATCAGCGTAAAACTAATGAAACAAAGTGTTGTACACGTTGAAACAAAAGTATTTTGGAGGAATGTAAATAAATGATTACAGTAAATAATGTTGGTTTACGTTATGGAGATCGTAAACTGTTTGAAGATGTTAATATAAAATTCACGCCTGGTAACTGCTATGGCCTGATTGGTGCGAATGGTGCAGGTAAATCCACTTTCTTAAAAATCCTTTCAGGTGAAATTGAAGCTCAATCCGGTGATGTCCATATGGGGCCTGGCGAACGCCTTGCCGTTCTAAAACAAGATCACTTCGCTTTTGAAGAGGAAGAAGTCCTTAAAGTTGTCATTATGGGACATGAAAGATTATATGAAGTCATGCAAGAAAAAGATGCTATCTATATGAAGGAAAACTTCACGGACGAAGACGGAATGAAAGCTGCCGAACTTGAAGGTGAATTTGCCGAATTAAACGGCTGGGAAGCTGAACCTGAAGCTTCAATCCTCTTAAAAGGCCTAGGCATTGCAGAAGACCTGCATACAAAGAAAATGGCTGAATTGAACGGTGGCGACAAAGTTAAAGTATTACTTGCCCAGGCACTATTCGGTAAACCGGATGTTCTTTTACTGGATGAGCCTACCAACCACTTGGACTTAAAAGCGATCAAATGGCTGGAAGAATTCTTGATCAACTTTGAAAACACTGTTATCGTAGTTTCCCATGACCGTTACTTCCTTAACAAAGTTTGTACACATATTGCGGATCTTGATTTCGGTAAAATCAAAGTTTATATCGGGAACTATGACTTCTGGTATGAATCAAGCCAACTTGCCCTTAAACTTACTCAAGATGCCAATAAGAAAAAAGAAGAAAAAATCAAAGAGCTTCAAAATTTCATCGCTCGATTCAGTGCTAATGCATCCAAATCTAGCCAAGCAACATCCCGTAAGAAATTATTGGACAAAATCAGCTTGGATGACATACAGCCTTCTTCGCGCCGCTATCCATATGTCGGCTTTACACCTGAGCGTGAAATCGGGAACGATCTGCTTCGTGTCGATGGAATCTCGAAAACGATCGATGGCATAAAAATATTGGATAACGTTAGCTTCACGATGAATAAAGGCGACAAGATTGCATTTGTCGGTAAAGATGAGATTGCTAAAACAACAATGTTCAAAATCTTGGCAGGTGAAATTGAACCGGATAGCGGTTCATTCAAATGGGGCGTTACGACCTCTCAGGCATACTTCCCTAAAGATAATGCTGAATTCTTTGAAGGCGTCGATTTAACTCTTGTTGATTGGCTCCGTCAATATTCTCCTAATGACCAGAGCGAAAGCTTCCTGCGCGGTTTCTTGGGCAGAATGTTATTCTCTGGCGATGAAGTAACGAAAAAGGCAAGTGTACTTTCAGGGGGCGAAAAAGTCCGCTGTATGCTTTCTAAAATGATGTTAAGTGGTTCTAATGTCCTAATGCTTGATGAACCTACTAACCATCTGGACTTAGAGTCGATTACGGCATTAAACAACGGTTTGATCAGCTTTAAAGGATCTATGGTCTTCTCTTCTCATGATCATCAGTTCATCCAAACTGTAGCGAACCGAATCATTGAACTTACACCAAAAGGTACAGTCGATAAGCAAATGAGTTATGATGAGTACCTTGAAAATAGCCAATTGCAAAAACAAGTGGCTGAAATGTACAAATAATACTTTTATGAAAGCACATCCTTAGTGGATGTGCTTTTTTCGTTCCCGATTCTTGTTACCAGCATTTGTTTCAAACTTTAATGCATTGAAGGTATAAAAAACGCATTGCAATAAATATAATAATATTCCCTGAAAGATGAGCACTGAATAATTTCATGAATAAAAAGGTATATTGGTAAGGAAGGAGTGAGTTAGAATTGGATGGTCATACAGTTAAAAATATTTTTGATGATACAGGATACCTTTTTTTATATGATAAATTCAGTTATCAATTTTATGTATCTGGATTGTTCGACCTAGTTGATCAAGAAAAAATAATCTCGGATTTTTTAAATTCATATGACTTCGATGATAAAAATCCACTCTTTTTTGATGACTTTTCCTTTTACTTTAATTGTTTTCATTATTCCCACCAAAAACAAAAAATGTTAAATTTCTTGAAAACCGAGTATGATGAGCATATATGTTAAGTACAAATGACCAGATAAAATGATCCTGTCTTTTAAAACGAGCACTATTCAAAAAAAGGTAAGAGCAAATAAGTGCTCTTACCTTTTTTCATTTTATTCTTCACCGTTACTCTTCCTTGCTTGCTGCCATATTCATGTTCTCTTCGACATTCTCCTGGTTGATGGTGGAAAATGGTAAATTTTGCTTCCCTGAGAAATTCTCAAGCAAGTCTTTGACATCAATTCCCGAAGATGCCTTATTGGTCGTTCGCGAATGGTACACCTTATTTATCTTGATGGGGTAGTAAATAAAGATAGCTTGCAGGAAAACGTAATTAGACCCCTATTAGATTCAACGAAGGAGACCGTAAATATAAACTCTCTCATAGAGGATGTTTCAGAGAATATTATTAAAACAGCAGAAGTATTCGTTGTGAAAGAGTATAAGGAATTAACCGATGCCATAGTAAACGGTGGAACCGTTATACTATTTGAAGGCATTGAATTAGGAATTATAGCTGGGACTACACAGTTTAAAGAAAGAAACATTGAGCAAGCAATCAGTGAACGAACTCCAAAAGGGGCACGTGTTGGACTCACCGAAAACCTTAATACTAACATTAGCTTATTGCGTGGAATGGTTAAGACACCCAGTCTTTGCGTTGAGTCTATGAAAGTAGGAAAATTAACTGATACAGAAATTTCCATCCTCTACATAAAAAAAGTAGTCGACCAGAATGTATTAGCGGAAGTAAGAAAACGTATTGATATAATTTCCGTTAACTATGTTCTGGAAGCTATGACAATTAAAGAAGCTATTGAAGTTGGGTCAGTTGCACTTTTCGCAATGTATGAGGACTCAGAACCCCCCGATGCTGTAGTCTATTCATTATATGAGGGAAAAGTTGTGGTACTTGTAGATGGGAATCCATACGCCATTATTTTACCAGGTCTATTTATGTCGATATTTCAAGCACCTGATGAATACAATCAGAAATATGGCAGGCTAATGAATCGGTTATTAAGGTTTGTAGGTTTTTTACTAACCATTTACTTACCGAGCATTTATGTGGTACTTGTAAACTTTTATGCAGACGGATATCCGATAAAGTAACAAAATCCCTACTAAAAAACGATGAACTGCTTCCTGCATTTTGGACGATGTTAATACTTATTGGCTTGATAACTATCTTAATTGACGTTACTTTTAGGATTCCTCAAAGTGCCATCATACTTATCTCATTGTTTGCTACAATTGCAATCGGAGAAACAGCAGTCACAGCTAAGATTATCCATCCATTTAGTCTAATTACCATAGCAATAACTTTTTTATCGGGTTTCCCGATTATTTCCAAACAATTGGGGGCAGCGATAGCAACACTTCGTATGTTATTTTTAATTGTTGGATATTACTTTGGAAGTACAGGAATGATTATAGTTACAACGCTATTAATTATCTATATGGTCAAACTACGTTCTGTTGGAGTCCCATACCTGGCGCCACTCCTACCGTTTAAACTTGAAGAAATAAAAGATACGTTGTAAAGAGGAAGATTAGAGAAATTAAACAACAGTAAACATAGCTTTCCAAACGATAACGATAGCTGATAAAAAAGAAAAAACCATCAAAGAGAGATTACGTTTAATTAAATCGTAATTTCATCTTAGTTGAACTAATCTGCCCCGTTAGTTGCATAATAAAGGAGCTATTGATCAGCTCCTGTTAATGAAGTAAAGCACCCGTTAGAGTGGAAAAAAAAGCCCATATGTCAGGGAATAGTGAATCAATATTTCCTTATTGAACGTTTTAAGATAGATTAAATTTGGGCTGAGCACAAGGGTAAAGCAACCAGAATCATACCTAAAGGCAATGTTAAAAAACGATATTCTTTTAGTTTCAGCGTTTGTGCAGGACTTAATGCTGTTTCATATAAAAAAGAGTTAATTTGAAAAAGATGGTCAAAAACCAAATGATAGCCATCCTAGCTATGTATTAGCCAAAAAAATCAACGTGGGTAACTTTTTAACGAGGATTGAAGTGATGCGAAATGATGGTTAACATAATCCCTCCCATAAGAGTTCCTATCCAAAGGGCTTTTCCCACATTTTGTATCCGATTATTATATGGAACAAACATTAAAAAAACAACAAGTTCTAAAAAGGTAGAACCAATATATGGAACAGCAGCAAATGCACTTTCTCCATGATATTGGTACAGTCGAATCCAAGTGATTAATACTCCAGAGGTAACACCAATAGATTTAGCTATGCTTTCCTGTCCCTCTGTACCTTCAAGATATCTCTGTACGGCTTGTATTTTCTGTTGTGCTGTAAATTTGGCCATAAAGAAACTGCACCCCAATTGTTAGATGTGTCTAACAATTAGGGTGCAGTTCATATTCGCTAATGTTTTTTATTTTTTTTCCGGAATGCGTTGACTGCTAATAAGAGTAATGGAAGAACAAGTCCGTACGTTGAAACGTATAGAGGCCAAACTTCTTTGTCAAATGTGGTTGAATGGGCGACATTGGGATGTATAATTAAGGAAAGCGAAA
This sequence comes from Peribacillus simplex NBRC 15720 = DSM 1321, assembly GCF_002243645.1. NCBI lineage: Bacteria > Bacillati > Bacillota > Bacilli > Caryophanales > Bacillaceae > Peribacillus > Peribacillus simplex. The sequence goes on along the minus strand of NZ_CP017704.1, from coordinate 5,069,272 downwards.
CCACGATCATCACTAAAGGTAGCGTGAGTGGACGATAATTGTTCATTTTCAACGTTTGTGCAAGACCGATAACGGACGCGTACAAATATAACGCCATTTTAAAATAAATAGTGAAAAGCCATATGATGGCCATTATGGCTTCTATCCGTTGCAAAAAATTACCTACGTTTAACTTCCTAGCCAAAGCATAACTTGGATACATCTGTCTGGCACTATTTTCAGCACCTAAAATTAAAATAGTTAAAGCGATAAGGATGATTAAACTGATTCCGGCGATTAGAATTCCGATGAAAAAGTTTTTTTCAGCTACTTTTGGTTGATTCACTGAAACAGGAAAAATCATTAATAAAATAATCAAAGGCAAAGAAAAAACACTTGTAAAAAGAAAAACAGCCCGTATCATCGGTTTTAATTCTGTTTCAAATACGGGTTGTATGTTTTCAAACTTCAATTGATCTGAAGATAATAATACTGATACCACTAGAATTACGAATAAAAAAACAATGAAAGGAAATAAAATTTCTCCAGTACGAGCCAACGTTTCAAGACCAAGGCGAATTCCCATAATTAATATGCATGCGAAAAGAATATGGATCGCTTCAATTGGGGTGTCCGGCATGATCTGTGTCGTCAAGAAATTACCAACATAAAACAATAGTTCTGTAGAGGCGTAAAGTGAAAAGAAAACAAACGTAAGAGAAACTGCCTTACCTAACCATTTTCCAAAAATTGTTTCATTGATTTCAACAAGTGTCATAGTGGGGAACATCCTGCCTAGAGAGATACATAAAGCCACCAGCAATAATCCTATGCCTACACCGATTACAGCTGCAATCCAAGCATCTTGTTTTACCTCTTGAGCCAGACTTCCAGGAACCACCAAGATGGTCGTGCCTATAGAAAATAAAATAACTAATATTGTAAATTGCCGAGCACTAATTTTAATATCTTTCACCATAATTCAACATCCTATCAATGGTTATTCCCCTATTGTTGACCTTGTTTTGTTAGAATAAACTCTAGCCCTAGGACTGCTGCTACATTTGGCGTCGGTCAATGGTAGCGGAGCGACGGGAGCATTAAGGAGTTGACGGACTCATCTAACCAAAGACCCTCTTGGCATGGAACTAACCAAACTTTGTTCCTGGCCTACCAGCTAGGGAGCATTCCAAGATTCGAAGGTTGACTTTTTATAGTTCAATCCGTGCTACGTTGGCTGGATGGTGGGGAGTAGCCTACAATCTTAACGGGGGAGCGAAGCGTATTTGGGTAGCAAATACACAAGGATTTTAGACTGGCTGCTCCCAAGATTGATTGGAGTGGGCATTCTAAGTTGTCCTATTGTAACCCCATTCCTTGTATAAAACCAACCAATTATTTAATTTTTTCCAGGAATGAATTACCAACTGTACCGACTCGTCTGATTTCTCCTTGTACCTTTATATTTACAGGTAAGTTCTCAAAATTTTTACCCCAATCTTTTTTGAGATTTTTCCAGGCTTTAGGATCAGCTCGATGAATCGCCTCACCAAATCCAAAAATGTCTACTTTATAATTTACTTGTACCTGTTCTATTGCCTTTTTGAACATTTCCTTCGTTTCTTTTTCATAAATTTTCTCTAATTTTTCAATCGTTTCTGGTTTTGTCAAATCGATACGGCATTCTACTTCACCTACATTGCCTTCCACAGTAACATTTAGATCTATTTCAGGTTTTCCATTCTTTATCTTACCTTTCAAATCCGTGTTCGACTTTTTCACTTCATACACAGCTTTTCCGCCTTTAGGGCACGCTATATTCACAACTGTACTTTTCTCCTTGTTTGTAATGACGTTATACGTTTTGCTTTGTTTTTCATCTAACCAACCGACTAATTTATCCTTTTTGAATACAGCTAAGTTTCCATACTTTATTCGAGCAGGGGGATCAATCATTTCTACATTCTGTTTGCTCAAAGAAGTTTCTTTATCACCTTTGATATCTGCTTGGATTCCTGTTAACACAGGTTTTTTTCCGTCACTTATCATACCCGCGATCAATTCATCTAATGTAACGGCACTTGTACCTGCCCATTCTTTTTCTGAGACTACAAGGGTACTAAACAATTTATTGGCAGGTATTTTTTCTATAGTAGTTGGTACCTTCAGGATATCTTCTGCGTTCATTCCCTTAGCTACGACAGTAAAAAAATCTGATCGCACTTGCCAGTGTCTTGAGAGAAGATCTAACGGTTTTCCAATTCCTTCTCTTGCTAATGACTCACCTATCACGAGTATTCGGAGATGTGAAGGATAAATTTTCCTCGGGGATTCCTTTGTCATTTTTCGGAAAGCTTCAAATACGGTTTTCCCTTTGGCCTGATAGATGATGACGGGTGAATTCCCGGTACCTCCACTGCCCTTCCCAGCTACTTCAGCTGGATTTACTACTTGGGCGGTTACAAGATATTGTCCATTCTTTGTAATATCCAACCCTATGGCCAGCGTAATAGCAAGTTCATTTAATTCACGGCGATTCCAGCAACCCGTAGTGAATAATAGAAATACAATCAGCATGATAAGCATTGTAAAGTTGCGTTTCATAGGTTAAACTCCTTTCGCTCGATTTGTTCTATTATTTAGTTTATTACGGATTATTTTAAAGTGACGATCATTTTATGCTCCATCTTCGCTCTTGATCAAACGTTGAAATTAAAGAACTACCGTATGTTGACTTTTCTTCTAGGGATGAGCATTATCAGCTTATCTATTGTCTATTTTCCAAATATAGACTATTTACAAGCGTCTATTAAGACTATATTGATTCCTTATTCTCCATCTTGTTGGCTTTTTTCTCTCAAATATTATTAGGTCTAGCGATAGTTCGAAGAAAAATAAATTCACACATAAGAGATTAGAATACTTGTTGCGGTAAATGCTTCTAAAAAAATAAAAACCTTCAGGGGTTTAAAAGTCGTTGGTCCGAAGGAGGAACAGGAACGAACCGCCAGCCTTAGATTCGATGATTTATAATGTTAATGATAAACATTTCCATGCCCATTTTTGCCGTTCAAAGCTTCTTTTGCCTATTCCATTTTCATTTTAATAATTTCTCAATTATGTCGGAAAGCGGTTTATAAATAGCTGTAATCCAATCTAATGGATTGGGAATCTTGATATTCAGCGCTTGGGCAATGCTTAACGCGGTTCCGAATAGTAGAAGAATGTAAAATATCCATAGTTCCTTTTTTAATTTTTTCCTCATCAGAGGAGGAACATCAATCGCGATGATCACAGCGACGATGACAAGGATTCCTGCAACAGCCACCACTTTCGAATACTCCTTTCTCTATTTGCTTTATGAATGGGATACGGTACCGTCAAATCATTGTATCTACCTATACATTCACAGACAAGTTAAAATACCAATCCTTCTTATACCTTTTAGGTAGCTTATAACCGCCATGATAAATGACTTCATCCAATCTAAATAGAAGCATTTTGTGTATTTATGACGCCATTTAGATAACTTTAGTTTCAATCTTACATTTTATTCCGCGGCGATTTCGATACTGAATTTTGTTCACGTTTATTGTTTTTCTGGCTGATTAAACGAGGGCGAGAAAACATCCCCAATCTAGGTACCCGAATAAACGTATCCTTCATGTCATCACGAATAAAAGGACCAAAAGGACTCATATATGGAACCCCAAAGGAACGCAAGCTGCATAAGTGAAGAACAAGTGCAATGAACCCAACGACTAACCCGAATATGCCAAAAGAAGCCGCAAGCGCCATCATCGGAAATCGAAGCATTCGAATCGACATGGACAAGGAAAACGCAGGAAGCACAAAGCTTGAAATAGCCGTGATTGCAACAACGATTACCATGGCAGCCGATACGATTCCAGCCTCTACTGCCGCTGTTCCAATCACCAATGTTCCTACAATAGATATAGCTTGTCCTATGGCTTTTGGCATTCGTAAACCAGCTTCTCGCAAGATTTCAAACGCCCCTTCCATCATGAGAGCTTCAATGAAAGCGGGAAAGGGAACCCCTTCTCGTTGAGAGGCTAGATTAATCAGCAGTGGAGTTGGTAACATTTCCTGATGGTACGTGGTGATAGCGATATATAAGGATGGTCCTAGTAGAGCAATAAAAATAGCAATAAAACGAAGCATTCGAATAAGGGTGCTAATGTCTGCACGCTGATAATAATCTTCCGCAGACTGAATAAAGGAGATGAACAGTGCAGGAACGACTAGAACAATCGGCGTTCCGTCCACTAGTATGGCAACTTTCCCTTCCAAAAGCTCCGCGGCAATCACATCAGGGCGTTCCGAATAATATATAGTCGGAAAGGGACTGTACGTTTCATCTTGAATCAATTCCTCAATATAACCACTTTCTAGGATTCCATCGATATCGATTCGATCCAGACGCTTGTGCACTTCTTCGACGACTTTGTCATTCACAATTCCATCGATATACATGATCGCTACATCGGTTTTGGTCAATTTTCCAATTTTTTTCGATTCCAACCAAAGTCGGGGAGTTTTTATTTTTCGGCGAATTAACGCTGTATTGGTACGCAAGTTCTCCGTAAAACCTTCCTTTGGCCCCCGAACCACGGTTTCCGTGGTGGATTCCATTACACCACGGTCTTTTCCACCACGCATGCCGATTGTAAAACCTTGTGTATATCCATCCAATAAGAGAATAACATCCCCTGATAACAGGGAAGTAAGTAAAGAACTGAATCCCGTAACATCCTGTATGTCTCCAACTGCAAGGATGCGATCTTTCAATACTTGTAAAACGTTCTGTTGAGACGATATCAAATGCTTCTGATCGGGATGGATATCTAACATGAGTGATTCCATGATAAAGTTCTGAATGGAATTAGTGTCCACCAAACCATCCGTATAAAAAATACATGCTTTAACGATTCCCTCTTTGCCAATTTGTATTTCTCTAATCACGATGTCGCCGCTATTTCCAAGCTGTTGCTTTACATGTTGAATGTTTCCTTGGAGGCTTGTTTTTAACAAGTCTTTGTTCTCTTCCTTATTTTGATCGTCTTGTTCGAATGAGGAGAAGTTAACGCTGTTTTTTCTTTGTTTCTTAAAAAAACTCATACATTTTATCCCCCTCTCAGTTTTGTTGTGGGGTTTGTTCCGTATGTACATAATTGACCCGGTGACTGAGAATCCCCGCTTTCAATGTTGTTAATGTCACCCAGAAGTCTTTCTATGATAAAACTGCCAATGAGCTCTTTATCAGTTAATCCATTTATATAAATAATCTTGACTTTAAGCCATGAAGAATCACAGACGAGCATGTCACTGCTGTTCTCTCTAAAGATTCTTTTTTATTTTTAAGGTTTTCATCTAAATGTTCACTAAGTTCCTGTTTGTTTGAAGTAAATTCTGTTTTTTCATAATACAAGGTTTGCTCTCTTTTTTATTATCCGCTTTCATGCATTGTCCATTTTCTTTTAACACTCCAAGTTTATAGTGTTACCGAATGAAGTGGTCAATGTCTTCACTATTATCATGCCTAATTTCCAATTTTTAATACATAAGGAAATGAATAGATATACACTTAAAAACGTGTTTGTAGCTTCCTCTAACGTATGTATCTAGGGAAAGCTCGTCAACACCTAAAGCTTCAGGAGCTTCATAGCCTTCTGGATGAGCAACGATACGCTCCCCATAATGGTAAAACCAATGAGAAACGGTAGAAGCAGGTACCTCCCTTTCACAAATTGCGACTTCAAACGATTGCCCGATATATTAATGAGCGATCATCGTTTTAAGGTGCCCAGGGTGGACCTACCCTCAAACAGGAATATCTGGCCACCGTCCCTCACACAGTTGAAGGTAAACAGATACGAATATAGAGGGTTTCTCCAGTCGAAACCCCGGCTTGGTGGAGCATTCGATTGTCCGATCTGGCGTGATTCTTACTCGGTTTAAAACAAACTTTCCAGGGTAAGCATTTTCTATTCCCTCTATAAACCCCTTCCATTCATGAACATTAGAAGTAGGTCGTAAACGGTGACTCCAAGGGGTTTCGACTTTGACTTTTCGAGTAATTTCTTTTATAGGAATTCATAATCTTCAAAAAGGTAATGTTAGGAAGGCTAAATATTTCTTTCCCTGATCTCCTACAAAAAAGGGTTTTGGAAATCGTGCTTTTCTTCCATCCAATACATCCAGATAAAATTAGATTACTTCTTCTTTTTCTACCATAGGAAATCGCTCCTCTCTCTATTGCGAATTATATCCAAAAATTTGCCCAATCTTAGCTATACTCGGTATAGGACTAGGTTTATTACTGGTGGCGTTAATCACATCCCTTTTCCGAATCATACGTTTTAATAGTTGATATTGTTCTCGGTCAAAAATTTTTCCCACTTTGTTTATCCATAAAGATATCTCGTTCATCAAGACCCTTTTCTTTCAACGCTTGAAGTTTTCGTCCTTCATTTTTGATCTTTGCTGCTGACTCGTATGTACCCAAATTTATGAATATCCATTTTTACACCACATACTATTTTTCTATTTCTTATTCTGCCAAAAGTGTTCGTAAATGTGGTTGTAAAAAATGAACGTTCGAAAAGTTTTTTTCGAAACTTCTGTAAGGTGACTTATTGTAAACGTCTCATATTTTAGGTAAAGCCCATGGAATTTGAATAATTTCATGGGCTTTACAGGTTCGTACTTTTTCTTCAGAAAGAAGGGGTTAAATTAAACCAAGATTTTAAGAACATCCTTTAGTCGGCAACAAAATTAATATATGATGAAAAAAAAGGCGAAGATAGTTAAAATGTGGTGGAAGTCTTGTCCGGAGGTGAACGAATTATTGAAGACCAAAATATCAGTACAACAATTTATGATAATAGTGATCTTATTTACAGTTGGAACTTCCATATTAATTTACCCGGCAAGTGTAGCAGCTGAAGCAAAGCAAGATGCATGGATTACGGCAATACTCACTACAGGCATTGGTTTATTATTCATATGGTTATTTAGTGCTTTGGGTAGTATTGTCCCTCATTTGACTTTAATCGAAATGTGCATGAAACTTCTTGGTAAATGGTTAGGTACCATAGCTGCTATCATCTTTATTTCCTTTTTCTATTATAGTACTGCTGCATTGCTATTCTATATAGGCAATTTCTTGACAACACAAATGATGCCTGATACCCCGATGATAACCCCAATTATTCTTTATTTAAGTATTTTAGCTCTGGGAGTTTACCTTGGAATCGAAACCTTCGCTCGTTTTGCAGAGGTAGTTTTCCCTATTGTAATATTACTTTTATTGATTTTATTCCTCTCCAGTAGCCCACAGTTTGAATTTCAGAACTTTCTGCCTGTATTTGAGGTAGGGATTAAGCCTATCATACGGGGTGGAATTCTTATTTTTATTAACTCTTTTCTGATGCCTATTACTTTATTAACGATTTTTCCCTCTCACCTAAATCAAACCAAACAAGGTAGAAAAGCGTTTATAATGGGGGTTTTTATCGGAGGGATTATACTTGACATCATAATTGTGATAAGTATTTTGGTTTTGGGGGATTACATCACTTCGATTGAAATGTATCCAAGCTACGTTTTAGCACAAAAAATTAATATCGGAAATTTTTTTCAACGGATAGAAGCTACCATGGCCATAATATGGTTTATCACGATCTATATCAAGATGTTTATATATTTTTATGGAACAGTCGTAGGCCTTGCAAATATGTTGAAGTTACGTGACTACAAACCAATTGTCCTTCCAGTAGGGTTGACATTAGTACCTTTTTCCTTATTAATGTATCCAGATGTAACTTATATGCAAAAATGGGAATCGACAAGTTGGGTACCATATGCCTTAACGATTGGTATATTTCTCCCATTATTATTACTAGGAGCAGCTGTATTTAGAAAATACATTCTTAAAGAAAACCTACAAAATTAAAAATAATTTAAATCGATGCATAAATATGTTCAATTTTTGGTTCTGGAGCACCTATCAATAATAGACATCAAGATAAAAGAAATCCTAAATAGTGGCATAACTAATCCTAAAATCATCATAAAGATAATAAAGCCAAACTTTTGGTGAAGCTGAGAATTTACCCTCGTTTTTACGAGATAGTCACGTTTTAATTCCCCAAAAAATGACGAATAGGAGGGAAAGGCAAACAGATAAGTTAATCAATTTATTTGGCTAGCCAAATAAATGCCTTTGTTATGGAATACCCCAAGTAAACCATTTTGCCAATATACCATATTTAGAGGGAACAGGACCATCCGAATCGAAAACCGTCAGCAAATATGGTCGTCAATTTAGTGAACGTTCGTAAATTCAAACCGTACTTTTTCGGACATCCAAAACATTTATTTTACGTACATAGGCCGACTGGATACTATGGGTATCCGGTGTTTTTGTTATCGTTCAGTCATAAGTCTTAAAGGGAAGGGAGTAGTCCTAGTATCAAATGAAAATAACTTGATAAAAAAAGAAGAATAGATCAGGTGAATGGTCTATCCTTCTTTTTGCCAATAAAACTGATGATTAAATTGAGTTTTCGATACTTGTTAAACGAAGTGATCGGTCATCTGCAGAAGTATTTCGAACCTATGTAATAGAAATGTTTTAGTTTTTTCAATTTATTAAGCTTTTCTTCTCCAGTATAAAGTTGTGTAACTTACATACTGTACATCCTTCCTATTCCATTCAAGTGGCAGGGTTATTCCTGTGGCACAAAGAGAATCCTTAACAAAAGGGTGCTCTTTGTGTTTACATTTTGATTTCTTTCGTATGTGGAGAGGCTACTTGTTTTTTCGTATCTTGTTCCTGTACCGTATTTGTGGTGATCTTTATATAAGTGAGAGGATTAGGAGCCTTGGATAAGAAGCAAATCAATGTATACGTTTCTTTTTCTTTTGCTTGTAAGCGTATGTTTTTAGGATCTGCGTTCATTTTATATACATCCACGCTCTCTCCGTTACTAAGAAGCAGCTTCTGAATAGGTCCCTTTCCCAAATCAAGTGGTTGATCTGACACGTTTTCAATAGTAGTTGTAAACTGAATGGCATTCATTTCATTCGTAGGTAGACTACGCTGTTGTAAATTATACTTGCCCACTTCACTTACTTCTTTACTTTGTACGACTTTTATCTTTTTTACATCAATATGAAGAGGACCAACTTGAACGCCTACCTTCGGTTCACTTATTTGGTTTAGCGTAAATACTCCAAGTGGATGAGGGGCAGTCTGTCCTTCATAACTCAATGGCTCTTTGTAATGTTTTACTTCTACATTAGTTTGCGTTTCTGTATTCTCGCTCTCTTTCATTGTTTTTTCTGAACTTTGATGATTTGAACAAGCAGATACAATAAAACAGGTACAGATAGCCATACATAAAATTACCTTTTTCATTTGTATTCTCCCTTACAGATAGAATTTTTTTTCATCATTAAAACAACTTTTACTATTTATATTCACTGTATAAGTTACAAGATTTCCTAGAAAAACGCAATTATTTTCAGAAAAGTCAATCAACTTTGGTGTATAATCGCCCATACTGTTTCTTATCCAGCTTTATTTTATAGAGCTCATCATAAAAGATAAATTTTAAAGTAACTTCATTTCATTAAATGAAGTTACTTCCTACAAAAAAGAACCTTTACTAAAAAGTAAAGGCTCTTTCTATATCAATAAATGGAATTTACTACGGATTTAGAAAGCACAGTATCCAACAACTGGTTTAGATGAACCCGTTTTAATAAAATAATCTGGAACGTATCCCTGATCAAGGTCACCGCCGTAGCCATTATCATCGGCAAAATCCCAAATTTTACTTCCTTTATAGGATTCACCATTTACATAACAATACAACCAAAGTTTTTTTCCATCAGGAATATTGGTTTCAACTCTTTTACCATTAATCGTTGGCGTGGTTCGAATATCCAGACCTGCCCCACCCGTTTTTTGAACTGGATAAAACGCAGCATGTGTAATTGTTAGATTGGTAAGCAAGACAAAACCAACTATTACAACTGCAACCAGGGAGAATGTAACTTTTTTAAGCATGTGTTACCTCCTATATAAGAGTTATAGTAGGATTCCTCTTACTAGTTATTCTTCTAGAACAAAAAATGACTTGGTCTGATTCAGTTGGTACATATGAGGAATACCATAATAAAGATACAATACATTTCATTAGAAAACAACAAATAGATTGAATTTTTTGATTTTTATACCAAAAGTACCAAAAGCTACAGAACTAGCTGCTTCACTGATGCCAGTAGCAAGCAATGTCGGTATCGGCTTTGGTTCCGCATTAGGCGGAATTGTTTACCATCAGGGAAATTTAATGAGTGTGACATTGGTAGGTGAACAAAATCCCAATAAGTAGCCCCTTTAATACCTAACTTTTATCTGGTCAAATACTGGATTAATTCCTGCTCTCCATAAGCATACTGATGACAAGCGTATAAAAGGGGATCAATCTCATCTTTTTTACCTGGGAAAGGATTATCACCTGCAATACCAAAGTAGTCGCAAAAAAAGACAACAGGGTATCCATCTCTTCGAAGTAAAATGAGGGCATATGCAATTTGTTTGAACCAATCGTCTATCCAATAATCAAGTCCCTCATTAGGCTGTGTATCGTGATTATCTACAAATGTTACTGCATCAAGAGGGTGGGATTGAACAAGGGTTTTATCAAAAATGGTAGCAAGGTAAAAATGACTACCTGCATTTTACATCTGAATTCCAAAACTCTCCTATGTAAAAAAATTCTTTTCCTCTATTACAAAGTCACCAAGAAAATCATGATTAATATGTTTAATGGCATCTAACCGAAACCCATTACATTGCAAATATCTATGATCCATTTTCCCGCGTTAATAACCTCTTCTATTACTAAGGATGGTTATAGTCGATATTTCCACGCACCCTTATGTCCTACCCTGGCTACTGATATAAAAGATTCTATTAAAAAAAGGTCAACCAGTAAAAACTGGCTAACCTTATAATACGGACGCACCCGTTAGTTTTAGTACAATCCTTCACAAACTAAATTTGGAATAAGAAAATGAGGTGCCATAGCTACCTCCGTTGTTCCACTCAAGCTCCCTATAGTTAAATAAGGTCAATGAGTTTTGTCCAAAAAATGGTATCGACAATCTTATTAATGTAAATTTCTGCTGTATTTAATGGATGGATATTTAAATCCTCATTTTTGATTAACATCGGGAGTTCTGTGCAACCCAATATAACCCCTTGTATACCGTCTCTATTTATCATTTGATTTATGATATTTAGAAAACCTTTTTTTGTTTCGTTGTTCACGATGCCATTTTCTAATTCTTTAACAATTTTTCTATGTATGTATTCCTGTTCCGATTGATTCGGTACTACAATTTCTATGTTATGAGAAATAAATGTTTTTTTGAAAAACTCATTTTCCATCGTAAACTTAGTTCCTATAAGACCAATCTTTTCTAAGCTTACAACTACCTCCACGGGTGTGCTGAGCACTTTCAAAGGAGACAAAGTATGTAAAATTACAGATTTCCTCAGCTATCACCCGATCAAATATATCTATCGCCTTGCAACAAGCAACCAGCCACTCTACTAATCGCCAAAAAAAATTCCGAATACCTAATCCAAATTATGAAAAGTTGACAGCATGTTTTTCCTCTTTCATAACACTCATATAGAAGCACAAGAATCCAAAGAAAATAATCGTTAGTACGATATGCTTAAGGAATTTCATTCTGTTTGGTTCCTTTCCTTTTTTCGAAAAGCACTTATTCCTAACAATAGTAGAGGAAGAAATAATCCATAGGTTGAAGCATGTACCATAAAAATGCCTTTATTGTATTGAATATAATCGAGTATATCAGGATGTAAGGTCACCGACATGACAACCATAATCATCCCGAATGGTAACGTAAGTGGTCGATAGTCTTTTACTTTTAATGTTTGGGCAAGACCCGTTATTGCTGCGTAAAAATAAAATACCAATTTAAAATACATTGAAATAAACCACATGATCGCCATTATTACTTCAATCCGTTGGAAAAAACCCCCTACATTGATTCTTCTGGCTATCGCATAACTTGGATAAATTTGTCTCGAAGCTCCATCAACACCTAAAACTAAGATGCCCAAAACGATAATGATGGTTAGAAGGAGTCCCCCAATGATTATTCCTGAAAAAAATGTTTGTTTGGCTTGTTTTGGCTGAATTACAGACACGGGAAAGACCATTAATAATACAACAGAGGGCAGACAAAAAATGCTGAAAAAAATTAAGCTTGACCAAATAATGGATTTCACTCTTACTTCGAATACAGGTTGTATGTTCTGAAAATCGATTTGAGGAGCAACAGAAACGACCAAAATGATAAATAGGATAATGAAAAAAGCAAATAAAATCTCGGCCGAACGAGCCAAGGTTTCAAGCCCAAGGCGAATTCCCATGATCACAACGCACGCAAAAAGAATAATGATCATTTCGATGGGTGTATCAGGCATCATTTGTGTCGTTAAAAAAGTCCCAACCTGGAATAATAGTCCTGCTGCAGAGATAAACGAAAAGAAAACAAATCCAAGAGAAACGGTCTTGCCTAACCATCTTCCGAGAAGTTTTTCATTGATTTCGACTAATGTCAAATTCGGATAACGGCTTGCTAAGGAAGTGATTAACGTCACCAGTAATAAACCTATTCCTATACCGAGTATAGCTGATATCCAGGCATCTTGTTGTGCCGTTCCAGCGATAGCTGCTGGAATAACTAAGATGGTCGTTCCTATAGAAAATAAAATCACTAAAATTCTAAATTGACGTGTACTGATTTTTTCACTTTTTACCAAATTTCACACTTCCTCACAAATGATCGGCTGAGGAGTCACCAGTCACTACCACTCCCCTTAAAGACTTCATTAAACAAACTCAAAATTAATATGTTGCGTTCCGGATCCAAACTAGCTGTAACAATCAGGAATAGTAATTGTTGGAAACATCTAAAACTTTGACATAAAGATCCCTTGTTTACCCAAACGAAACGTAAAATAAAGTCCAACTACCCAGATGAGTTTCATTACAGCTCTTAACATTTCTTTTTTCTCCTTTTAGGTAATTATCACCATCTATTTAATATTCCAAACAAAAACAGGCGGCAAACTACGCCACCTAACATCCTATTGCATTTGTTGTTTTTAAAAAAAGTTCGATCAGAATCAGCTCCTATCATTGAGAAATCAATAATGGATAAGAGAGGGGATCTTTTTGATCAAACTTTATTCCAAACAGTGCATCTTACAAACGGTTCAATTTTATTTTACAGTCACACTTATACCAATAACGCCAATCTTTTCCATATTGTTTGTGCTAAGTATTTTAAAATTTTTGCGTTGGTTTTACGTCAAAATGTAGGCGATACCCCTTATATAAGTTAGTTATTTTCTTGATCTTGTTCATTGAAAAAATGCAATATAAAATACTGTAATATTAACCCCTGACTAAAATAAAAAATGATATTCTTCCAATCTTCCACAACAGAAATTCCCCCTAAATTTGGATAGAAAACAAGGTGAGAACTATATAAAAATCCCATTAACCATGCCAATATCATATCAACTTCCATAATCCCTTTTAAAATGCGACGTGCCATTCTCTTCCTCCTTTTTACGCATAACTAGTCTGTTCACCTTTGTCATAAAAATTAGGGAGCAAATCAATTCTATTTAAAGTCCTACCACATCGCCATCAAGCTAAATCAGATCAGTACCCCCATAACGGCATAACGTTATTTTTTAATGACGAGACCTTATACACCATATTAAGGTTGACCGTCTCGTTCTTTGGTTAATCTCCTTTTTATCCATAAACCACAATGATAACGGAAGTAAACAAACTGCCCCAAAAATAAATATTAGGCCAGCCTTGTTACTAAGGTTTTACAGATTATTTACCTAACCCTGTTAAAAATTCAACCGTTTCTGGATCGTAATGTGAGAAGAATAAACTTTGTTCTTGATCTAGTTTTTCAATTTTTTCCATATCCTCGTTTGTTAAAGCAAAATCAAAGACATCAAAATTTTGAATCATTCGTTCTTTCGTTACAGTTTTAGGAATGACAACAACATTACTTTGAATTAGATAACGCAAAGCAACTTGGGCAACAGATTTACCATATTGCTCACCAATATCTTTTAGGGTTTCATTCGTAAAGAAATCATTCTTCCCTTCTGCAAAAGGTCCCCAAGACATCAAAAAGGAGATAGAGCAACATTTTGGTCTAGATCATATTTAAGCAAAAGTTGCAGTACTAAAATACTTGCTTTATTATTTATGGTATAGTATATTAATTGACACATCAACTATTGAGCTATCAATTATTTTGTCTAACGTATGAAAAGAGGGTGTTTCTTGACGAATTCATGTTCTAATGAATCTTTTATTTTATATATAATGAACTGCCTTAACAAACAGATAAGTTCAAAATTTGAAAGTTGTACGGGCATTAGTCAATCAAGACATGATATCTTATATCAGCTTTATCAAGTTGATGAAATTAGTCAAACAGCACTTCAAAAAGAGGTTAACATTGACGGTGCAGCGATTACCCGGCATTTAAAACAACTTGAAGCGACTGGGATGATTTTAAGACGCAAAGATCCGGAGGATAATCGATTTACTCTTGTCTGTCTTTCAGATCATGGTCGCAAACAAATTATTCTCTACCAAGCTGAAAAGGCTCGTTTTGTCACTTTGATGCTTAAAGATTTTAAAGAAGAAGAACGTCAAGAGTTAACAGATATGCTGACACGCATTCAAAAAAATATAAGCCAAGTCTAACACTTGATTCGTTACAATTTGAAATGAGAATAACTATAAATTAAACTACTAAAGTTAAAAAGAGGAGACTATCAACTATGACTACTACAGCACAATTAACAAATGATTTCAAAGAAATTATCACAGGACGCCGCTCCATAAAAAATTACGACAAATCCGTAAAAATCAGTAGGGAAGAAATGGAGGAAATACTTACCTTAGCGACTCTTGCTCCTTCTTCAGTTAATATGCAACCATGGCGCTTCCTTGTAATTGATAGTCCTGAGGGAAAAGCAACACTTGCACCTCTTGCTCGCTTTAACCAAAATCAAGTCGAAACATCTTCCGCAGTAATTGCCGTATTTGGTGATATGAACAATTTTGATAACGGCGAAGAAATCTACGGTAAAGCTGTAGATTTAGGGCTTATGCCTTTAGAAGTAAAAGAAAACATATTAGCCTCATTTGCTGGATATTTCGAAAAAATCACTAGTGAAGAAATGAAAGAGGTCGTTCTAGTTGATGGTGGTCTTGTATCCATGCAACTAATGCTTGCGGCTCGTGCTTATGGCTATGATACAAATCCCATCGGTGGCTATGAAAAAGACCAAATCGCAGAAGCTTTTGGATTAGATAAAGATCGATACGTACCAGTTATGCTAATTTCAATCGGTAAAGCAGCAGATAATGGCCATCAATCAGTTCGTCTTCCAATTGATAAAGTCGCACAATGGAAGTAATGTAATAAAGAATCCATTCATTAAATTTCAACCGAGTATGTTATTTTTACTTTAATTATATATTAAGTTTATTATGCTTAACAAAAGAGAGGATGACGTTTAATGATTATCATTCATGCCGTATTCAATATTAATCCAGCAAAACAAGATGCATTTCTAGAGGAGATTCAACCGCTAATCGTAGCTTCAAGAGCGGAAAGTGGAAATGTTTCTTACACTCTTCACAAAGCTACAGAAAAAGACAATGAATTTACAATGGTTGAAGTTTGGCAAGATCATCTAGCGGTTGCAAGCCATAATTCAAGTGAGCACTTCACCTCGTTTGTTGGTAAAGCTAAAGAATTCCTCTCTTCACCTTTAAATGTTAACGCATTTGAAGGACAACCATTAAAATAATGAGTTAAAATGTATGGGATTTCCTATATCCCATCTTATAAAACAAAGAGTTGCTGCTTCGGTAAAACAAGCTGCAACTCTTGTTTATTTCTATTCCATTTTCTCGAACATCACGCGCTTATTTGGCGTACATAATCTGTGTGACAATTTCCATGGAAAGAGGAATGCAAATAGTTCCATTTATTTATCGAATTCAGTTTTTCCAAAGCATCCGCCAATGTTGTATTAATCGGCTCTTCTTTATTTTGCTTCTTCATGAAATTGGAGATTTCGTTAATTGTACTCACGTAGCGATGGAAAGCACCAGTGTTTATTGGAAACCCATTGTTAACTTGTTAGAGTCCGAAGGAATTGAGTTTTTAGTTGTAAATGCTCAACACATGAAGGCTCTTCCGGGACGTAAAACGGATGTTAAAGATGCCGAATGGATAGCCCAACTTCTTCGTCATGGATTACTAAAAGCAAGTTTTATTCCAGATCGGAATCAACGAGAACTGCGGGAACTTGTACGCTATCGCCGAAGTATTATAGAAGAAAGAGCCAGACAACATAATCGGATTCAAAAGGTTTTAGAAGGAGCCAATATCAAACTTGGCTCTGTTGTTTCTGATATTATGGGCGTTTCATCGAAGGATATGCTCCGAGCGATTGCGAATGGTGAAGACACTAGCAAACCTCGCTCGTCGTACAATGAAGCGGAAAAAAGAAGAACTAGAATTAGCTCTTAAAGGATATGTAAATCCACACCAACGATTAATGTTGAAAACCATTTTGACTCACATTGATTTTTTAAGTGAACAAATTGAAATGTTGGATCAAGAGATAGCTCGAAGAGTAAGCTCTTATCAGGACGATATAGAACGACTTGATTCAATACCTGGTATCGCTACAAGAATGGCTGAGCAAATCTTAGCTGAAATTGGTACGGACGTTGGAAACCAATTCCCGACTGCCGCACATTTATGTTCATGGGCAGCCTTGGTCCCTGGCCACAATGAGAGCGCAGGTAAAAGGAAATCTAGTAGATCTAAAAAGGGAAATAAGTATTTAAAATCCGCATTAACAGAAGCAGCTCAATCAGTAAGAGGGTCAAAAAACTATCTCGGTGCACTGTATAGACGCACAGCCGGACGAAAAGGAAAGAAAAAGGCAGCAATTGTAGTTGCCCATGCGATGTTGCGAATCGCATATTACCTTCTAACCCGAAAAGAAATGTATGTCGACTTAGGCGAAGATTACTTTGATAAACAAAGACAAGTATCGATTGTACGCTATTCGGTTCGAAGACTAGAAAACTTAGGTTATAATGTGACAATTACCGAGGCATCCTAATCCAATTTTCGTATCCATAAACACATTAATCAGGCGCTCTCCTCTTTTTTAAAAAATGAATGAGCTGCGTCTACTTAATTATTGCCATTTTTCGGATCTCACAGAAGTTAATTTTCATGGTAGTTCATTAAGAATGTTTTTAAACGTTAACCTTTTAAACCCACTTTCACTGCCCAATAATGATGTTCGTGAACAAGAAGTTCTCTCACACTGTCAATATTTATCCACTTTATAAAGTGGTCATCTTCAATTGGTTCCTGCATTTTATCCAACAATTCTGCCAAGTAGAAATATCCGTCATTAAGTAGGGGTTCATTTTTAGAGGATTGAAATTATCTCTTCGCATTGCCAATAAAAGAACCTAAAAATACTTTATAACCTGTTTCTTCTAACATTTCTCTTTCAAGGCATTCTTGATAACTTTCTTCATTTTCAATTCCACCACCAGGTAAAAAATAATGTCCTCTGGAATTCTGGACAGCTAACACTTTATCCTTTGCAGAATTGAAAATTATTGCATAAACACCTTTTCTTATTTGATAATCTAGACCACCTATTTTTTCTCCAAAAACCTTATCCAATTTTTCACCTTCATGCCCACTTAATCTTACCAATTCAAAATCAACTAACCTGCCCCTTTAGTTTCATAAGAAAAATCTGCCTTAGAGACAGCTCAGATCTTCAGCTAACGCACTTAGTAAAGTTCTATTCAAATAATGTAACTTTTGGGTCTATCCCATAACAATGAACAAGCATAGAGTGTAATTGCCCTCTTTGATGATAAACGTGAGCTACGATCTCTAACAACCATTCATATCGTGAGTATGTAACACCCCAGTAAGAAGTAATTTCCTCTTGAAGTTCGACTTCTGTAAAATTCATAAATTTATCTTCTAAAAATTGATGATTTTTTATCAATGCTTCTTTCATCTCACTTAGACTCTTAAATGAAACATTTGAATAAAATTTATTCATCGTGTCTTGAGATAACCACTTTTATAATTTGTCTTTCTAGATATAAAGTACGGCGGATCCGTACATATTAAGCGAAACTAAAAACCAATAAAGCCTTTTATTAAAAAGCAAAAAATAAACAACCAATCATCCTTGGTTGTTTATTTTTATTTAAAGCTAACAAAGAATCCCGTGTTTGAAACACTAACATTCTCTATTAAACTCTCTAGCACTAATCTATTCTCTAATAAAACATCAATTAAAGTGCCGTATTGTTATACCAAATTTATTAAATAACTCACTTCGAAGCTTTTGTTCTATTTCAACTTTTTCATTCAGTAATATATCAATTTTATTGGTCAATTGATATATATCTTGTTGAAAATGGCTCTCTGTTATTTTATTCTCTATAAGTAAGTTCAATAACCTATCTGTATTGGTAATACATCAGCTTTAATTTTATGTGATGAACAGTATAATTTACCATTTATTTCCTTAACCGTTACTCTTCCTTGCTTGCTGCCATATTCATGTTCGCTTCGACATTCTCCTGGTTGATGGTGGAAAATGGTAAATTCCGCTTCCCTGAGAAATTCTCAAGCAAGTCTTTGACATCAATTCCCGAAGATGCCTTTAATGACTCCTGCAATGTTGCCATTAAATCCGTTGCATACCCGGTCACTTTATTAGCCCCGCCATTTGCACCGCTTCCACCTGTATCCACTACAGTAATCTTGTCGATATTACTAAGTGGGCTTGCCACTTGTTTTGCATACTCCGGCAGCATTTTCAAAATCATGTCCATTACAGCGGCTTGACCAAACTGTTCAAAAGCTTCCGCGATCTTCTGCTTGGCTTCTGCCTCTGCTACCCCTTTTAACCGGATAATTTCCGCTTCTGTCGTACCTTGTGCCCTTTGTGCGTCCGCTTTTGCAAGACCGTCCATACGAACACGTTCCGCTTCCGCTTTCGCCATGGCTTCAATTTTATACTTATCGGCATCCGCTTCTGTAATCTGTTTCATCTTGTTAGCGGAGGCTGCCTGCTCTACCGCATAACGGTCGGCATCAGCCTTTTTCTTCACTTCTGAATCATATTGCTTTTCACGACGAAGGATTTCTTTTTCCTCCAGCTCAATTTGCTTCTGCCGTTCGATGATCCTGATTTGCATTTCCTGTTCCGTTACATCCTGCTTGGATCTGGCAGTTTCAAGATCATATGCTTGGTCAGCCCGTGCTTTGGCAATATCCTGCTCACGCCGGAATTCCGCAACCTTTAGCTTATTGATTTTTTCGGCTTCTGCTATTTCAGTTGCCCTTTCAAGTTCGGCACGCTGGGCTTCCTTCGAAGCTTCAGCTCGCTTGATTCGCGTTTCTTTCTCTGCATCGGCGGTAGCTATATCGGCATCCCTTTTCACCTGCGCAATCCTTGGCTTTCCGAGCGATTCAAGATATCCATTTTTATCCCGAACATCTTTAATGGTGAACGATACGATAATGAGTCCCATTTTAGCTAAATCCTGCGAGGCTACCCGCTGTACTTCCTGGGAAAACTTTTCACGGTTTTTATAAATTTCCTCGACAGTCATCGAGCCAAGGATGGAACGAAGATGTCCCTCCAAAACCTCCCGTGCTTCCTGTTCTCGATCATCTTTGGATTTACCAAGGAATTGCTCTGCCGCTGTGGCGATATCGGTGATTGAACCGCCAATCTTGATTATCGATACACCATCAGCCATGACAGGAACACCCTGTTCCGTATATACCTCAGGAGTTGAGACCTCAAGCTTGCTTGACAACAAGCTCAGTGGTTCCGCTTGCTGGAACACTGGGAGTACAAAAGCACCCCCGCCACGGACAATTTTAATTCTATTTCCTGATTCGTCGATGTGAACGTTTTTGCTTCCCAAGTAGCTCCCGGTCACGATCAATGCTTCATCAGGACCAGCCGTACGGTATTTCGTAACAAAGACAGCAATAAGTGCGATAAGTAAAAATGCAACAATGGCGACAACAATCCAAATCAAATTAAACATAAACTACCTCCAACCCTTTTTTTAATCCTGGTGGGGCATAACATAGACAACCCCATTTTTAACTTCGATGATCAAGACCTTTGTATCCGAAACAATTCCTTCATTCTTATAACTGGCCGCAGTTTTCGCGATGCTTCCACTGATGCTTTCAATCAGGACTTCCCCAAACCCGTCAACCGGGATTGATGTCAGTACCCTGCCGACCCTCCCTCTCAGGTCATTATCATGAAATGTCAAACTTTCTTCCGCTGATGAGATGGGAATCAAAACAAATACATTCAGTAAAGTGACGATGGTAAATGAAATGAGCAGGGAAATGCCGGCACTCAATCCAGCATTAAGTCCTGAAAGCGATTCAAGCAAAAACCCACTCGCAAAAAACACGGTCAAAAAGCTAAAAAAGAGAGTTGGATTAAATATATCCGGTAATTCAAGGCCGGAAAATATATCATTAAACAAGATAAATAAGAATGTTAGACCCCCGAATATAATTAATCCATATAAATAGACTGTTTCTAATGGAACCCCCAATAACTCCATCTCTTTCATCCCTTTAACTTCGATTTTTCAAAGCCGCTTACTACTTTAAGGACCTAGGATAAGCTTTTTACCAAAATTGATATTCTGTGGTTATAATCCCCTCCATTTACTTTACTTACCATTCATACGAATGACGCATTCAAAAAGTTTCATTTATTTTCCAAGTTTTTTAAGCTTCCTTCTTTTTTCTCTTTGCTTTTTTGCAAACTATGTCATCAAAAAACCATTATTGAAATAAAATTCATAATAACATTGACAGTGTTTACTTAACATATTAAAATTCTTTATATGTTAACTCATTATATAAATAGGTTTACATTAGGAGGAACCACGATGAAGGAAAGTCATGAGAAGTTAAGAATGATGATGGTTACAGCTTTATTTGCAGCACTTATAGGAATACTTGCCCAAATTACAATTCCACTGCCCTTAGTACCGATTACAGGACAGACTCTAGCTGTTGGACTGGCAGCAACGATACTAGGTTCACGCTATGGAACCTCTTCCGTTTTATTATACTTGTTCATAGGAGCAGCGGGAGTACCAGTATTCGCTGAAATGTCTGGAGGGCTAGCTAAGATATTCGGTCCGACTGGCGGTTATTTATTATCCTATATCCCGACAGTATATATAACAGGTCTGATATTGGAAAAAACGCGTTTCTCAGTTGCAATGGCTTTCCTTGCAAATACAATCGGGATGATACTTACTTTGGTCATCGGTACGGTTTGGTTAAAATATATGAGTTCATTATCATGGCCAGTGGCATTTGCCAGCGGTTTTGCACCATTTATAATCGTAGGCGTTTTAAAGGCTTTCCTTGCATCTTGGCTTGGCATTACAATCCGTTCAAGATTAGCGTCGGCAAATATGCTGCCAAAGAAAAACGCACCACTTTCCCAATAATGGGTAAATGAAGAAGAGGGTACCGCTTGTGGTACCCTCTCTTTCATCTATTCACTTTTTCCTTAAAAATTACAAATTCTCGAACACCTACACAAAAAAAAGACTCTTAAAAAAGAATCTTTTTTGCAAGTATTTATTGCGGTCCTATCCCCATAAGTCCGAATATGAATAGCAAATGTATATTATCCCCTTTGCTAACCGTAATCATTTTACTATAGGAACAGTAATTTGACAACTATTGAGGACACACATAAACATGCTACCATTTTATTACTTAAGGAAGAATATAGTAACGGATTTAGTTACTTATTATTCACTTTATATTCTTTTTTCGTACCATCATCGAAAACGACCTCTAAATCAAATTCTTGATAGTCATCCTTCAAATCAAAAGCTTTTGTCACTTCTTGAATGACTTCCTCCTCTGTTGAATCTTTGGTGAAAGTCAATTTTTCTAGGATCGGGGTCAATTCTTTCATTGCTTCATCCCCGTGAACTTCATGTTTGTTAATTTTGTCCTCGATCGAAGCTTCTGTTTGAGCTCCCATGGTATCATATTCAGCTTCGTATTCATTATCATTGCCTGTATAATCCACTTCTAATTGAAAATCCTTATAAGTGAAAGGCAGTTTTTCATTATTATCCGTTTCTGTTTCAGGATTTTTTTCCGCTTGATTTTCATTTTCCTGAACCGGCGGGTTTTTCACTTCATCGTTTTCTTCGGCGCATCCAGCCAAAACAAGCATAGCGGCAAAAGGCACTGATAATATTTTGATTGATCTTCTCATTAGTTTTTTCCTCCTTTAGTCTGTATACCATATTAATTTCCTAATAGGGGTCATTTAAAACCAAAAGAATCTCTCAGATACATCAAATCGACCAAGTGATCATTGTGGAAGGATATAAAACAATACCGCAAAAAAGTGTGTGACAGATCCCCCAAGCACGAATACATGCCAAACCGCGTGATGGAACGGAAAACCTCGCCAAACATAAAAGATGGCTCCAAATGTATAAAGCAATCCCCCTGCAATCAGTAACTGGATGCCAGCTGAAGGCATCGTTGCTGTAAGTGGTCCCCAAACGATAACGATCATCCACCCCATTGCAATATAGAGAATCGTCGAAAGGAAGAGGAATTTTTTCACATAGAAAGCTTTGAAGACGACGCCAATGATAGCAACTCCCCAAATTATACCTAGCAGTGTCCAGCCTAGTGACCCTTGGATCACAAGAAGCATGATGGGCGTGTATGTTCCTGCAATGAATATATATATGGCTGAATGATCAAAGATTTCAAATATATCCTTTGTTTTTCCCTCTGGAAAACTATGCACTAAAGTGGAAGAGACGTATAAAAGAAGCATGGAAACACCATAAATGACTGAAATGACTATATGCCAAGGCGATCCTGTTTGGGCTGAGAATATGATTAAAAACACAAGTGCGGCAATACTCAACAAAACGCCTACACCGTGGGTTATCGCATTGACCACTTCTTCTTTTTTTGTATAAACATGTGTATTAGCCATGTTACAGCTCCTTAATTCCGGATTAATTTTTTAGTATTCAACTAAAGTATACCTCAGATCTTCCAAGCAATATAGAAAAGTGAATATTAACTTGATTATCACCCTCTAATTAGATTATCATCTAATTAGATAATAATCTAATCAAGGGGGATAAAAATGCAATTAGAAAAATTGGTCGCTTTCCACAAAACGATTGGTGATGTGACTAGGATTAGGATTATATCCATTCTGGCAAACGGTCCAAAACACGGGCAGGCACTTGCGGGAATATTAAAATTGACAGCCCCGACAATTTCACACCATTTAACGAAATTGAAGGACATTAATTTAGTGAAGGATCGGAGGGAAAAAAATACGGTATATTATTTTTTGAATGAAGATGTCCTGAAGCATTATTCTTCAGCATTACCTAAAATAGTTTCAACTAAGGGGGACTTCGATAAAATGGATAATCAAAAGCTGATTTTAGAGCATAAAAAGATTCTTGAAAACTTCTTTACACCAGATGGTCGACTAAAAACCATACCAGCACAGAGAAAAAAGAAAATGATTGTTCTTCATCATATTGCCAGCCTTTTGGAAAAAGGACGTAAATATCCAGAAAAAGAACTGAATGAATTCATCAAGTCATTCCATGATGATTATGCAACGATAAGGCGTGAACTCATTATCGGAAGCATCATGTACCGCGAAAACAGCATTTATGAACTGAATCCTCGCGAGATGTGGGCTGATATCGTTTAACGTTAGGTTTCATAAATAAAAAAACCGGCCTCCCATTTGGTAAGCCGGTTCTTGAAATGTAGTTTATATGGCAAAATGGTGCCCACCGATAATTTTGATTACCTCCAAATGTTTCATCCATTCACTGTCCGAAATACTCGGGTTCCAGAAATACAAAGCATCATTTGTGTAACCATGAATTGCTAACGCTTCATTGACAGCCTTCTTGGCATCAGCTCCGGCAGGTTTGTTTATACTGCCATCACCAACAGGTGAGAATTGATTTTTTTGATAGATCACTTCCCGTACCGTATCAGGGAATTCTTTGCTATCAAGGCGATTCAAAACTACTCCTGCTACCTCTACCTTTCCTCTGTAAGGCTCCCCTTTTGCTTCTGCATGCACAAGTCTTGCCAATAATTCTTTATCTTTTTCATTCATTACATGTGGAATAATCAATGTTTTACCAGGCTCGGCAACATTATTTATATTATTATTGACTTCTTTTAACTTTTTGATCGGGACACCGTACTGCTTCGCAATATCCCATATCGATTCACCTTGTTTAATGACATGTTTGGTTGCTCCATCAGAAGCTATACTGGTCGTTCCCTTAGGAAAAGCTATCCCAAGTACGATGACACTTAGAGTCATTATCACGGTTATTAATACTGATAATTTCATCTTGTAACCTCCTCGTTAAGCATCTTCCTAGGATAACAGACCATATAGGAGAAAACAGTGCTAAATTTTTTCCAAGGAAATAAAGGAAAAATTTTCACTTGGCAATTAACTACGAAATTTTAATGTTTCCCATTCTTCCCGTAGCATTCCCATTCTGATTGAATCATAATAATAACCATCATAATAACGGCATTTTCTCATTCTTCCCTCTACTTGCATGCCTAGCTTTTCCCCAACAGCCATCATACGTTCATTACCTGACCATGTCGTCAGCCCAACCCGCTCAATCTCCATTTTTTCGAATAAATAGCCTATGAACAACATTAACGCTTCTGTTCCATAACCGCCATTCCAATACTTGGGCTCAAAAATCGTAATTCCGATTTCAAGCCAACGTGAAAATTCATGTTCCCAGTAATATACAACAGAGCCTATTATTTGATCGTTTTTTTCCATTAATAGCTCAGAGTAAACACCCATTTTCTCATCATAGGTTCTATGCTTCATTTCTTTATCGATATACGTATGGAAATCAATGAGTTCAAGAGGATGATAAGGTGCATCCCACTTTTTCCATTCTGGATCGGCTTCTCCATATTTCAGGCTCCATAAACGTTTTAAATCGGCTTGTTTAACATTCCTCAATATTACTTTGCTTCCTTCAATCCGAACATCGTCCAATCCGCTTCCTCCCAATTCTTCCTGGATGTACCTTCCACTTTACCGGTCGACACATAATTTAATAAAATATTGCCTATCTCTGGGACCATCGAATTCACAAAAATATACCCCCTTCCAAGTACCAAGGATTAAGCTCCCTTTATGGATGATCACCTGTTGTGAAGAACCAACCGTACCTGATTTCAAATGGGCAGCCGTGTTTCCTTCCATATGTAAATCCAATGTATGATTCCATGGGTATTGCTCATCCAGTCTTCTTAGCATATCCTTTTTGACATCCGGATCTGCATTTTCGTTAATCGTGATTCCAGCAGTTGTATGTGGGCAATAAATAAGAGCTATACCCTCTTGAACCCCGTTTTCCGAGATGAATGCCTGTACTTCTGGCCTAACATCAATCATATCATCCCTTTTCGTCGTTTTTAAGGTGTTTTTCTTCAGCATGTACCTTCACTCCTTTTGTTCGTTTTTATATGCCTTTACCCATAAACATAAAAATTCATGCTTTAATAAACCAGTAGATATTAAGAACTTATCGACCGTAATCAATAGATTAAGCCACCCTTATTAATCTTTTGTTTTAATATTGGATCTACAAGGAATGGGGGTATTTTAAATCAACATTTCCAATTAGCCTCTCCTAAATATAACGGAAATTCTATTGTTAAAATAGAAACCTGCTGCCTTAAAATGCTATGTGGGAGTATGATTTGAATCCGGATCGATCAATTGAGGAAACATTCATCCCTGCGCGATAAAGCCTATCCAGTGCTTGAAGTTGAAAATCTTTTAGGCTTCAAACCACATTTAATAAATAATCATTTATCTTTTAGATAGACGCAAGGTTTCCTGAATCGAACCGCTTTTATGTATCCACCCTTTCTGCAACCGGATTGAAGTTTTGGATTGGATATAAGAAAAGCGGACCCGATGTAATTGGACGCTTTCAGACTGTAGGCAAACTCGATTTTCATCGAGTTTGTCTACAGTCTTTTTTGTTTTAGACTATGTTAATTTTCATTGTTAATTTACGATAAAAAAAACAGTTAATCGAATAAAATGAATTTTATCCTCTTTTGTAAGTTGCCGATATTTCATTAGTTCTCACCCAATTCTAACTCCTTTATGGTCGTGCCATCCGTGGTTAATCGGAACAGACCGAACATAACTGGATTAGCTTGCACCAATCCTTCACACATTAAATCTTTAAGAGTCTGATTTACACAGGATAGATTTCCCCATTCTTTCGGAAGACGGCCAGCAATTTGAATCGGTGTCTGCCAATCAGTGGCTAATGATAGCAACAAGGTTCGTTGTTTTGGTGTCAAGTCCATACTTTCTTCCTCCCTGTTTTTAGGTCATTATTACAATATTGTACGTTCTTAATGACTGATAAGTTTCGATAATCGGTAACAAACAGCTATCTACAATGATTTTACTTATAATTATATTATCACTACGATGTTTCACTATATCTATAAATTGAAACCAACTCAAATAATTGTCGGGGTATTTTGTAGCTACACCATTGAATCGTTGCATCCAGCCTTTTAAACGGCTGTTATAGTTATTCACATTCTGGATGTGGTACAGTCTTTTAACACGTTCTGTACCATCTGATATAAAGCGGTAATGTTCCAATCTTTCGCTTTTTGCATACGAAGAAAAATCCCTCCAGGCATCTGTGCAGAGCCTATTGTCTGATATCATTTTAGAGTCGATAGCTTTGTCTAATTGAGTATTCACAATACGCCCTCTACCAAGAACACCTGAATAAGTAGATATTTGACGGTGTCTGGCAATTTAAACACAAACTTGTTCGTGACTAATATCACGAAATTTTAAAGAACCGCCACGTTTTTTCGGGAAAAATTATAAGCGACGCTTTAAAGATACAGACCTGTTTGAACAGATTTTCTATCGCATCTTAATGAAAGCTTCCGAAAGAAAACTGAAAAGTGCAGAGCATGTATTTGTATTTGTTGATTCCACACATGTGAAAGCCAGTGCGAATAAGCGAAATTCGAAAAGAAAATCGTTCGTAAAGTTAACACGGGCCTATCCAGGACGCCTTCAAGAAGTAATAAATCAAGATCGTGAAAACGTGAAAATAAGCCTTTTCCACCAGATAAATTTATCAAGGAAGAAACCAAGGAGATTAAAGAAATTCCATTGATCCTGAGAGTGGCTACTATGTGAAAGATGAACGAACAAAACAGTTTGCCCATTTGTTTCATACGGCAGCAGCATACCGCAATGGATTTGAATTGGGAACGATAGTAACATCGTAACATCCGGAAATACGCATGATAGTCATATCTTAGAGCCTCTATTTATAACTGCTTCAAATAAAATAAAAAAATCAAAAAGGTTTCGGAATGAGACCATTCCGAAACCTTTTTGTCTACAAACAGAATGCGGATCCAATGGAATGGGAACCGTATTCTGTTTTTTTATATCTGTTTCTTTTTCCAGAACCCCAATATTATAGCGGTAATGAGGGATCCTATTAATATGGCCAGCAAATAGAGGAAAGGATGGTTGACAAGGGGGATGACAAATATTCCCCCATGTGGCGCTGGCAAAGTTACACCAAAAGCCATAGACAGGGCTCCTGCTGTCGCTGCTCCAACAACACTGCTGACGATAACGCGCAATGGATCCGCCGCCGCAAAAGGAATGGCACCCTCTGTGATGAATGAAGCACCCATGAAGTAATTAGTGAATCCGGATTTCCTTTCCATTTCACTGAATTTACTTTTAAAGAATGTAGTTGCAAATGCGATTCCTAAAGGAGGAACCATTCCACCAGCCATTACTGCAGCATGAGGTCCAAAACTTGATGCCTCAATGGCTGCAAGCCCAAAAGTGAATGCTGCTTTATTTAATGGGCCGCCCATATCCACAGCCATCATACCCCCAAGAATCAAGCCAAGGAATATTGCGTTCGTGCCGGATAATCCCTGCAGCCAATTGGTCAGGCCCATGTTAATTGCGGTTACTGGTTCATTTACGAGAAATATCATGATAAACCCTGTAATTAACATCCCGAATACAGGATAGAGTAAAACCGGTTTAATGCCATCGAGTGTTTGCGGTAACCTGGAAAACAATTTTCTTAAAAGTAAGACGACATAACCTGCAAGGAAACCGGCGATCAGTCCGCCAAGAAAACCGGCATTAGCTTGTGCTGCCAATAGTCCCCCTACCATACCAGGGGCAAAACCTGGACGGTCGGCTATACTTGAAGCAATGAATCCTGCTAGTACAGGGACAAGCAAGAAGAAGGCACCATTTCCCCCGCCAATATCACTTAATGCTTTGGCAATGGGATTATAATCAGGATTTGCCGGATCGGCAGCTTCGATTCCAAAAAAGAAAGAAAGCGCAATCAAGATACCGCCCCCGACGACAAATGGAAGCATATTACTTACGCCATTCATTAAGTGCTTGTAAATCCCCAATCCTCCTTTTGCTGAATCACCTTCGTCACTTTTATCATTTCCTGTTCCTTTGTAAACAGGGGCATCCTGATTCAAGGCTCTTGTTAACAGCTCCTCGGTCTTCCGGATCCCATGGGCAACAGGGACAATAATGACATGTTTTCCATTAAAACGATCCATTTCCACCTGCTTATCAGCTGCAACGATAATCGCATCCGCCTCATCAATTTCTGCGGCGGTTAAACCATTTTTGATTCCTGTGGAACCATTTGTTTCCACTTTGAAATCGATACCCATTTCCTTCGCTTTGGCCTTTAACGCATCAGCAGCCATATAAGTATGGGCGATTCCTGTCGGACAAGCTGTAACGGCAAGGATTTTACCTTTACTGTTACCACTGGCACTGACAGTATTACTTGTTTGCTCCTCTTCTCTTACTTCTTCATCGGCTTCCATTTCTTTTTGATTGATTATCTCTAACACTTCCTCACCAGAAGAAGCAGAAATCAATCGGGCTCTGAATTTATCATCCATCAGTAATGAAGAAAGCCGGGAAAGGGTCTCCAAGTGATCTGCATTCGCTCCTTCACTTGCTGCAATCATAAAGAACAAATGAGCTGGCTGCCCGTCAAGCGATTCATAATCCACACCACTGACCGATTTGCCGAAACAGATGGCAGGAATCCTTACTGCATTTGTTTTTGCGTGTGGAATGGCTATTCCTTCACCAATCCCTGTTGTGCTTTGCTCTTCACGTTTTAAGATGGCAGCTTTGAAACCCTCCAAATCGTTTAACCTGTCAGCCTCGGCTAACTTCCCTGATAGTTCATCAATGACTGCTTGCTTTGTAGCACTTTGCAGATTAATTATGATTGTATCCAATTTTAACAAGTCTGTAATTTTCATAGAGTCAGCCTCCTGTTAGTTGATTGATAGCAATTTGCGGTAATAACTCTTCAATTTTATCCAATGTACCGAGATCGGATGAAAAGGCTGTAGCACTTCCTGCTGCAAGACTGAAGCGAAAAGCGGTTAGAATATCCCCTGTCTTTTCATATGTCCCGATGAAACCTGCGACCATGGAATCACCGGCACCCACTGAGTTGATGACGTTCCCTTTTGGTACATTTGCGGAATATGACTCTCCGCCGGAGCAAAGCACCGCCCCCTGTCCCGCCATTGAAACAATAACGTTTTGTGCACCTGCTTCAACCAATTTAGCGCCATATTCTCTAGCATCATCAACCGTTCTGATTTCGGTAGAAAAAAGCTCACCCAGTTCATGGTGATTAGGCTTTATTAAAAATGGCTGGTGTGGAAGGACATTCATTAATCCCTTGCCACTCGTATCCACCACCACTTTAATGCCGTTATGGGAACAAGACCTTGCCATTGTCTCGTATACATCCGAAGGAACGCTTGAAGGGATGCTTCCTGACAAAATGAGGATATCATTATTATTCAACTGTTCAATCTGACTAAATAATTGTTGATAATTCCCTTTGGAAATGACTGGCCCTTGGCTATTTATTTCGGTCTCCATCCCTGTTTTCAATTTAATGTTTATTCTTGTATCTCCAGCTATCTCTGTAAAGTCCGTAAAAATCTCTTCCTGTCTTAAAAACCTTTTTACAAATTCACCAGTTTGTCCACCGATGAATCCTAAAGCTGTCGTACTATTTCCAAGCCTTTTAAGCACTCGGGAAACATTGATCCCTTTCCCTCCAGGGAATTTTGCATCATAACTGGTTCTATTCACCTTGCCCATTTGAAAACTCTCCACCTCGACCAGATAATCGATAGATGGATTGAGTGTCACTGTATAAATCATTAAATGGTCACGACCTTTACCTTTGGATTTTTATGGAGTTGAGCAACAGCCTCTTCATCATTGCTGTCAGTAAGAATTATGGCATCGCTTACATCTGCCACCTTAGCGAAAGTAGCTTCATTTAGTTTTGAACTATCAGCAAGCACGTAGGTTTCGTTAGAGAGGCGTAATGCCATCTTCTTCAGTAGAGCTTCTTCCGGGTCGGGAGTTGTGAAACCCAGATCTTGATGAATGCCGTTCATTCCCAAGAAACATTTATCAAAACGGTATTCATTCAAAAACTGTACAGCATTACTTCCTATAACCGCATTTGTCGAGAATTTTATCGTTCCGCCCACTAACACTGTTTTGATCTCCAATTCGATGAGTTTCGGAATATGCATAAGACCATTTGTCAGCACCGTTATATTTTTATCCTTTAAATAAGGAATCATTTCCGCAGTTGTCGTACCTGCATCAAGATATATACAATCATTTTTCTCTATGAAAGAAGCCGCAAGCTTTGCTATAAGTTGTTTTTCAGCTCTTGCTTTCTTTTGCTTTTCCATAGTTGTCGGTTCAAGGCCTTTTCTTTGAAGTAAAGAGGCCCCGCCATGCACGCGTTTCAAGAGCTTCATTTCTTCGAGTTGCACTAGATCTCTCCGAATGGTCGACTCCGAGGCTTGTAACTGATCTACAAGCTCCTGCAGCTTTACCGTTCCTTGTTCTTTAAGGATCGATAGGATGAACTGGTGCCTTTCAGTTGTCAACAATTCGTCCACCTCACTTTAATATCATCATCATATATGAAAACGAAGGAATAATCAATCATAAACATTTAAAAATACTCAAATTCATTCAAAAATACCTTCAAAAACATTCAATTTGATTAGAAATAACCTTTATTGAATCCCATTATCTTTTTTTCTATGAAAATATCCTTTCAGTTCTCCACACAAAAAACCCCCATGTCATGAAGACAGGGGGGTTTCGTATTACTTTATTAGCCTTGAAGTAAAAGTTGTTCTGGATCTTCCAGCATATCTTTGATAGCCACTAAGAAACCAACAGCTTCTTTTCCGTCTACGATACGGTGATCATAAGATAATGCAAGGTACATCATTGGTCTGTTTTCGATTTGATCTCCAACAGCGATTGGACGAGTCTTGATTGTATGCATGCCCAAGATCCCAACTTGAGGGGCATTCAAGATTGGTGTAGATAATAGGGAACCGAAAGTCCCTCCATTTGTGATGGTAAAAGTACCACCTGATAAATCTGAAAGTCCCAGTTTGTTGTTACGCGCTTTAACAGCTAAATCCGAAATGTTCTTCTCGATTTCAGCAAAGCTTTTGCGGTCAGCATCCCTTACTACCGGAACTACAAGACCTTCATCAGTGGATACTGCTACACCGATATCATAAAAGTTCTTTTTCAGGATATGGTCGCCTTGGATTTCAGCATTCAATAACGGATATTTTTTCAATGCGCCAATGACCGCTTTAGTGAAGAATGACATGAAACCAAGTTTAACATCATTTGTTTTCACGAAAGAATCCTTATGGCGATTACGCAATTCCATGACTGCAGAAAGATCGACTTCGTTAAAAGTAGTAAGCATGGCTGCTTCGGATTGTACTTGAACTAGACGCTTGGCAATGGTTTGACGACGGCGTGTCATTTTAACCACTTCAATGCGGTCATCATTCACTTCAACAGGAGCGGCTGCTTTTTTAGCTGCAGGAGCTTGTTTTGGAGCCGCCGCAGGTGCTGCAGGTGCATTACTTGCTGCTTCTACGTCTTGTACACGTACACGACCTAGTGGATCGGCTACAGGCACTTGAGTCAAGTCAATTCCTTTTTCACGAGCCAATTTCCTTGCAGCTGGTGAAGCAATAACTTGTTGAGTGGATGATGCTTCTTTCGCTTCTGCTTTAGGAGCCTCTTTAGCAGGAGCCGCTGGTTCAGCCTTAGCTGGTTCTGCTTTAGCTTCTTCAACCTTAGGAGCTTCCGCTTTTGGAGCTGCTGCAGCTGATCCATTTTCATCAACGATAGCGATAGCCTGTCCAACTTGGACAGTATCGCCTTCTTCCGCTAAATGTTCCGAAAGTGTACCCGTATAATCTGAAATGATTTCTACGTTCACTTTATCCGTTTCAAGTTCAAGGACATATTCTCCTTTTTCAACGTGATCACCGGGTTGTTTTAACCATTGCGCAATAGATCCTTCAGAAATTGATTCTGCTAATTCAGGTACTTTTACTTCAGCCATTTTATTTCTCCCCCTCATTATTGCGTGTAATTGCTTGAGTCATAATCCGTTGTTGTTCATTTTTATGGACAAGTGGATCACCCTCAGCCGGGCTTGATCTGCGCTTCCTTCCTATATATGTTACTGAAAGTTTGCCAGGAGCCGCTGCATTTAGGCGAGGTTCAACAAATGTCCAAGCACCCATGTTTTTAGGTTCTTCTTGAGCCCAGAAGATTTCTTTAAGATTTGTATATTTTTTCAGAGCTTCTTGAACTCCAGTGAATGGGAATGGATAAATTTCTTCGATACTGATGATTTGCAACCAATCCGTATTTTTTTCAGTTGCCGCTTTTTCACGAAGTTCAACCGCCAATTTACCTGAAGCAAAAACAATGCGTTCAACCGATTTAGGTTTTTTGCCCAAAGCTTTGGTTTCTACGAATGATTCAAAAGAGCCTTCACTGAATTCTTCTGCTGTAGAAGCCATCACTTGATTACGAAGCATACTCTTCGGTGTCATGATGACAAGCGGACGTACTTGTTCTTGATCCAAAATCTTAGCTTGTCTTCTAAGGATATGGAAGTATTGAGCTGCCGAACTTAAGTTGGCAACTGTCCAGTTGTTTTCAGCCGCTAATTGAAGGAAACGTTCAAGGCGTGCACTTGAGTGCTCTGGTCCTTGTCCTTCATAACCGTGTGGAAGCAGCATGACAAGACCTGATTTTTGACCCCATTTTGCACGACCTGCCGCGATGAATTGGTCAAAGATCACTTGTGCTGTATTAGCGAAGTCACCGAATTGGCCTTCCCATAATACAAGTGTCTCAGGTGCAAATACATTATAACCATATTCATAAGCCAGAACTGCCGTTTCAGTAAGCGGGCTGTTATGAACAGCGAATGATGCTTTGGCAGTTTCAAGTGTGTGAAGTGGTGAATATGTTTTTCCATTAACACTGTCATGTAACATGATATTACGTTGTGCGAATGTTCCACGCTCTGAATCTTGTCCTGTCAAACGGATTGGAGTGCCGTCACTCAATATGGATGCATATGCCAATGTCTCGGCATGAGCCCAATCAATTTTTCCGTCAGCACCAAAGGAATCCAAGCGACGTGATAAAATCTTTCCTAATTTTTTATTAGGAGTGAATCCTTCCGGCCATTTAACAAGTTCTTCGTTAATTGTAACAAGTTCTTGTTTCGGAACTGCCGTTTCAATGGCTGGAAGTCCTTTTTCAATAATCCCAGGAGGATTACACTCTTTAGAAGCTTCCGGTTTATTTCCGGAAATTTTCGCATATGCATCTGCAAGCCTTGTATCCACTTGCTCAGCAATCGCTTTAACTTCAGCTTCAGTGAACTCGCCAGATTGAATGAGTTTTTTTCCATAAAGCTCTTTAACGGTTGGGTGCTTATGAATTAATGCATACATTTCAGGTTGAGTCACCAATGGCTCATCCATTTCGTTATGGCCGAAACGTCTGTAACCGATCAAGTCGATCAAGAAATCCTTGTTGTATTTTTCACGATATAGATTAGCAAGGTTCACAGCAGCCATACATGCTTCAGGATCATCTGCATTCACATGCACGATCGGAACTTCAAAGCCTTTTGCCAAATCACTAGCATATAAGGTTGAACGTGAATCTTCACTTTCCGTTGTAAAACCGATCATGTTATTGGCGATGATATGGATAGCTCCGCCAACTTGATATCCGCGTAAACGGCTTAAGTTAAACGTTTCAGGTACAATTCC
Source organism: Peribacillus simplex NBRC 15720 = DSM 1321 (assembly GCF_002243645.1). Classification (NCBI taxonomy): domain Bacteria; kingdom Bacillati; phylum Bacillota; class Bacilli; order Caryophanales; family Bacillaceae; genus Peribacillus; species Peribacillus simplex. The sequence continues at coordinate 5,034,649 of NZ_CP017704.1, read as the reverse complement.
TTCACCTGGGAATGCTGCATCACCATGAATCAGGATTGCAAGAGATTTTGATATATCTTGAACCGGGAATCCTTTTTCTGAACGGTCTTCTTGAGCCGCACGGGAATACCCTTCCACGATTGGACCGACTACTTCCAAGTGACTTGGGTTATTGGCAAGTGTAATCCTTGCTTTTTGTATGTTAGCTTTAGTGATCTGTTTATCCAGACCTAAATGGTATTTAACATCACCGGTCCATCCATTGTTAATGCCTGTTGAACCTTCGGAAGGAACCAGATCTTTATTCGGTGAATGTTGGAATTCAGAGAAAATGACCTCATAAGGCTTTCCTAATACATGTGCAAGCACATTCAAACGTCCACGGTGAGCCATTGCGATATTCACATTACCCGTTCCGTTTTGGACAGTTTGTGAAATCATTTCATCTAAAATCGGAACCAAAGCATCCAGTCCTTCAATAGAGAAACGTTTTTGCCCTACATATGTGCGGTGAAGGAATTTCTCGAAACCTTCTACTTCATTCAATCGTTTAAGTAATAGTTCTCTTTTCTCTTTTCCCACTTCCGGGAACATGTTTCCGGATTCGACCATATCAGTAAGCCATTGCTTTTCATCCAAGTCATTAACATGATGAAATTCAAAGGCTATCGTTTTTGTATAGAGTTGTTTTAGGTATTGTACGGCTTCGTATCCGTCTTTCACGTCTTCAGGTGATTCCGGACAAATAAAGTCAGCCGGTATTTTCCTTAAATCATCTGCAGTCAAGCCATATTTTTCAAAGTGAATTTGTTCAGTGTCCAGAGCTTCTTCTTTTAAAGGATAAATATTTGCAGCAAGATGCCCGTATGCACGGATATTTTCAGCTAACTTCACTGCAGACATAATTTTCTTCATTGGAAGAACTTCTCCAGTTTGTACAGTTGATGCGCTTACAGTCGTTGTTTCTGCCGATACATCGAATGAAGGAGGACCTGCTACTTCAAAAAAGTTTTTCAGTTCCGGATCCACTTCTTCCGGGTTGGCTAGAAATAAATCGTATTGCTCCATGACATACCCAAGGTTTGGACCCGAAAAAGCTTTCCAGTGGTCTAATACCTTAGAATCATTGATGGTCATTTTGTAAACCCCCAAATTTTTCTCATAATTTTTTTCATTACGTTTTATCCATCCCCAAATTTCTTTCTTCTAAATTTTCCCCAAATATATGATATATATAAGATATATAATAAATAACTTTGGTTATTGAATAATAAAATTTTAAAGGATAAAACGTTTTCAGATGTTATATTAACATGTTTTTGTCGAAATATCCAAAGGTTAAACCACTTTATACAACCTTTTTTCAACTATATTTCTGCTTAATTCGTCAAAAATCGCTTTTAACTGTCTTTTTTGCTCATTTAAGTCTTTTTTTCGCTAAAAAAAGATTTTTGTATTTTTGTATAATGATTATTTTTCAGGTAAATTTAACTAGTTTGAAAACCCTTTCAGCTCAATCAAACTTCCAAGCTGTTAAACTCAGATTGCCATATTGAAAGCTCCTGTGCAGTAGAGCTGCTTTTTTTTTGTCATCCCCCAACCCCATTGCGATGACCAATGGAATGAAATGCTCTTTTGAAGGCACAGCCTCTGTACTATAAGGGGCGATTTTTTCATAATTAAACAAGGATTGCAAATCCCATTTCATGATTTTCTCTTCGACCCAGTTCTCAAACTCGATTGCCCATCCTTCTGCAACATGCATATCCTCCTGAATTTGGGTGAAATTATGGACAATTCCACCGCTCCCAATGATCAGGACATTACTTTCCTTTAATTCCCTTAATGTTTTCCCGATTTCATACTGCTTGTCCAATGGCAGCGCAGGACTAATGGACATAGAAACGGTCGGGATGTCAGCTTCGGGATACATGATATGCAAAAGCCCCCATGATCCATGATCCAGGGGGCGCCTTTCATCAAGTTCCCCCAATACACCTATCTTGGACAATAAGGTTAAAATTCGATCGGACAGCTCAAGGCATCCCGCAGCAGGATAAGTTATTTGAAATATTTCTTCAGGGTACCCTGCAAAATCATAAATGACTTCATGCTTCCCTACTGCTGAAATCAATTGGTCTTCACTTTCCCAATGTGCTGACAAAATAACGATCGCAGCAGGTTTCTTCATAGTTTGCATATAATCCTTCAAAAAAGAAGTGTAGTTATTCTTTTCCAAAGCTAATAGCGGTGTTCCATGTGATAAAAACAATGATGGCATCATAGAAACGATAAATCCTTTCGCATTGTAATCTCTTATCCCTATACCTTAATTTACTATAGATAAACAATGTGTTCATCAATTAAATTGTATTTTTGGGGTTGTCTCATCAATAGTATCAAAGGTAAACCCTTCTTTTTTTAGGAATTCAATTATATCAGGCAAAGCTTTCACTGTATTTTTCATACTATTGATATCATGCAATAAGATATTAACATGCTTTTGATTTTTCGTCCCTTTTTGTACAGCAGTAATGATTTTTTGTTCACTTATTGACGGACTGAAGCCATCTGTAGAGTCAATAGACCAATCAGTGTAAATATACCCTTTTTCCTTTAGTTGTTGAAGGATACCATTGATGATGGGTCTCGTTGCAGCCTGATGCCGCAGTAGATTATTCGAGCCGCCAGGAAGGCGCACAATACGGCTTTTTATCCCATACTCCTTTTGCAGCATGGTTTCAAGCCTATTCAAATCTTGAAAGAAACTCTCAGTCGATCGATAAACGATGGAATAATCATGTGTATAAGAATGAAGGGCAATCGCATGACCGCGGGAAATCATTTCCTGATAACATTCCTTTGCGTATGGTTCTTCGTTGCCTTTAACGAAAAATGTGGCCTTAACATGATAGCGTTCCAAAATATCCAATATCTTCATGGTATTCAAAGATGGTCCGTCATCGAAAGTCAAATAAGCGATTTTCTGATTTTCCCTACTTTTTAGGAGCGGTGTCATCTCTTCAGGAACCGTTGCATGTACTTGAATGTTCTGCACATCCACTCCAAACAAAATAATAATGAAAGAACCCGCCATGGAAAGAAATAATTTCAGCATATTCTTCATAGGTGTTGTATCCCCTTCCTTTTGACCATTAAGATGTACCAATTAAGGGGTTTCATGCGCAATAAGGCAGCGGTAAAAAATACCGCTGCCTTTATTAAATGAGTTATCGATCGACATTAAAGTAACGAGCTTCAGGATGTGCAAAAACAATGGCTGAAACGGAAGCCTCTGGTTCCATCATGCATCCTTCAGTCAATTCCACGCCAATATCTTGAGGTTGTAACAGGCGGAATAGCTTCTCCTGGTCTTCCAGATTAGGACAAGCAGGATAACCAAATGAAAACCTTTGCCCGGTGTACTTAGCGGCAAATCGCTCTTTCATGGACATTTCAATCGGATCGCTTATACCTAAATCATCCCTCATTAATTGATGAATTCTTTCCGCGAACCCTTCAGCTGTTTCGAGAGCAAGTGATTGAAGGGCGTGATTTTTCAAGAAATCACCTTCAAGCTTTAGTTTTTCTGCCCATTTTCTGATCCCTTTTCCGGCAGTGACCAGGAAGAACCCAACATAATCCATTTGCCCGGAGGAGATCGGTTTCGCGAAGTCCGCTAAACAAAGATGCGGATTCGTATCTTGCCGGGGGAAGTCAAAAGTTTCCAAAACCTGATGATGATTGTCCGGGTTGTATACCAATAGCTTATCTCCTTCGCTTTGAGCAGGGAAAAATTGATAAACGGCATGCAAGCCATAATCCGGTTCCGTCTTTAGGAATTCAATCAATTCATCAACGAGATCATTAAGCTGCACTGCTTTTTCATTCCCTTGCTTAAGCAATTCGGAAACTTTACCTTTTAACCCCAAATGATGACCAATCAGCATTTGCCTATTTATATAAGGCTGGATGACATCCAATGGATAGTTTTTCAGGACGTGACGCTTGATGTCACGCGGTTTTTGAACAGGAACATCGCTTAAAGGGGCAGCTGTGGACTGCTTACGAACAGGTTTTTCCATCGTGGCAGCAATGGCGGCATTGGCTTTCGATCTTTCTCGTTTCTCGACTAACTCTGCCAAGTACACCACTTTTTTGTCAGAGTCATGTAAAATATTCGTTACAGCCAAACCATCCATCGCATCTTTGGAATATAAAACCGGTCCTTCATATTCAGGTGATATCTTAAAATCAGTGAATTTACGGGATAATGCTGCCCCTCCCACTAAAATTGGGGTATCTATTCCGGCTTGCCTTAAATCCTGTGCGGTTAAAACCATTTGCTGTGCAGATTTGACAAGTAACCCAGAGAGGCCAATGATGGTAGGCTCATGTTTTCGAACCTCTTCAATGATTTGTTGCGGTGCGACCTTTATTCCCAAATCAATGACTTCATAGCCATTATTGGATAGGATGATATCCACTAGGTTTTTCCCGATATCATGCACATCTCCCTTGACAGTCGCCAACAGGATTTTCCCTTTCTTAGCGCTATCTTCAGAGTTTTCCATTAGTGGTTCAAGGTGAGATACAGCCGCCTTCATCGCTTCAGCACTCTGAAGCACCTCTGCGACAATAAGTTGGTTGTCATTAAATAACCGACCCACCTCACTCATGCCATCCATCAATGGTCCATTGATGATTTCCAATGGGCTATCACCGCGCTCAATCGCTTTATTTAAATCATCAATCAATCCTTCTTTCGTTCCTTCGATAATATAGTTACCTAAACGTTCGTCCAATGGCAGGACCACACCATTATCCTTCTTCTCCGCTTTTTTTCCACGATAAAATTCAGTAAAGATCGCTAAAGTTTCTGTAGATGTCTCAAACAGGAGTGCCTCAGCCAATTTCACTTCCTCTTCTGGTATCAGAGCGAAACGTTCAAGTTTTTCTGTATTCACGATAGCATAATCGAGACCCGCTTTTGTACAATGGTAAAGGAAAACTGCATTTAATATTTCCCTTCCCCTCGCTGGTAGACCGAAAGAAACGTTCGAAATGCCAAGTATCGTTAGGCATTCCGGAAACTTTTCTTTAATCGCCTTTATTCCATTCACCGTTTCCAATGCAGATCCGATATATTGTTCATCCCCTGTGCCTACAGGAAATACCAGTGGATCAAAAATGATGTCACTTTTATTTAGCCCATACTTATTAACTAGCAAATCCACAGACCGTGTAGCCACTTCCAATTTCCGTTCAGCATCGACGGCCATCCCAATTTCATCAATGGTTCCTACGACAACGGCAGCACCATATTGATGGACGAAGGGTACTATTTTTTCAAATCGCTCCTCACCATCTTCAAGGTTTATGGAATTAATGATCGATTTTCCTTGTGAATGTTTTAATGCTTGTTCAAGTACGGCTTCATCCGTAGTGTCGATGACCAATGGGACTTTCACTTTTTTGACGACCTCTTCTACGAATTCCTTCATATCGCCAAGCTCATCCCCATCAGGATCAGCAAGACAGATATCAATGACATGGGCGCCTTTTTTTACCTGGGAACGTGCAATTTCGGCAGCTGGCTCGTAATGCTTTCCACGAATCAGCTCCTTGAATTTTCGGGAACCGATAACATTCGTTCTTTCACCTACGAATAAAGGACGCATTGAATCATCATAAATGAGCGGCTCTATTCCTGATACGGCATGTCCATGGGCTGTTTCCGTAATTGTACGGGGCTTCATGCCTTCGAGAACCCTGGTAAGTTCTTTAATATGCTCTGGTGTCGTACCACAACATCCGCCAATGATATTGACCCATCCCTTTTCGGCAAATTGCTTCATTTTCTCTGCCAGGGAAGTAGGTGATTCATGATAGTGACCTTCTTCATCAGGGAGCCCGGCATTTGGATAACAACTGATCGCGCTATTTGATATATCTGCAAGTGTCCTGATATGGTCTATCATAAATTCCGGCCCTGTTGCACAATTAAGGCCGACAGCAACGGGCTTCATATGTTCAACCGATAA